>JAFRCV010000010.1 GCA_017404205.1 Erysipelotrichaceae bacterium
AAATGCTCCAAGTCAAATTGAAGGTTTAAAATATACAGGTTCAGAACAAGTTATAGTTAATGCAGCTACAACAAATTATGGAAAAGTATTATATAGCTTAGATGGCACTAACTATTCTGAAGATCTTCCAAAAGCTACAAATGCTGGCACATATACTGTTTATTACAAAGTAAATGAAGGTGACAACAATAATGCTGTTGCTGCTCAAAGTGTACAAGTTGTAGTAGATAAGGCTAATGGTCCTGATTTAACAAATGTACTTACACCAACATATGAAAGCGAATCTGGTAAATTAGATGGAAAGATTTCAGGTGTTGATGAAACAATGGAATACTCTAATGATGGCGGTAATTCATGGCATAAAGTTTCAAGTGGTGTAAGTGAGTTAACTGGCTTAGAACATGGAAGTTATTTATTTAGAAAAGTAGGCGATATCAATCATTATCCAAGTGCTGTTGTTACAGTAACTATTGGTATTAAGGATACTCCTTTAGCTCCACTATCACCTGTTGGCGTAAATGCAATAGGAACAGCTAGTGATGGCAAGATTACTGGTGTAGATAATACTATGGAATATTCTGCTGATGGTGGTAACACATGGACTGCTATTACAGGTGTAGAAATTGAAAATCTTTCTCCTGGCGATTATCTAGTTAGAACTAAAGCTAACAACTTAAGCAATCCTTCATATGCTGCTACTGTAACTGTTGGAATTGATAAAGTTGATCAAGAAGGACCAAAAGCTGAAAATATGCATCTAACATTTGCAAGTTCTAATGATGCGCAAGATGGTAAGGTTGCTGGTGTAGATAACACTATGGAATATTCTGCTGATGGTGGTAACACATGGACTGCTATTGAAGGAGAAACAATTGATAATCTTAAAGTTGGTGATTATTTAATTAGAAAAGCTGAAACAACTTATTTAAAACCTTCAGAAGCAATCAGTGTTACTATGGAAGCAAAAGCAGCTGCTCAATCTCCAAGTGCACTTGGAAAAATAGATACAACTGATAGCACAGAAAACGATGGCGTATTATCAGGTCTTAATGATAGTATGGAATATTCTATTGATGGTGGTAACACATGGACAAGAGTTCCAACAGGAACAACTAAACTTGAAAACCTACCAGTAGGCACAGTATTAGTAAGATATGCTGAAACAGATACAACATTGCCAAGTGCTCCTGTAGCAGTTGAAATCAAAGCCGGTTTAGTTGTATATTCTGCTTATTCTGGTGCTGGTCAAGATTGGACAAGAGGATCTAAATTAAATGGCAGATTTGTCTTCAAACGTAATGTAAATGACCACAAGACATTTGATGCATTTGCTGGATTAGTAATTGATGGAAAAGATGTTGATTCAAATAATTATGAATTAAGTTCTGGTTCTGTAATTGTTGCGTTAAAACCAGCGTTCTTAAATAGATTATCTGTTGGAACACATACATTAACCGCTAAATTTAATGATGGTGATGATGTAACAATCAGCTTCAATATTAAAGATAGATCATACACTGTTCCAAATACTAGTGTTGATAATCCAAATGCTGTAAATAATTTTGGTCTATTGGCTTTGGAAATTATGTTAGGATTATCAATTATAACTTTGACAAGTGTATTAATCTTAAAAAGAAGACAAAATAAAGAATCTACTAAATAGATTTAAAGAAAAATAAAATCCCTAAATCATTTGATTTAGGGATTTTTTATTATGGCTTATTAATATTAATTATTTTATTTCTTCAAAGTCATCAGCGCCATGTTTACATAGTGGACAAATAAAGTCTTCTGGAAGTTCATTTCCTTCATAAACATATCCACATATTTTGCAGACATATTTTTTCTTAATATCTGTATCATTATTTAAACTATCTTCATTTACTGACAAGCTATCTTTTTCAATTTGACAATTAGATATTTTTTCAGCTAATTCTTCTATTTTATTCTCTGATTCAATATTTAATGCTGATTTGATAGTGACAATAGGCTCTAAAAAGAAAATGTTCTTTGATTTTTCAAACATTTCTTTAATTGTCTTGGCAGCCATTGGTGCCCATGATCCGTTTTCAATGATGCCAATATATTTATTTTGAAAATTTCTTTCTATTAGATGATTGATAAACTCTTTCATAAATGGATATATATCAGCATTATATGTTGTTGTTGCAAGAATTATTTTTGAATAGGCGAACGCATCGCTAACAGCCTTAGACATGTCACATCTAGCTAAATCATATGTTTTAATATCTGAAATATTACTTTCTTTTAATTTATTCACTAATAAATCAATTCCCTTTTTGGTGTGTCCATAAACTGATGTGTAACAAATAACTATTCCATCTTTTTCAGCTTCATAGCTTGACCAAATATTGTATAAATTAATGTAATATGCAAGGTTGTCTTTTAATAATGGTCCATGAAGTGGAAGAATCATATTTATTTCAAGTCCGCTTACTTTTTTTAATAAGTTTTGTACTTGTGTTCCATATTTTCCAACTATGCCAATATAATATCTTCTTGCTTCTTCTAGCCAATCTTCATTAATATCTAATGCGCCAAATTTGCCAAATGCATCAGCAGAAAAAAATAATTTATCCGTTTCATCATAAGTCATCATAACTTCTGGCCAATGAACCATAGGTGCTGAAACAAATTTTAGTTTGTGTTTTCCCAAATCTAATTGATCACCATTAGCAATTCTAATCTGTCTTTCCACAAAATCGTTTCCAAAAAAATTCTTCATCATCATAAAAGCTTTATCACTTGCGACAATGAATGCATCCTTATAAATAGATATAAAATTAGCGATGTTTGCGCTATGGTCTGGTTCCATGTGTTGAACAATCAAAAAGTCTGGTTGTCTATCTCCAAGTGCCTTTTGAATGTTATCTAGCCATTCATCAGTGAAATTTTTATCTACAGTGTCTAATACTGCGATTCTTTCATCAATTATTACATAAGAATTGTACGCCATGCCCTTAGGGACTTTATATTGTCCTTCAAATAAATCAATTTTATGGTCATTAACGCCTACATATTTAATATCATCTAAAATCTCCATTTCAAATCCTCCTACATTATTATAATTGAATATTATCTAATAGATGTGCTTTATGATAGAATTTTCTTATGAATTATTATGATGATATCTTAAACAAAATTAATGAACTTATCAAAAATAATGATATTAATAAAGCATTATCTATAGTTGAAGAAGAATTAAGAGCACCATATCTTCCAAAAGATTTTAATGAAAAGCTTTTATCTATTTATGACAACTTTCATAAAAACAATCCATTTATCATGAATGATGAGATGATTGAAGATTTCTTATACTCTACTAATGAAAAACAATTAATCGCAGTTGATCAATTAAATAAAAAGAATTTAAGAGAGTATATTGACCTTTGTAATGAATATCTAACTTCAAAAGGTTTTATTAACGCTAAAGTATTGTTAGTAGACTCTTTGATAAGACAAGAAATAGGTGAAGAAATAAAAATGGATAAGGATGGCTTATTATTTGAATTTATTCCAAAATATCAATTGCCTATTGAAGAATCTGATGGCTATTTAAGTGGCAAAAAGCATTTAAATGATTATTATTTAAAAGAACCTAGTAAGGCAAAGATAGCCCTAGATTTGCTATATAAGGAAATGATTATGAATTTGCCTATCAACATGAATGAAGAAGAAGGGATAGAGATCGCTATCAAGATTATTGATTATATTAATTGCGCTTTTAACAAATAGCAATTTATTGAATTCTACAACATATTTTTCCTAAAAAATTTAAGCATTAATATTTGATTTATAAATATTTGAGGATATTTAAAACAATTTAATAATAATAAAATAGAGTAATTTACCAACAACTATATGTATTAAGTTACTCTATGGTTTTTATATGGTAATTTATTTTATTATTGATTTGCTTATAAAGAATATTTATTTAATTGAAGAAGTAATAATAATGATCGCAAATGATGAAACAGTGTTACTGATATATTTATCTATCCTGATGTTTATTTTGGGAGGTCTTTTTGGCGGTTTTATTGATTGTGTATCTTGTGATATGATTGCAAGCTTAGATGACAATCATGAAAGGAATTGTTTTGATATTTGTGTTCACGAATTAGGCTTTAAAAGCTTTTTTAATAATATTCTAAAAGTAAAATGTTGTCATTGTCCTAATAAACACAAGATACAACATTTATTAGTTGAAATTATCACTGCAACTTTGTTTGTCTTGATTTTTTTAAAGACTAGAATAATTGATTTGACATTTTTGGAAAGAATTATCTTAGTGGGCATTTTGATTGGCTTATCTTTAGTGGATATTAATTGTTACATTATTCCAAATGAATATATTATTGTTGGTGTAATTAATTGGCTTATTTTTTCATTAATTAGAATGGATTGGCATTTAATGCTTGAAGGAATACTAAGTAGTTTCATCATAAGCCTATCAATTTATTTATTATCAATAATTATGAAGAATATAACAAAAGAAGAAAGCATAGGGGGTGGCGATATAAAACTGCTATTTTTAATATGCTTATATTTTGATTTATTATCTTCATTATTTATTGTTTTCTTATCTTCTATAATAGGTATATTTTTTATCATAATACTTAAAACTAAAAAGATAGCCTTTGGACCAGCGATATCTCTAGCTTATTTATTATTCTACCTTGGAGGACATTTAATTGACTTTAAGTGCTTATTTGAAGCTTTATAATTAATTTTTAAAGGTTCTGACTTTATATTAACACTTATTTAGCAAGCCTTTTATAGTATTATTTTGTGGTTTTTGATATAATAACTAAGCGTTTATTTTCAAGGAGGACTTATGTCAGAGTATAAAAAAATTGAAGATGGTAAAGCTAGTATTACTGTCGAAATAGCTGGTGAAAAATGGGAAGAAGCAAAAAATAAAGCTTTTAACAAATTATCTAAAAATCTACAAATCAAAGGCTTTAGAAAAGGACAAGTACCTACAACTTTAGCTAAAAAATATATTAGTGAAGGCGAAATCAATTTAGAAGCTGCAAATAGTTTAACTAATTCTACATTTGAAGAAGTATTAAAAGAACATGATGTTGAACTAATTGATCGTGCAAATTTAGATTTTAAAGAGTTAAATAATGATAAAGTAGTAATGGAATTTAATTGTCCAATTAAACCTGATGTTAAATTAGGTGACTACAAGAGCTTAAAATATGAAGAACCTGATGTATCTGTAAGTGATGAAGAATTAGA
This sequence comes from Erysipelotrichaceae bacterium, assembly GCA_017404205.1. Classification (GTDB taxonomy): domain Bacteria; phylum Bacillota_I; class Bacilli_A; order Erysipelotrichales; family Erysipelotrichaceae; genus Colivicinus. The sequence continues at coordinate 5,266 of JAFRCV010000010.1, forward strand.
TGAAGAAATCAATCGCGTTCTTGAAAGAAAAGCCGATTTAGAATTAAAAGAAGAAGGAAGTGTTGAATCTGGCGATACAGCCGTAATTGATTTTGAAGGCTTTAAAGATGGTGTTGCTTTTGAAGGTGGCAAAGGTGAAAATTATGATTTAGTCATTGGTTCTAATTCATTTATTCCAGGCTTTGAAGATCAATTGATTGGTATGAAAGCTGAAGAAGAAAAAGAAATCAATGTTACATTCCCTGAAAACTATCACGTTGATGATTTAAAGGGTGCACCAGTTGTCTTCAAAGTTAAAGTTCATGAAATCAAAAGAAAAGTGTTACCAACTCTTGATGATGAATTTGTTAAAGATTTAAAGATTGACAATGTAAATACTGTTGACGAATATAAGAATTATTTAAAAGAGCAAAAACTAAATGCTAAAAAGTCTGAAGCGGAAAATACAGCAACTGAAGCTCTATTAGATAATTTATCAGAAATGTGTGAAGTTAATATTCCACAAGTAATGATTGATACAGAAGTTGACAACATGTTCCAAGAACAAGCACAAAGACTAATGTATCAAGGAATTTCAATGGAACAATATCAAAAAATCATTGGTCAAAACAATGAAGAAATGAAAAAGGTATTAGAACCTATGGCTTCAAGAAGAGTTAAAACTTCTTTATGTTTAGAAGCTGTTGGAAAAGCTGAAAATGTTGAAATTAGTGATGAAGATATTGAAAAACATTATGACGAATTAGCTGATATGTATAAGATGGACAAAGAAGAAGTTAAAAAATATGTAACAGTTAAAAATGTCAAAGATGATTTAAAAATCACTAAGACAATTGAAATTCTTAAAAATAAATAATAAAGGCGCTTCGCGTCTTTTAATATAGAAGGAGGAAATTTATGGAATTTATTGATTATCCTTTATTATGCACAAGAGGTGCAATTGTCTTTCCCCTTCAAGAAATAGCTATTGAAGTAGGAAGAGATGATAGTGTTAGAGCCGTTAATTATGCACTTGAGAATGTCTTAGATATGGTTCTTGTATCACAAATAGACTTAAGTATTGATTCACCAAAAGCGGAAGATTTATATACATATGGTACATTATGCCGTATTAAATCAAGTAGAAATCGTGGTGATCATCTTAAAGTTGTTTTTGCTGGTGTTTCAAGAGTAAGAATCAATAATCATTATGTCAAAGACAATGTAAAACATGTAAGTGTTGAAGTTTTAAATGAAGATATAAGTGATGAACTATCAATCAAGGTTATTTGTAAGAAAGCTTTAACAGAATTTAATGTTGTTGCTCAAAAATATGGACGACCAGGTTTTCCAATTGGTGGTGTTGTTGAATTTGATGCTCAATTAGCGTCTTCACTTGTTGATACTTTTGCTCAAGTCTATATTCAAAATATTGAAGAGAAACAAAAATATCTTGAAGAATTATCTGTTAAGAATCGTTTAGAGATGATGCTTGAATATATCTCTAAGGAAAAACAAATGGATGCTATCGAAAGAGAAATAAATGAAAAAGTAAAAGAGAAAATTGAAGAAGGTCAAAAAGATTACTATTTAAGAGAAAAATTAAGAGCTATAAAAGAAGAATTAGGCGATAGCAGTGGTGGCAGTGATATCGATGATCTAAAAGAAAAATTAGAAAATAATCCTTATCCAGAAAATGTTAAAGCTAAAGCTAGAGAAGAATTCAAACATTATGAAATGTTACCACCTTCAAGTGGAGAAACAGGTGTTATTAGATCATATCTTGAATGGCTTTTAAATGTGCCTTGGTGGCAAAAATCAAAAGACAATGATGATTTAAATCTTGTCCAAAAAATATTAGATGAAGATCATTATGGACTTGAAAAGGTAAAAGAAAGAATTCTTGAATATTTAGCTGTTAAGCAAATGACAAATTCTTTAAAATCACCAATTATTTGTCTTGTTGGTCCTCCAGGCGTAGGTAAAACTTCACTGGCAAAATCAGTAGCTAGAGCACTTGATAGAAAATTTGTGAAGATTTCTTTAGGTGGCGTAAAAGATGAAGCAGAAATTCGTGGACACAGAAGAACTTATCTTGGTTCATTACCTGGAAGAATCATTCAAGGAATGAAAAAAGCTGCTACATTAAATCCTGTCTTCTTAATTGATGAAATAGATAAAATGGGCGCTGATTATAAAGGCGATCCAAGCAGTGCGATGCTTGAAGTATTAGATCCTGAACAAAATAATCAGTTCTCAGATCATTACTTAGAAGAACCATATGATTTAAGTGATGTTTTATTCATCGCAACAGCTAACTATATGGAGAATATTCCAGCTGCATTAATTGATCGTTTAGAGATTATTAATTTAAGTTCATATACTGAAGTTGAAAAATTAATGATTGCGAAAAATCATTTAATTAAGAAACAAAGAGAAATCAATGGCTTAAATGAAAAACAAATATCAATTGATGATGATATTATTTATTATTTAATAAGACATTACACAAGAGAAGCTGGTGTACGTCAACTTGAAAGAATAATTGGCGCTTTATGTAGAAAGAGTGTTCTTGAAGTATTAAAGAATAATAAACGTTCTATTAAGATTACTAAGCCTATAGTTAAAAAGTGGCTTGGCAATGAAAAATTTGATTATGGTCAAAAAGAAAAGACTAATCAAATTGGCGTTGTTACAGGGCTTGCCTATACGCAATTTGGTGGTGATATTTTACCAGTTGAAGTTAATTATTTTGAAGGTAAGGGTAAGCTTATTGTCACTGGCCAACTTGGCGATGTTATGAAGGAATCAACAGAAATCGCATTAGACTATATAAAGGCAAATGCTAAGAAATATGGTATTGCGATCAAATTCTTTGAAGAGCATGATATTCATATTCATGTTCCTGAAGGCGCCGTTCCAAAAGATGGTCCTTCTGCTGGGGTTACTTTGACAACAGCAATTGTTTCGGCAATTACAAAAACACCTGTAAACTCAAATATTGCAATGACGGGTGAAGTAACTTTAAGAGGTAATGTTTTACCAATCGGTGGCTTAAAAGAAAAGTCTTTAGCTGCTCATCGTTCAGGAATTAAAAAGATTATAATTCCAAAAGGAAATGTTAAAGATTTAGATGAACTACCTAGTGTTGTTAAGGAATCAATTGAATTTGTTCCTTGTGACAAAGTAGATAATGTTATTAAAGAGGCTTTTGTTAAATAATGATTAAATTTATTACTTCAGCAAATAATTTAAACAGTTATCCTGATAGTGAAAAGGAAGTTGTTTTTGTGGGTCGAAGTAATGTTGGCAAATCTTCTTTAATCAATGCTTTATATGGTGAAGTTGCCTATGTAGGTAAAACGCCAGGCAAAACAAAATTGTTGAATTTCTTTAATTATGATGATATATATACTATTTGTGATGTTCCAGGATATGGCTATGCCAAATTATCAGATCGACAAATAATAGAATTTGGCGAAATGATGGAGGAATACTTCACAAATAGAAAAGCTATTAAATTGTGTGTTGTTATTTTAGATATTCGTCGTGTGCCTAATGATGATGATTTAGATATGATTGAATATCTAAATTACAATCACATTGATAGCTTGTATGTTTTAAATAAGGCTGACAAATTATCAAATAATCAAATCACTAATCAAGTTAAACTGATTGGCGAAAAATTAAATACAGATACAAAAGAATTTGTAATATGTAGTTGCCTCAGTGGCAAAAATATCGATAATTTGAAAGACCTTATCAAGAAAAAGGTTTATGGTATTTAAAAGAATATTAATTACAATTGGACTAATATGTGCCTTATTGATACAAACTCCGATACTTGAAGTAAATGCTGAAGTACTTACAGCTCCTTTTAAAAGTGTTTTTGCAGTCGACATTGCATCTCCTTCAACTATTTTAAATGTTCCAAGAACGGCCATAAAAGACACAAAGACTTTGAATTATTTAGCGAAATTCTTAGACAATAAGATTAAAACAGTATCAAAGAATATTGAAAACAGTCTAGAGAATGGAAAAACTAATTTGACAAGTCTTAATTCTGCATGGGATATCGCTAATTTCTTAGTGGGGAAACCAGGCACTTGTTTCTATATCGCTTCTTTATTCGTTGAAATGTATCAAGGTAAGGAACATAAAATAGCCAATGCCTATGAAGTTAGTGAGCCAATGCTTGGTGATGTCATATATTATGCAGACGGTGGCTTAGGAATAGAACATTGGGCTATTTATCTAGGCGACAATTTAGCTTTACAAGGTAACTATTTAGGAACTACGATTATTGGTCCTGTATATATCAATAACGCAAGTGAACCGATATATTATCGCGTTCCATAATGAAAAAATTTACATTTTATTGAAAAAACATATCAAAATCAATTGACTGTATTAAATTATAATGTTAGTATTTTTTTATAGATTTATGAAAAGACTAACTGAACGATGTATAAAAAGCATCAATGAAATTATTGTCATTATTATTCGACTACAAGTCTTATGTGGCCTTGTTATTGTTGCGTAATATTGATAATGTTTCAGTTATGATTGTTATTTAGATGAGCTGAAGTTATCAATGCTCATCTTTTATTTTGAGTATCTAGTTAGATATTTCATATAGAAGGGAAAGGTTATGAAAAAATTATTAGCTATTTTATTTGCATTACTTCTTCTTGTTGCTTGTGGAAGCGATAAAGGAAGTGGCGATCCAACAACTATTAAAATTGGTGGATCTGGACCATTAAGCGGTGGCGCTGCTGTTTATGGTAATGATGTCTATCATGCTGCTTTATTAGCTGTTGAAGAAATCAATGAACTTGAAGGAAAAGAATTCTTTGAATTACGTTTTGAAGATGATGAAGCTGATCCTGAAAAATCACCAAATGCTTATGGCGTATTAAAGGATTGGGGCATGCAAGTTTCAATTTATACAACAACTTCAGGTGCAGGACTAGCTGTTGCTGAAGATTATTACAATGATCGTATATTTGCTTTAACTCCAAGTGGTTCAAATCCTGGCTTGGTTTATACAAACAATATGGTTTATGACAACTGTTTCCAAGTATGTTTTACTGACCCTAACCAAGGTGTAGCTTCTGCTGATTACATCAAACAAAATGAACTTGGTGATAAAGTCGCAATTATTTATCGTTCTGATGATGATTATTCAACGGCTATTTATCAAACATTTAAAGCTGAAGCTGAAAAGATTGGCTTAAATGTTGTGTATGAAGGATCATTTATTAATACTGACAGTGATTATTCAACTCAATTAAATGCTTCAATGAATGCTGAAGCAGATGTTGTTTTCCTTCCTATTTATTATGGCCCAGCTGCTAGTATCTTAACACAAGCTGATGGTATGAATTATAAGCCAATCTTCTTTGGTGTTGATGGTATGGATGGCATCTTAACACAAGAAGGTTTCAATGTTGAACTTGCTGAAGGCGTATATTTATTAACACCATTTGCTGCTGATAGTGATGATGAAAAGACAGTTAATTTTGTTAATGCATTTAAGGCAAAATTTGGTGGTAGTGTTCCTACTCAATTTGGTGCTGATGCTTATGATGCTGTCTATGCAATTTATCAAGCATGCAAAAATGCTGGTGTTGATGGAACGAATACTGCTGAAGAAATTTGTGATGCTTTAATCAAGCAATTCACAACTATGTCTTTTGATGGATTGACAGGTGAGGCAACATGGAATTTAAAAGGTGAAGTTTCTAAATCACCTAAAGCTGTTATTATTGAAAACGGTGCATATACTGCTGCTGAATAATAATGATTAAGTAGAGCTTATCTTTTGATAAGCTCTACTTGTTTAAATGGAGAATTGTTATGGTATTTTTATCTTATTTAATATCAGGAATTGGTTTGGGTTCTGTTTATGCAATTATTGCGTTAGGATACTCAATGGTTTATGGCATTGCGAAGATGCTTAATTTTGCGCATGGCGATGTTATTATGGTTGGCGCTTATGTTGCTTTCTTTGCGTTAAATCGCTTTAATATGCCAGCTATTTTAGCTGTTTTTATGTCAGTAGTTGTTTGTACATTGCTTGGTGTAATTATTGAAAAATTGGCTTATAAACCGCTTAGAAACGCATCTTCATTAGCTGTATTAATAACAGCTATTGGTGTTTCTTATTTCTTGCAAAACTTTGCTCAACTAATATGGACATCTTCTCCAAAATTCTTTACTTCGATTGTTGGTAATGAATCATTTAGTCTATTTGATGGAAAACTGAATATTTCTTATATAAATGTTTTAACAATTGTTTCATGTATTGTCATCATGATTGTTTTGACCTTGTTTATAAATAACACAAAAACTGGTAGGGCAATGCGTGCTTGTTCAGAAGATAAAGATGCTGCTAGACTTATGGGAATCAATGTCAATAGAACAATTTCAATTACTTTCGCTATTGGCTCAGGACTTGCAGCAATTGCTTCAGTATTGCTATGTTCAACATATCCATCTGTTTCGCCAACTTTAGGATCAATGCCTGGAATTAAAGCTTTCACAGCTGCTGTATTTGGGGGCATTGGTTCAATTCCTGGTGCTTTTGTTGGTGGCTTACTATTAGGAATTATTGAGAATCTATCTAAAGCGTATATTTCTACGCAATTATCTGATGCAATTGTCTTTGCTGTTTTGATTATTGTTTTACTTATCAAACCTGCTGGAATTTTAGGTAAGAAAGTTAATGAGAAAGTGTAGGTTTGTTATGAAAAAGAATAATATTTTGAAAAATATTTTAAATAAAAAAAGCTATCTTGCATATGGCTTAGTAATTGTTATTTATCTAATATGTGAAATCTTATTAAAGACAGGGAATATTTCTTCTTTGTTTAAAAATTTACTTGTCCCATGTACTTGTTATATAGTTGCTGCCTTGGCGTTGAATCTTTGTGTTGGACTATCTGGCGAATTGTCATTAGGTCATGCTGGATTTATGTCAATTGGTGCTTATAGTGCTATTTGTTTATCAGGACTACTAGCTAGTGCTATTCCTAATGCAATTTTAAGGCTTATTTTAGCGATAATATTTGGAACAATAATGAGTGCGATATTTGGTTTTTTGATTGGCATACCTGTCTTAAAACTTGAAGGAGACTATTTAGCGATTGTTACTTTAGCTTTTTGTCAAATAATAGCTTCAATTCTAAATAATATTTATTTAGGATTTGATGAAAAAGGAATTCAATTCTCTTTTATAGAAAATAAACTTAATTTAAGTGATAGTGGTAAAGTCCTTTTAGGCGGTCCAATAGGCGCTTCAGGTACTGAAAGAATTTCAACTTTTACTGTGGGAATTGTTTTGATACTGATAACTTTATTTATTATTTTTAATTTAATGAATTCAAAATACGGCCGTGCAATTATGGCAGCAAGAGATAACAGAATTGCTGCAGCATCTGTTGGCATCAATGTCACAAAAACAAAAATGTTAGCATTTGTCCTATCCGCTGGACTTGCAGGAGCAGCAGGCGCTTTATATGGTCTTAATTTTTCAACTTTAGCTCCCGCAAAATTTAGTTTTAATCAATCAATATTAATACTTGTGTATGTTGTGCTCGGTGGCTTAGGCAATATTGTTGGAACAATCGTTTCAACAAGTGCATTATTTATTCTTCCTGAATTATTAAGATCATTTGAATCATATCGTATGATTATTTATTCATTGATTTTAATTGGTATTATGCTAATAACAAACAACAAATTAATTAAACAAAAGATAGAAGAATTTAAGAATAAGAAAAAAACTTCTAAGGAGGTAATAGACAATGAATAATATCCCTGTATTAGAAGTTAGAAATTTAGGAATTGATTTTGGTGGCTTAACAGCAGTTAATCGATTTAATATTGTCATTAATAAACATCAAATTGTTGGCTTAATTGGTCCTAACGGTGCTGGTAAAACAACAGTCTTCAATATGTTAACAAAAGTATATGAGCCAAGTAGAGGAACAATTGAATTAAATGGTAAAGAAATAAATAAATTATCGACTGTTGAAGTTAATAAAGCCGGCATTGCAAGAACATTCCAAAATATTCGTCTATTCGACAATTTATCCGTAATAGATAATGTTTTAATTGGCATGCATAATTCAATTGAATATTCAGTTGCTTCTGGAATTATCAAATCTATTGCTTTTCGTAAACAAGAAAAGCAAGCCTATGATAAAGCACTAGAATTATTGAATATATTTAAACTTCAAGATTATAAAGATCATCTTGCAAGCTCACTTCCATATGGTGGTCAAAGAAGACTTGAAATTTGTCGTGCACTTGCAAGTAATCCTTTGCTACTTTTACTTGATGAACCTGCTGCAGGTATGAATCCAAGTGAGACTGCTGAACTTATGAATACAATAAAAGACATTCGTGATCATTTTGATATTGCAATCTTGTTGATTGAACACGATATGAAATTTGTCATGGGAATTTGTGATGAGATAACTGTATTGAACTATGGCACGACATTAGCTCATGGAACTCCTGAAGAAATTCAAAACAATAAAGAAGTTATTAAAGCTTATTTGGGAGGTGAATAATGCTAGAGATTAAAAATCTATCTGTAAGTTATGGCATGATTGAAGCCGTTAAAAATGTTAATATAACAATCAATGATAATGAGATATGTTCATTGATAGGCGCAAATGGAGCAGGCAAGACAACTATCATGCATACAATATCTGGATTACTAAGTCCAACAAGTGGTGAAATTCTATTAGATGGTGAAAATCTTTTAAAGATGAGTAGTGAAGAGATAGTTAAAAGAGGTATCATTCAAGTTCCAGAAGGTCGTCGTATCTTTCAAAAAATGAGTGTAAATGAAAATATTCTTTTGGGCGCTTATCAAAGAAAAAATATTGAAGATGAAGAATATGATTATATTTATTCTTTATTTCCAATTCTTAAAGAAAGATCAAAACAATTAGCTGGAACATTATCTGGTGGTGAACAACAGATGTTGGCAATGGCTAGAGCGCTTGTTGGAAAACCAAAAATAATGTTGTTAGATGAACCAAGTATGGGACTTGCACCATTACTTGTTAAGAATATTTTCGATATAATAAAGACGATAAATGAAAAGGGAACAACAATATTCTTAGTTGAACAAAACGCTAATATGGCATTAGCTATCGCAAGTCACGCTTATGTTATGGAAACCGGAAAAATTGCTTTAGAAGGTACAGGCAAAGAATTAGCAGAAAGCGAAAAGGTACAAAAACTTTATTTAGGAGGTTAGTATGTTTGTTAAAGATGTAATGACAAAAAATCCAATCACAATCACACCTGATGATGTAGTATCAAATGCTGTAGATATATTTCAAAATAATAATTTTCATCGTCTACCTGTTGTCGATAAATCAAATCATGTAGTTGGTTTAATTACTGAAAGAATAGTTGCTGAAAATGTTCCAAGTAAGGCGACTTCTCTTTCAATTCATGAAATTAATTATTTATTAAATAAAACTACTATTGGCGACATTATGCTTAAAGATATTAAATCAATTGGTCCTAATGCATTGCTTGAAGAAGCTGCTGCATTAATGATGGAAACTAGAGTATTTACACTACCAGTTGTTGACCAAGGATTTTTAATTGGCGTTATAACCCAAAAAGATATCTTTAATGCTTTTATTGAAGTTCAAGGCTACTACAATAAAGGCACAAGAGTTGTTGTGACAATTGAAAATGACCAACCAGGTATTTTAAGAGATATTGCAACAATCTTTGCAAACAATAATATTTCGATTACGCATTTAGTGGTTGAAAGAAATGAGGCAATCAATATTGTTATTCGTGTTGATGAAATTGATAGTGATAAAGTAAAAGATTTACTTTCTGATAGATATCAAATTATCGATATTAAGTCTTATAAGTAATTGATTATTTGTTGGCTTATATATTAAAATTAAAAAGGTTAAGAAAAGAAGGAAGTAATTATTGCTGGTAATAAGAGATATTCTGTTTGCTGAAAAGGATACAAGGCAATAATGAAAAGTAGTCTTGGAGCCTATATATTGAAATAGTAGTAAATATATACGTTTACTCGCGTTAAGAGTTTAAGTAAAAAATAAGGTGGTACCGCGCGTTTGCGCCCTTTTACCACCTTTTATTTATTTTAGGAGGATTTATGTTAGAAACTAAATATGATGCTAAAAAAGTAGAAGATGGCAAATATCAAAAATGGATTGAGAAGGGATATTTTAATTCTGGGGATTTAAGTAAAAGCCCATATTGTATGGTTATACCTCCACCAAACGTAACAGGTAAACTTCATATAGGCCATACTTTAGATAATGCTTTACAAGATTCAATTATTCTTTATAAAAGAATGCGTGGCTATGATTGTTTATGGCTTCCTGGTATGGACCATGCAGGTATTGCAACTCAAGCTAAAGTTGATGCACGATTAAAACAAGAAGGCATTTCTCGTTACGATATTGGAAGAGAAGCATTTTTACAAAAAGCTTGGGAATGGAAAGATGAATATTCTAATTTCATTCGTAAACAATGGGCCAAGACAGGCTTATCAGTAGATTATCGTAAAGAAAGATTTACTCTTGATGAAGGCTTATCAAAAGCTGTTAGTAAAGTATTTGTTGATTATTATAAAGAAGGGTTAATCTATCAAGGCAAAAGAGTTATCAACTGGGACCCTCAAGCTAAAACAGCTTTAAGTAATGTTGAAGTAATTCATAAAGAAGTTAAAGGTAAAATGTATTACTTTAGATATAAAGTAGTTGATAGCGATGAAACATTTGATGTTGCGACAACAAGACCAGAAACGATGTATGGTGATGTATGTGTTGTTGTTCATCCTAAAGATGAAAAATTAAATCACTTGATTGGTAAAAAGTGTATCAACCCTGCTAATGGTGATATCTTGCCAATTATTGGTGATGAGTATATTGAAATTGGTTTTGGAACTGGAGCAATGAAATGCACACCAGCTCATGATCCTAATGATTATCAAATAGCGTTAAGACATTCATTGGATATGCCTATTTGTATGAATGAAGATGGTACGATGAATGAATTGGCTGGAGATTTAAAAGGCTTAGATCGTTATGAAGCAAGAGAGAAGACAGTTGAAAAAATCAAAGAACTAGGTCAACTTGTAAAAATTGAAGACATTATACATAATGTCGGCTTCTCTGAAAGAACAGATGTAATGGTTGAGCCATATCTATCTAAACAATGGTTTGTTAAGATGAAGCCTTTAGCTGATGATGTATTAAAGGCACAAGAAAATCCAAATACAAAAATAAATTTCTATCCTGCTAGATTTGAAAAAACATTTGCATCTTGGCTTGAGAACATTGAAGATTGGTGCATATCTAGACAACTTTGGTGGGGACACAGAATTCCTGTTTGGTATCATAAAGAAACTGGTGAAATATATTGTGAATACAATCCTCCAAAAGATATTGAAAACTATATTCAAGATGAAGATGTTTTGGATACATGGTTTTCAAGTGCTCTGTGGCCATTTACAACACTTGGTTGGCCCGAAGAAACAGAAGATTTAAAAAGATATTATCCAACTAATTGTTTAGTAACTGGATATGATATTATTTTCTTCTGGGTTGCAAGAATGGCAGTAAGCGCAAGACATTTTACAAATAGTGTTCCATTTAAAGATTGTTTAATTCACGGCTTAGTAAGAGATGAACAAGGACGCAAGATGTCAAAAACTCTTGGCAACGGAATTGATCCAATTGATGTTATCGATAAATATGGCTATGATTCATTAAGGTTATTCTTAACAACAAACGCAACACCTGGCTATGATTTAAATTATTCAAACGAAAAAGTAGAAGCATCTTGGAACTTTATCAATAAACTTTGGAATGCAACAAGATTTGTATTAATGAATATAGATGATGAATACAAATATAATGAACCAACAATTGATAATGAAATAGATCATTGGATTATTTCTAAACTTGATTACATCATTGATCAAACAACAACAAATTTAGATCGCTATGAATTAGGAATTGCTGGAAACGAATTGATGAATTTTATTTGGAATGATTTTTGTTCATCATATATTGAATTTACAAAAGCAACTTTAACAAGTGACAACAAAGAAGAAAAACACAAAACATTAAATACATTAATTTATGTATTAGATGCAATAGTTAAATTACTTCATCCATTTATTCCATTTGTTACAGAAGAGTTATATCAAGCAATTCATGGTGATAAAGAAAGTATTTGTTTAGCATCATGGCCAACAAAAAAATCTTTTGATTTAACAAAAGCAAAACAAATAGACATCTTATTAGAAATAATTAAAACAACAAGAGAAATAAAAACAGAAAATAATATTAAGCCATCAAAAGAATTAGTATTAATGATTGAAGGCTTTAATATTAATGAAAATGAAATATCAATATTAAATAAGATGTGTAAATTAAATGTTGTAAAAGAAATAAATGATGAAACAATTGTTCGTCCAATCAGCAATGGAAAAATTTATTTCAAGATGTCAGAAGTTGTAAACAAAGAAGAAGAACTTCAAAAATTAGAAAAAGAGTTACAACGTTTAGAAGCAGAAATAAAGCGCTCTACAAGCGTTTTAGCGAATAAAGGTTTTGTAGAAAAAGCACCAAAAGAAAAAGTTGAAGAAGAAAAAAATAAATTAATTAATTATCAAAATTCATATGATACATTAATGAAAAAGAAAAAAGAATTTATTTAAAAAAATATTTTTTTCAAAAAAATTTTTTTCAAAATATTGAAAATAAAATCAAGAGATATATAATTTTAATTAGATGAATATTTTTATTTATCGATAATTAAAGAAAGGGAAAAGATATGCCAGTTGCTAAAAAAACTGCTCCTGCTAAAAAAGCAGTAGCTAAAAAAGCTCCAGCTAAGAAAGCTGCTCCTGCTAAAAAGCCAGTAGCTAAGAAAGCTCCAGCTAAGAAAGCTGCTCCTGCTAAAAAAGCAGTAGCTAAGAAAGCTCCAGCTAAAAAAGCTGCTCCTGCTAAAAAAGCAGTAGTTAAGAAAGCTGCTCCAGCTAAAAAGCCTGTTGCTAAAAAAGCTGCTCCTGCTAAAAAAGCAGTAGCTAAAAAGCCAGTTGCTAAAAAAGCTCCAGCTAAAAAAGCTAAATAAGTTATTAAGTAATTGATAACCTAGACATGAAATAATATTTCATGGATAAAACAGCTATAATAGCTGTTTTAATTTCCTATCTGGCATGTGTTAATATTTAATTAAGGAGAAAAAACATATGAAAAAATTTTTAGATGAATTTAAACAGTTCGCTGTTAAAGGTAATGTATTAGATATGGCTATTGGTGTTGTAATAGGTGGCGCATTTACGGCAATCGTTACATCATTAGTTAACGATATCATCATGCCTTTTATCGCTTTGATTACAGGTGATGTTGCATTTGGTGATTTGGCATTAACATTAAAAGGTGATATTACATTAAACTATGGCGCATTCATTCAATGTGTTGTAAACTTTGTTCTTGTTGCTTTAGTTTTATTCTTTGTTGTTAAAGCTATTAATAAAATGAATAAGCCAAAAGAAGAAGTTAAAGAAGAACCAAAAAAACCAGAACAAAGTGAAGAATTAAAAGCACTAAAGAAGATTATTAAATTGCTTGAAAAGAAAAACTAATTGGTTCATAATTTAAGTATATCGATGAATGAGACATGATTATATTGTCAATGTTAAAGAGAGGTTGTGGATGGTGCAAACAACTACTAAACAATATGATTACTACTCAGGAGATCTTCTAATAAAAGACGTTACTCGCGTTAAGAGTTCAAGTTAGAAATTAAGGTGGTACCGCGCATTGCGCCCTTTTACCACCTTTTATTTTTGGGGGTATTATGATTGATATTAAAGCTAATGAAAAATTAAATGTTCTTAATCACTCTTGTGCTCATTTATTAGCACAAGCAATTTCTCATCTTTATCCTGGAGCTAAGTTTTGGGTTGGCCCAGTTATTAAAGAAGGTTTTTATTATGATATTGATTTAGGCGATAAGGTAGTTTCTGAAGCTGATTTTCCAGCTATTGAAAAAGAAATGAAAAAAATTTCTAAAGATGGTAAAAGAATTGTTCGTAATGAAATATCAAAAAAAGATGCATTAGAAATGTTTAAAGATGATCCATATAAAATTGATTTAATTAATAACATGGATGAAGATACAACTGTTATCTCAACATATACACAAGGCGATTTTACTGATTTGTGTCGTGGTCCACATGTTGAATCAGTTAAACAATTGAAGTATTTCAAATTATTAAAGGCTTCTGGTGCTTATTGGAAAAATGATGCTAAGAATAAGATGCTTCAAAGAATTTATGGTGTTTGTTATGAGAATGAAGAAGATTTAAATGCTCATCTAAAAGAATTAGAAGAAGCTAAGGAAAGAGACCATCGTAAAATTGGAAAAGATCAAGAAATCTTTATGACTTCACCACTTGTTGGTGCTGGTATGCCTATGTGGCTTCCAAACGGTGCTGTTATTAGAAAAGAACTTGAAAATTATATTTATAAAAAAGAAAGAGCTTTAGGATATGATCATGTCTATACACCATGTGTAGGCACTAAACAATTATATGTAACTTCAGGACACTGGGATCATTATCAAAAAAATATGTTTCCAGTAATGAAAGTTGATGAAGAAGAATTTGTACTTCGTCCAATGAATTGTCCTCATCATATGATTATTTATAAGAGCAAATTACATTCATATCGTGATTTACCAGTAAGAATTGGCGAATTTGCGACTGATTTCAGATATGAAGCTTCTGGTGCTGTTAAAGGTCTAGAAAGAGTTAGATGCATGTGTCAAAATGATGCCCATTTATTTGTTAGACCTGATCAAATTGGCGAAGAGTTTAAACGTGTTGTAACTTTAATCCTTGATGTCTATAAAGACTTTGGCTTAAAGAACTATAAATTTAGATTGTCATTAAGAGATCCTGCTGATAAAGAAAAATATTTTGATGATGATCAAATGTGGAATGAAGCTGAAAATAAATTAAGAGATGTACTAAATGAAATAGGTATGCCTTATGAAGAAGCAATAGGTGAAGCAGCATTCTATGGACCAAAACTAGATGTTGAAGTCAAGCCCGCTATTGGACCAGAAGTTACTTTATCTACTTGTCAATTAGACTTTTTACTACCTCGTAGATTTGAATTGAACTATATTGATTCAAATGGTGAAAAACAAGTACCAGTTGTAATTCATAGAGCTATCTTTGGAACATTCGATAGATTTACTGCTTTCTTAATTGAAGAAACTAAAGGCGCTATGCCTTTATGGTTAGCTCCTAAGCAAATTGAAATTATTCCAGTAAATTCAGAAATTCACGCTGATTATGCATATAAAGTGAAAGAACAATTTGCTTCAAATGGCTTTAGAGTTGAAGTTGATGATCGAAATGAAAAATTAGGTTATCGTATTAGAGAAGCACAACTTAAAAAGATTCCAGTTGAAATAGTAGTGGGTGATAATGAAAAAGATAACAAAACCGTAAATATCCGCAGATATGGTAAAGAAGGAAATACAACTTTAACAATCGAAGAAGCTATAAAGGAATTTAAAAAAGAGATCAATAAATAATCATGTTTAAAAAAGTAATACTTTTATTGTTGGCATTAATGATGTGCGCTTGTAGGCCTATTGCTCATTATGATGACAACAGTAGCTCATATTCAATATTGACCTATAAGTCCAGTGCGGCATTAACACTGTTGCCATTTTTAAATGATGATTATTCAATTACAAACAGCAGCAGTGTTGATACTTTCGCTCATGCTTTTGATGAAGAAAAACATGATATTATTATTGCTCCATTAAACGTTGGCATTAATAGCTGTTTAAAAGGTTGTGAATATAAACTTTTAGCAATTATCGAATATGGAACATATAACATCATTTCAACTAAAGAGACACTTAGAAGAGGTGTGCTTGGAGTTTTAGGACAAAATACTGTAAATGATTATGTTATTAAGTATCTTCAAGATAGTAATAATCCTAATTTTGAGATTAAATGGTATGAGGATATCGATGCCTTAAAGACTAGTTTTATGAATCAAGAACTAGATGGAATGATTCTTGATGAGATTAATTTTAATTACATGAAAGGCCAAGTCGATTATGACTTATATAAGACAACGGACTTAAATAATGAATATGAATATAAAACAGGATTCATAAAATATCCAGTTGTGGGTTTATTTGTTTTAAATGAAGTTATTAATAACGATCAAAATGGACTTGTAGAATTTTCAAGAAGATTAAGATCAAATATCAATACATATAAAAACGACAAAACAACTTTCAACAATACACTTATGAATTCTGATATATCACGACTAGGCTATAATGATTATAAACTAATTAGAGAATCATATAATTTCTGTGGTTTAGATTTTGTCTATGCTTCAAGCATTTATGATGAACTTAATGTTCTGATGGAAATTTGTGATATTGAACTTAATGAAAGCGTAATAATCAAATAATGAAAAAGAATTATA
The DNA here is from genome assembly GCA_017404205.1 of Erysipelotrichaceae bacterium. Taxonomy (GTDB): domain Bacteria; phylum Bacillota_I; class Bacilli_A; order Erysipelotrichales; family Erysipelotrichaceae; genus Colivicinus. The sequence goes on from JAFRCV010000010.1 coordinate 21,801, forward strand.
TCTTATCAATATTAAGCATATTAATAATTTATATATTATTGAGTAGTCTCATTAATAAGGCATACATACTTCCTAGTATTGTTGAGATTTTGATATCTTTAAAGAATATTGTTTTTTCTTCATCATTTTTAATGATTATTTTTACAACAATATGGCGCACACTATTAGGATTGATTATTAGTTTTACTATTGCCCTTATTTTAGCTTTTTTAGCTTACTTCAATGAAAATATAAGAGACTTTATGCATCCTTTATATGTGTTACTAAAAACAATTCCAAATATCACTTATATAATCATTGCGCTATTGTGGCTAGGAAGAGATGGCAGTGCCATACTTGTATCTTTTCTTGTGGTATTTCCAATATTCTATATTTCGATATTGAATGCTTTGCTTAATATTGACGAGTCATTGATTGAAGTAACTGAGATGTATGATGTAGCTATTTTATACAAGATTCGTAAAGTTTACTTGCCATTAATTAAAAATGACATTCTTACATCTTTAAGTAATTGTTGTTCACTTGGTTTTAAAGTTTCAATAATGGCTGAAATATTGTCACAAGTAAAAAGCGGAATAGGCAAAGAATTGTATTTCGCAAAAGCCAACTTTATGATGGCTGATATAATAGCTTGGACTATCATAATCATCTTGATTTCTTCACTTGTTGATTATTTATTATCATTAAACAAAAAAAGATAAATGGTTATCCATTTATCTTTTCTTTTAAGAATTCAATTAATTCATCAACTGATAAATTTTTACTTTCTTCTTCATCGCGCTTTTTAATCTCAACAATATTTTCACTTGCGCCTCTTCCAACGGTAATTCGATATGGAATACCAATTAAATCAGCATCGTTGAATTTAATACCTGGTCTTTCATTGCGATCATCAAGTATACATTCAATGCCTAAACTATTTAATTGATCATATAAGTCATTAGCTAATTTATTTTGGATTTCATCTTTACTTGACATGACAAGAATGATTGCGTGATATGGAGCGATATTTATTGGCCAGATAATTCCTTTATCATCATTATTTTGTTCAACGATGGCTGCCATGGTTCTACCAAGACCAATACCATAAGAACCCATCCATACATCTTCTTCTTTGTTGTTGGCATTTAAATAATGTAGGTCCATTGCTTTTGCATATTTTGTGCCTAATTTAAATGTATTGCCAATTTCAATACCTTTTGTTTGCTTTAATGGTTTGCCACAAATAGGACAAATGTCTCCTTGTTTCACATTTACGATATCGCCATGTATATCATATTTAAAATCTTTAGGATTGGCATTGATGTAGTGATAACCATGTTTATTAGCTCCACAACAGAAATTTCTCATTGCTAAAACTTCATCATCAACAACTATTTTGGCATTTAAACCAATTGGACCAGTAAAACCTGGAATTGCATTTGAAGTTGCAATTAAAGAATCATCCGCAAAGCCAATTTCATTTGCTTTTAATAATTTTTGAACCTTTGTTTCGTTTAATTCTCTATCTCCTCTAATAAAGAAGACTACAAATTCACCATCAACATTCATTAATAGAGCTTTTACAGAATTCTTTTGATCAATATTTAAGAATTCACAAACATCTTCAATGCTTTCTTTCTCTGGTGTTTCAACTAATTGTAATTCTTTTTCTTCCTCATCACTGTGGTCTATATATTTTAAAGCAGCCACTTCTAGATTGCTAGAATAACCACAATCACAATAGAAGATACTATCTTCACCAATTTCACTAATTGCTTGAAATTCTTCAGATAGTAAACCGCCCATAATACCTGTATCGGCTCTTACAATACGATAATTGATTCCCATTTCATCAAACGACTTCTTATAGGTATCAAACATCTTTTTGTATGATACATCTAATCCTTGTTCATCTGCATCAAAAGAATAAGCATCTTTCATTACAAATTCTTTTACTCTAATTAGTCCAAAACGTGCTCGAGGTTCATCACGATATTTAGTTTGGAATTGATAAAGATTAAATGGCATATCTTTATATGATCTAATCATCGATTTAGCACCATAGGCAAAAAGTTCCTCGTGTGTTGGTCCTAAGACCATATCTTTATTATTACGGTCTTTTAGTTTGTAAATTGATGGGCCAAATCCTGAAAGTCTTCCTGAATCTTCATAATATTCACTAGCTATTAAAGCAGGCATTTTAACTTCTTGGGCACCAGTTTCATTCATGTGCTTACGAATAATATTTTCTATTTTATTTTGTACTCTTAAGCCAAGAGGCAACATCATATATATACCAGCTGATGTTTTTTTGATAAAACCAGCTTTTACTAGTAAATTACCACTTTTAGAGTCTTCATCTCTAACATCTTCTCTCAAGGTAAAAAAATAAGAATTCTTTAATTTCATAGTTCTTGACTCCTAACTATCAAATTTTATCATATTTACTAATAATAAAATTATGTTTTATAATAGTGCAAAAAAGGAGCATGTATGGCAAAGTTTTTTAAAGAAGAATCAAGAACATTTAATGAATATCTATTAGTTCCAGGACTTTCAACTAAAAAGAATACTCCAGAAAATATTGATTTAACTACTCCATTAGTTAAGTATTCAAAGGGCAAGAAACCTAGTTTGAGTTTAAAACTGCCAATGGTTTCTGCAATTATGCAATCAGTATCAGACAATAATATGGCAATTGCGTTAGCTAAAGAGGGTGGCATAAGTTTCATTTTTGGCTCACAAGCAATTGAATCACAAGCTGAAATGATTAGAAAAGTTAAAAGATATAAGGCAGGCTTTGTAGTATCAGATTCAAACATCAAACCTGATTCAAGTCTTGAAGAATTATTAACATTAATAGAAAAAACTGGGCATTCAACAGTTGCGGTTACTGATAACGGTTTATCTAATGGAAAATTAAAAGGCTTAATTACTTCAAGAGATTATCGTATAAATAAAGTTGACTTAAAAGATCCTGTATCTAAATATATGACACCAATTAATAAATTAATATGTGCAAATGTAAAAGATGATTTAAGTCGTTGCAATGATATTATTTGGGATCATAAACTAAACACTTTGCCAGTAATAGATGATAAGGGCAACTTGGTTTATATGGTCTTTAGAAAAGATTATGAATCACACAAAGAAAACCCAAATGAATTATTAGATGATGATAAAAGATTTATCGTTGGGGCAGGAATAAATACTAGAGATTATAAAGAAAGAGTGCCAGCATTAATTGAAGCGGGTGTTGATGTTTTATGTATTGATTCTTCTGAAGGTTTTACTGAATATCAAAAAGACACAATAGCATGGATTAAAAAGCATTATAAGAATATGAAAGTTGGTGCTGGTAATATTGTTGATGCCGAAGGATTTAAATATTTAGCTGATTGTGGTGCTGATTTTATTAAAATAGGTATTGGTGGTGGTTCAATTTGTATCACCAGAGAAACAAAAGGAATAGGTAGAGGACAAGCTACATCAGTTATTGAAGTAGCTAAGGCAAGAGATGAATATTATAAAAAGACAGGTTATTATATTCCTATTTGTTCAGATGGTGGAATTGTTTATGATCATCATATAACTTTAGCTTTAGCAATGGGTGCTGATTTTGTAATGTTAGGAAGATACTTCGCAAGATTTGAAGAATCACCTTCAAGTCTAATTAACTTCAATGGTTCATATTATAAAGAATATTGGGGTGAAGGTTCTACACGTGCTCGTAATTGGCAAAGATATGATCTTGGTGGTAAGGGCGGCTTCAAGTTTGAAGAAGGTGTTGATTCTTATGTTCCTTATGCAGGTAAACTTAAAGATAATGTCTTAACAACGGTTTCTAAAATAAAATCAACAATGGCTAATTGTGGTGCTAATAATTTAAAAGAATTTAGAAAGAAAGCACGCTTAACTGTTGTATCTGCTACTTCAATTGTTGAAGGTGGAGCACATGATGTTGTGGTAAAACACAATAAAGGCGCGGAATAATTTATGAGCAGTAACAATAGAAAAGAAAAAGAAAAGAAAAACGACAGTTTTGTAAAAGACGTACTTAAAAAAACTAAAGAAGCACATCGTGATATTAAAGACGTATTTAAATTTGGCAAAGAAGTTGTCGACATTTTTAACGAGTTTAAAGACATAGTGCCAACTATTCCATCTATTATATTGCCTAAAAAATATCTAAGTGAAGATGCATTAGTTGTTAACAAAGGAATTATCGAGTTAATTGAAGATTTAGCTGATGATTACTATCAAGTATTTAAGGCTTTTTGTAGTGAGTTTATTGTTTTTAATTATTTAGATGATAATAATATCGATAAAGACATCTTTATTGAAAAAGTTCTTGATTATATTGAAACATATCATATAAAGAACAACGTCAATTATAAAGATGTTTTACAAAACTATGTTAATTGTCTTTTGCCTGCAATATCAAGCTTTGATAAAAAGGGTGGTCGCGAAGAAAAATACTTTAATAAAGCTGAAGAAATAGTAAATGAATTAAAAAAGGATTCTAAATACGATTTTGAAAAGGCAAAAGATTTTACTAGAATATTTGTTTCTTTGTATGTTTCAAGAGACGAGAAAAGAGAATTTGATTTTGATTTAACAAAAGATAAGATAAATGAAACTATTAAACGATTAAGAGGTACCAAGTCATATAAAGCATTATTCCAAAATGGTAGAACATCAGCTGATATGAATATTAAATATCACAAATTTAATTTCGTTGATATGCTGTTGATTCTTTTATATTTAAATATGCTTAGCAATAGATCCGAAAGTGAGTTAGACTAATATGGCTAAAGCACCTACACCAATGACATTAAGCCAGTTTTATGAAAAATTCGGAAGCAAAGCATTTGAAGCTTTCAATAGGCAAAAGAATGGAAAATACAATCCTTTTAGTAAGATTATTTTGAAAGATGATAGTTATGAAATTCAAAAAGCTATAAAGGACGGAATAAAGAATTTATCCAAAAATGTTGATAATTTGAATAAGTTCTCTATTGATTTATCAAAACAACTTAATCTTTCAAATGTATTATCTACAGTTAGTGCTGTTACAGGTGTTTTGAATCTTTGTGCAACAGTTGCGGGTTTTGCTTTAGTTCATAAAGATTTAAAGGATGTCAAAGATAATATTAATAGTCTAGCAGAAACAGTTCTAGATAAACATGACCAGGAAACTTTTTATAAGTTTGATAAAATGCTTGGAACTTATAAAAACATGCTAGACCGCAAGAAAATAGGAAATGAATTTTCTGAAGATGAATATTATGAACTAATTAATGAAGAACAAGCTATTTTGAAATTATTAATTACAATATTCAACAAATCTACAAGCAACAATAAAAATGATATTTTATCAGCGATAGTCACTTTAGCATCTATGTTCGCATGTACTATATCTAATTATGACGAAGTATATTACTTTAGTCATAAAGATGTTCAAAAATGGCATGGGTATCACGATGATTGGGTAGATACATATGAATCTTTATTATCTAAGCAATTCAAAAACGAATTGTATGATTTCATATTTATAGACGAGAATCACAATCAAAATGAAACTGATTTAATCGTAGAATCTATTGTAAATTCTTTTAAAGAAGCAAAACAATCAATAAAAGATAAACAAACTTTAATTGGATTAAATTCTACTAGAAAAGAGTATTCTACACTAATAAATATGATTAATCAAAGTGTGTTAGATGACGTGAAAGAGACATTTGATGAAATGAATTTAAGCAATAATGTCCAAATACAAAATTTAGTTAAAGAAGTTGCGCAAACGCTTGAGATGAGTAAATAACAAAAGTATATTTTAAAATAATTAAAATCAAGAATTGCTTATAAAAAGCGATTCTTTTCATTATGTCTCTTCTTTTATATATTAATGTTAAAATTAATATGTAAGGAAAAAGTTAATGAAATATGATATTGCGATAATAGGGGCTGGCCCTGGTGGTATTTATGCGGCCTATGAATTAGTTAAGAATAATAATTCTCTTAAGATTGCGATTATTGATTGTGGACACGAATTAAGTAAGAGAAAATGCCCAATCGATAATGACAAGGTTAAGAGCTGTATCAATTGTAAGACATGTTCAATCATGAATGGTTTTGGTGGGGCAGGTGCTTTTTCTGATGGAAAATATAACATCACTAATGACTTTGGTGGTTCTTTATATGAATATATTGGTAAAGATAAAGCTTTAAAATTAATGGAATATATTGATGAAATAAATATGTCTTATGCAGGCCAAGATATTAAAATGTATTCTACAGCTAATAGTGATCTTAAAAAGATTTGTATGCAAAATGGTCTACAACTATTAAATGCCTCTGTAAGACATTTAGGTACTGATATTAATTATGTTGTATTAGAAAACTTATACAATGTCTTAAAGGAACATGTAGACTTCTATTTTGATACTAAAATTGAAGATATTAAAGTTAATGATGATTCTTATTCATTAATATATGAAAATGGTCAAATAGATTGTGAGTATTGTATTGTTTCGGTTGGTAGAAGTGGTTCTAAATGGTCTGAAGCTATTTGTAAGAAACTAGGAATCGAGACAAGAAGTAATCGTGTTGATATTGGAGTTAGAGTTGAGCTTCCAGCTGCAATCTTCTCACATATTACTGATCAATTATATGAAAGTAAGATTGTATATCGTACAGCTAAGTTTGAAGATAATGTACGTACTTTCTGTATGAATCCAAATGGCTTAGTAGTTAATGAAAATACTAATGGTATCGTAACTGTTAATGGACATTCATTTGAAGATCCATCTAAAAAGACTGAGAACACAAACTTTGCGTTACTTGTATCTAAGAAATTCTCCGTTCCATTTAAGGATTCTACTGGTTACGCTGAATCTATCGCTAGACTTTCTAATATGTTAGGTGGTGGCGTAATTGTTCAAAGATTTGGAGATCTTGAAAGAGGTAGAAGATCTACTGAAGAAAGAATCGCTGCTAGTACAGTTAGACTTACCTTAAATGCGACACCAGGTGATTTAAGCCTAGTATTACCAAAAAGAATATTAGATGGTATTGTCGAAATGATTTATGCATTAGATAAGATTGCCCCAGGCACTGCCAATGATGATACCTTATTATATGGTGTAGAAGTTAAGTTCTATAATATGCAAGTAGATGTCGACAATAATCTAGAAACTAAGTATAAGAAGTTATATATGATAGGTGATGGCAGTGGTGTTACGCATTCTTTATCACATGCTAGTGCATCTGGCGTATATGTTGCAGATAATATCTTAAAAGAAATAGCTAAATAAATTAAAAAACAATATATCGTAAAAAACCACATTTTTTTTCATAAAAATGTGGTTTTTTTATTGACTTGATGTTATATTTAAGTCATAATAGTGGTATAAAGTGGTTAAAAGTGGGTAAAAGTGGGAAATGTTTATAGGTGAATATTCGCATAATTTAGATGCTAAAGGAAGAATAATCATACCTAGTAAGTTAAGAAATGAACTTCATTCATCTTTTATATTGACTAGAGGTTTAGATAATTGTTTAACAATTTATTCACTTGAACAATGGGAAAAGATATTCATTGAAATAAACAAACTTCCAACTACAAAAAAAGCTACAAGACAATATATCAGAGTCTTAACAAGTAGCGCATGTGAATGTACATTAGATAACCAAGGACGTATCTTAATACCTACAAATTTAGCTGAACCATTAGGCATCAAAAAAGAAGTAACGATCATTGGTGCTAATGACCATATTGAAATCTGGGATAAGAAAACTTGGGATGAATATATTGATGAAGCTGATAAGAGCTTCGAAGATGTAGCTGAAAACTTAAGCGACTTACTAGACAATGACTAAACATATAAGTGTCCTTCTAAATGAAGCACTAGAATTATTAGATGTCAAAGAAGGTGGCACCTATATAGATGGAACGCTTGGCCGCGGAGGTCATAGCAAGAAGATTCTTGAAAAGCTTGGAAATGGCAAACTATATTGTTTCGATTTAGATAATCAAGCAATTGAAGAATCAAAAGAAGTCTTAAAAGACTATAAAAATGTAATTTATATTCATGACAATTACATGAATATGAATAAATATGTGGATTCAGTTGATGGCATCTTGTTAGATCTTGGTGTCTCATCTCCACAATTTGATGAAGCTAGTAGGGGCTTCTCATATCGCTATGATGGACCATTAGATATGCGCATGAATAGCGATAATGATTTAACAGCCTACACAATCATTAACACCTACAGTCAAGAAGAATTAATCAAAATATTCTATGACTATGGTGAAGAAAAATTCGCTAGAAGAATAGCGGAGAAAATAGTGGAACATAGAAAAACTGTTCCAATTGAAACAACATTACAACTGGTTGAAGTTATCAAAGAAGCCCTCCCTTCAAAAATTCTCAGCCAAAAAGGGCATCCTGCTAAACAAGTATTTCAAGCTTTGCGTATAGCAGTTAACCACGAATTAGATTCCCTTTCTTTCTTCTTAGATAACTTCGATCAAATATTAAAAAAAGATGGAAAGGCAGTAATAATAAGCTTTCATTCTCTAGAAGACAGACTAATTAAAAGGAAATTTAAACAGTTAAGTAGCGTGGAAGATGACAAAAGAATATTTAAACTTCCAGAAGAAATAGAAAAAGCTAAATTTGCCTTAATAAATCATAAGGCAATAAGTCCTAGCGAAGATGAAATTAAGAATAACCCAAGAAGTAAAAGCGCCAAATTAAGAGGAATTGTAAGATTAGGAGATTGATATGGCAAAGATTAGAAAAAGAAAAGTTGATCATTTAAATCGTTTCGCAAGATTGTTTTTCACTTTATCAATTTTGAGTTTACTTTTTTCAGGAATTTTTGTTAACATTCATACTACATCTTTAACTATGAAAATACAAAATATGAATAATCAAATAAATGATTTAAGAGCAGACAATCAAAAACTTAATGTTGAAATTGCTAGCTTAGAAAATAAAGATCGTATTTATATGATTGCTCAAGATGCAGGTCTTAATCAAAATCAAGATAATATAATTTCTATCCAAGGCGGTTATTAATATGAAGCAAAGCAACGCTATGCTTCGCATTATCTATCTTTTGGCTTTAACATTGACAATAATTTGTATTGTCAATGTTTTTATTGTCTCAGTTTTTAAGGTACACATTCGTTCAAATACTTCTCTTGAACCATATATTGAATCTGTTTCTCTAGTATCAGAAACTATTTATGCTAAAAGAGGCAATATTTATGATGCTAATGGACAAATAGTTGCTCAAGATCAAAAAACATATGACATAATTTGCTATTTAGATAAAAATCGTAAAAGTGGCAAGAATGTGGCTTATGTAGATGATCCGCTTTATACTTCACAAGTATTAGCTAATTATTTAGATATGGATGCAAGCGATATTTTTTATTATCTGACTAATAATCCTAATCTTTATCAAACTGAATTAGGCCTAAAAGGAAGAAATCTTAGTGAAGAAACAAAAAACGCCATCTTAAATTATGATGGTATACATGGCATAGGTTTTAAAGAATCAACAAAAAGAATTTATAATCAAGGCAGAAATTTTGCACCATACCTAATTGGCTATGCTCAAAGTGATGAAGATGGAAAACTAATAGGCAAGATGGGCCTTGAAGCTTATTTAAATGATGAACTATCAGGTATTGATGGCAAGCATATTTATCAAAAAGATAAAAACGGTTATGTTTTAACAGGAATGAGGGAAGAAGTTGAACCTGCAAGCAATGGTTATGATGTATATACAACTATTGATACTTCTATTCAACAAGCATTAGAAACTGCTTTTGATGAAGTAACAAGTCAAAATAATGCCTCAAAAGCTTGGGGCTCAGTAATGGAAATAAATACAGGCAAAATATTAGCTTGGGGACAAACGCCATCTTTTGATCCAAACGACATGAATACTATTGAAGATTGGACAAATATGGGCTCACAAGTTCCATATGAGCCTGGTTCAGTAATGAAATCATTTATCTATGCTACAGCAATGGATATTGGCACATATAATGGAAATGCAACATTTGATTCTAGCGCATATTGTTATTTAACAAATGGTAATCAACCATATAGATCATATGGAGAAAACTATGGTTGTATTTCTAATGCCGCAGGTAAATCATGGGGAACAATAGAACTAGACTATGGATTAATATATTCAAGTAATGTTGCAACTTCAACTCTATTATCTGATTATGTTGGTGTCGAAAAATATTCGGAATATTTAGATAAATTTGGTTTCTTTAAGAAAGTTGATACTGATGGCATTGAAGAAGTTAGTGGAGTTAAACATTACAATTGGCCAAGTGAAAAATTGTCACTTACTTATGGGCAGGGAAGTAGTGTTACCATGCTTCAATTAATGCAAGGATACAGTGCAATTTTTGGAAATGGGGAAATGGTCAAACCTTATTATATTGATAAGATAGTTGATAGTGATAATGATGAAATAATATATAGTGGTAAAAGAACAGTTGTTTCAACGCCAATTAAACAATCAACTGCCAAGCAAATGCAAGAATTGCTCACAAGAGTAGTTAGTGATAAAGCAGGTACTGCTAAATATTATGCCGTAGATGAAGTTGATATTATGGCCAAGACAGGTACATCAGAGATTATTGAAGGTGGTGGATATAACTCAGATGATTCAATTACATCGGTAATGTTAGCTTTTCCAGCCAATAATCCTCAATATATGATTTATTTTGCATATATTTCTCCTTATGATTATTACAATCATACTTTCTCAAATCCAATTAAAAACTTAATTAAAAGAACCGCAATCTTAACAGAAGTTGGATACAATCAAAATGAACACCAAATAAATAACATTATTAAAAAAGAAGAAATGCCTAATGTTATTGGTGAAAACTATAATGATGCTTATGAATTATTAAATGCTGAATATGAACTTGATGTCATAAGAATAGGCAATGGAGATATTGTATATAAACAATATCCTGAGGCCAATAGTCAAGTTTATTCAAAAACAAAAGTATATTTATTAACTGATACAAATACTATAAGTCTTCCTAATTTTAATGGTTGGACAAGAAAAGAAGTAATAAATTATTGGAATATTAGTGGTGTTCCAATAATGATGGATGGCTATGGAGTTGCATATGAACAATCACTTCCTGCAGGAAGCAATGTTAATGAATATAGCGATGTAACAGTTAAATTTAAAAATATTGAAAGTAGTGTAGATACAAGTATTAAAGAAGTTATTCCAGAAGCTGATGAATGATTTACGTTACCTTCTAAAGTAATTAAGACAAATATAAAATAGGCATGATTTTATACAAATCGTGCCTATTTTATATGTTTTTTTGTTTTATTAACTATGATAAGTAACTATATTTGTTTTAATTAGTTCTATTTTTGGGTATATT
>JAFRCV010000003.1 GCA_017404205.1 Erysipelotrichaceae bacterium
ATAAGAGAAACTAGACTAAAAGATGTTGTCGATAATAAAAAAGAATTAACTAGTAGAATATCAGACTATATCGAAAAAAGGAAAGAATAGATAATCTTTCCTTTATTGTTTAGTGGTGACATTTTCAAAAAATTTCAACAATATTTTATTATATTTTTTATAATGATATTAGAAAAAGATATTCTCTATGAAAAAAACATTAACATTTGTTATTAGTATATTCTTATTCATTTCTTGTTTTTTTATAAACGAAAAAGAAATAAATGCTGTTGGATATCGCGTTGAACTTGTTAGAGGATATGGAAGAGAAGTTGCAGGAGAAAAGGCGACTTATATATTTGAAAACGGAATTGATACTGGTTATTCTCTAATTGGCTCATTCGCTGGAGAGGTAGATCAAAGCGGGCCAAACACAACAAAAAGGTATTCACAAAAGACAAGTGCTGAAACAAAAGTTACTGGCGTTGATGTATTTTATGGCGATAAAGCACTATACAATATTACAAGTGGATTACTTATAAAAGAAGATGGAAGTCTTACAAGTACAGTATCAAGCAATGCAACTAGGATATTAAAATTTGCTATTTCTGATACAACTTTCTTTTGTCGTTTTTATTATGTTGCTGATGATTTAACAATAGTGCTTCACTATGCTAATGAAAATAAATTAAGCATAGAAAATATCAATGATTATTCTTCTAATGAAACATATGATACATATTTAAAAGATGAGAACGAATCTTATATTTTAGGTAATTATAATTTGGCTGAAGGATTAAATATTAATATTAATCCTCTAGATAAAGAAATAGATAGAATAAATTTTGAATTAGATGATAAGAAATTAAGTCTATCTAGATTTGATAATACTTATTATTTATCAAATAATTATTTATTTTCAAATATTCATAATGATGATGATATTTTGGCATACGATAAGAATAATATAACAATCTATAATGCGAATTCAGACATTAATATCAATTATGAATATCGAAACAACATAATATTTGATGCATCAGAAGGCAAGTTTGAAGATGGCACAAACATCTATTCCACATTAACTTATAACAATAAAATAGATTATCCAAAAGATCCTAAAAAAGAAAATACTAATTTTGCGGGTTGGTATGATATCAATGATTATAAAGTTACAAACGATACATTTACTGAAGACACAAGCTTGAAAGCTGTATACACCAATAATATTTACGATGTTACTTTTGATTTAAATAAAAAAGCCGAAAATATAATTGAAACAGTTGCTGAGAATTATAAATTAAAAGGCGACATAATACCAGAGATTGATGGCTATGCTTTTATGGGCTGGTATAGTGATCCCGAATATAAAAACGCTTATGATTTTTCAAAAGCCATCACTTCAAATACAACTATTTATGGAAAATATTTAAAGATTATTTCTGTTAGATTTAATAACGCAAAATCAATTATTTCAACAAGCTTTGAAAGCCAAATAAAAGATAATGGCTATATAGATTACGATAATAATCGAATAATCCTTTTTGATAATTTTAAAAATGAAAATGGAATTAGTGTTGTTGTGAATAATTATGAAGGAAATATAAAAGATATTCTTATAACTAATGGAAGTAGAAAAGTCAAAATAAATAAAAATGATATTGAAAACAATACAACTGTTTATGTAGGAAAATGGTTTTGGAAAAGAAAAACAGGAAATAAAAATAGTATTCTAAAATTTGTTCATTCAAATAAAGCCAACAAAAATGAAGCATTTACAATAACTCTTTACAATATAAAAAAAGATATCGACATCAACATAAATTATGCCGATGTTAATTTAACTTATGTACTTGATGGTAAATCATATGACAAGATAATTCCATATAATTCAACTCTTGATATAGTGGTGCCTCAAAAAGAGGGTGCGATATTTAAGGGCTGGTATATGGATGAAAATTATCTAAATGAATTCAAAATTGATAATAGGATAACAAACGATATAACTTTATATGGAAAATATGAAATTAATCATGAAATAAGATTTGAAAATATAAATAAATTGTCATCTAGTAATTGGAATAGAGTAACAGGCGGCGAAATTAATGAAAATAGCTTAATTAGTCTTGGCGATTATTCAAGTAGTGAAGGCATACAAGCAACAATCTTTTGCGATGTAGAAAATATGAAAGCAATTGAATTTGAATATGAAGGCTTTAAGACAAGAGTTGATAAAGCTGATTTATATGAAACACATATCTTAGATAAAAACTTTGATTTCGTAGATAAAAGCAAATACGAAAATGGTGACTTGTTAAGGATGTATATGTCAAAAGAAGCAAAAAATCAAATAACAATAAGATTCTTTAATATCTTAAGCGATATGAAAATTACAATTGTAAAATAATTAAAAACAAATCTCATTTGAGATTTGTTTAGTATTTATAGAAAGAATTGAATTCCACAATAGCAAGCATAAATTATTAGTAATGTGATACCTTGCCATCTATATAAACGTCCTTTAATTAATGGTGGCAAAACAAGTAATGCCATAACTGACAACATTACTGGTATATCAAGAATAAATGAAGCATTCATTCCAAATAAAACTTTTTCTACTGGAACAGCAAATGGCGATAAAGCAATTGATACACCAGATACTAAAACAAGATTGAATAGATTTGCACCAATAATGTTTCCAAGAGACAATAAGCCATGTCCCTTTCTTAATGATGTTATGGCTGTAACAAGCTCAGGCAACGAAGTTCCTAGTGCAACAAATGTCAAAGCAATTACTGATTCTGGAACACCTAAGCCTTTCGCAATTATCGTACCATTATCTACTAAGAAGTCTGCACCAAAAGCAATAGCGATAGCACCTAAGACAAGAAATAAAATATCTTTCCATAATGGCGTGTTTTGTTCTTCTTCAATTTCTTCTTCAGTTTTATTTTCTTTAGCAGATTTAATTTGAAGAATTATATAAACAACAAAAATTGAAAGCAAGATAATACCTTCAAGTCTTGTAAAGAAAGCATCGCCATACGCAAATATACAATACAATAAAGCGGCTGTAAAAAAGAAAATAACAGGAAGCTTCATTGTTTTTTTGTTTACTGTAGATGGTTTAGCAGCAATTGTAATTGCACAAATTAAAGCAGTATTACAAATAATTGAACCAATTGCATTTCCATAAGCAATTTGTGGATGCCCCTCTAAGGCACCTGTAGCACTTACCATAACTTCTGGTAAGGTTGTGCCAATTGATACAACCGTAGCACCAATTAATAGATCTGGTACATGAAATTTTTTAGCAATTCCAGTAGCACCATCAACAAACTTATCGCCACCAATAATTAATAGCACAAGACCAACAATAAATAATAAAATAGCAACTAACATTAAATAACCCCCGAGATAAATATCTTTATTCCTACAATTATCAATATAATTCCACCAATAATTGGTGCATTATTAGATAATTTGTTACCACCTTTTTTCCCTATATAGTAAGCAATTAAACATAAGATAAAAGTAACAATTCCAATAATTAATGCTTCATATAAAGCTTTTGAAAATGAGTAAGCAATCATTGTCAAGCCAACTGACAATGCATCAATAGATGTTGCGATCGCTTGAATGACAAGAACAGAAAAGTTTAAGCTTACTTTTTCTTCTTTCTTGTCTTTTTCAACAATCATTTTGATACCGATATAAAGAAGCAAGATTAATGCAAGATATGGAACAATTTTATTAATAATTTCAAATTTTTCTGCTAATTGAGAAGTAAGATGCCAACCAATTAAAGGCATTAAAGCTTGAAACAGTCCAAAGACAAAGACCATCAGTAAGACATCTTTAAAATTCATTTTAGGCTTATTTAAACCATTAGCTAAGGAAATTGAAAAAGCATCCATCGCTAATCCTATTCCTAATAAAAATGCATTAATAATAAAATTGTGTTCCATAAAAAAAATAAAAGCTTGTGTCATACACAAGCTAACACTCATGTATAACAACATGAGTCTCGCAAATTAAGATAAGCCAGGCTTAGAGCCATGATGTTGTACTTATCACCTTTAGGCTTGCTACTCCCTCAGTAAGTAAATACTATCATTTTATGAAAATTACTTCAATATCAAAAAAATATGATAATATAATAATTACCCTATGAAAAAAGTTATACTTGTATTATTTATTCTATTATTGTCTTTAACAAGTTCAGGATTTTCTTATGAAGAAGAAAAAGAAGAAAGAGCTTTTTCTATAGATGATTTATATGACTATCAAAAAGAATTTAAAAGTGAAGAAATAGATGTATGCGCAAGTAATTCTTCAAAAACATATATGGATTATCGTGCAACAACCGCTAGAGATTCAAGACAATATTGGTTTATAAGAGAAGAACTAACAGTAGATGAACAAACAGGTTTTTTATATGACAAAGATGGTTTTATTGGTGTTGCACTTGGATCATTCTATGGTGAAATTGGTGACAGATATTATTTCACACTTGAATCAGGCGTTGTATTGCCACTTGTAAAATGTGAAGAAAAATCTGATGGCGATACTGATTATACAAATTGTTATCACACAAGTGATAACTCAGTAATTGAGTTTGTAATTGATAAAAATGCAGCCATGGAGTATTTTGGTAGGTTATCAAACGATTACATACTAAATGGTAACTACAATAACTATTCATTATTCAAAGGAGAAATAGTTAAAGTAGAAAAAGTTCTAGAAGAAAGAAATGAGAACTATGTAACCTTTGAAAAGAACAAACAAATCAATATAAATAAATATGACATCTTCAATTATGGAAGTGGATACTAAACGCACATAACAGTGCGTTTTTCTTTTTTTCAGAACCAGATAGAAAAGAATGTATTGTATATAAAGACAAAACAAAGACATTTGAAATCTATCATGGAGATAGTGAAAGTAATGTATCTATAAAAGAGGAAAGTTTTAAAAACATCTTGTATTAGATTAAAAGATATAAATTATATTAACGCAAATATATTCTATTTTCCTAAATAAGATATGAAGCATTTTTTCAATTGATGAAGAAAGGTGCAAACATACATAAGATAAATAAAGAAACAAGAATAAATATTGTCGTTTTTTATATAATTAAGATATGCAAAAAGTCTTAGTTATTGTAGGGCCTACAGCTAGTGGAAAATCAGCCTTTGGAATTGAATGTGCCAAAGCTTTTAATGGCGAAATAATATCTGGAGATTCTATTCAGATATATAGAGGACTAAATATTGGTAGTGCCAAAATAAGTCAAGATGAAATGTCAAACATTAAACATCATTTAATTGACATCAAAGATGCCAATGAAACATATTCCGTTAAAGAGTTTCAAGAAAGAGGAAGATCTTTAATTGAAGAAATAAGTTTAAAGAATAAACTACCAATAATAGTTGGTGGAACTGGTTTATATATTAAAGCCTTATTGTATGATTATGTATTTTTTGATGAAGAAGAAAAAGATAATCCTTATGATGAATTAAGCAATGAAGATATATATGATGTTTTATTAAAAGAAGATCCTGCTTCATTAGAAAAGATACACATCAATAATCGTAAAAGATTAGTGAGAGCTTTAAATGTATTAAGAAAACATAAAACAGGAATTGCAGATATTGCATCTAAACAAGAACATAAACTTCTATATGATGCCAAAATAATTGGACTAACATTAGATAGAGAAAGCCTATATGAAAGAATAAATATACGTGTTGATAAAATGATAGAAGAGGGTTTGCTAGAAGAAATTCAAGGCCTATTAGATTCAGACATCAATTTTTCTAATCAATCTATGCAAGGCATTGGTTATAAAGAATTTAAAGAATTTTTTAATGGTGAAAAAACTTTAGATGAATGTATAGCTTCTGTTAAATCAAATACTAAACATTTCGCAAAAAGACAATATACATGGTTTAAAAACCAGATGAATCTTAATTGGTATGAAGATAAAGATAGCGCAAAAAAGGATATTGAAGAATGGCTAAATATTTAGAACGTTTAGAAATCTTGCTTGGTAAAGATGCAATTAAATTTCTTAAAAAGAAAAAAGTTTTAATATGCGGCGTTGGTGGTGTTGGTTCATTTGTTGCTGAAGCTTTAGCGAGAAGTGGCATTGGTAAAATAGATATTGTTGATTATGATATTGTAGATCCTTCAAATCTAAATCGCCAATTACTTAGCAACAAAAACAATATTGGCAAGATTAAAGTTGAAGAAATGAAGAAAAGATTAGAAGAGATATCTGATTGTAAAGTAGAAGCTTATAATCAATATATTGATGAGAATTTTAAATTAAAAAAATATGATTATGTTGTTGACTGCATTGATTCACTTAATAGTAAATTCTCTTTAATTAAGAAGTGCCATGAAAAAAATATACCAATATTATCTTCTCTTGGCACCGCAAAAAGAATAAAAATTGAAAACATTAAGCGCACAACTTTAGATAAAACACAAAACGATCCTTTAGCTAAGGCTTTTAGAAATCTTGTAAGAAAAGAAAAATATCGTCATAAGATTGATGTTGTCTTTGTAGATAGCCCACCAATACAGGTTCCTAAACTTGGTTCAAGCATCTTTGTGGTTGGAAGTGCTGGCTTATTTATCGCATCAGAAGTGTTTAAAGATTTATTAAGAGGTCTAAATGAAAATTCAAATTAATAAACAAAGTTCTATTAAAATCATCAGTAATAAGATTATCTATTTTGATCCATTTATGATTGATGAAGAAAGCCATGATGCAGATATTGTTTTTATTACTCATGATCACTATGATCACTTTTCTATTGATGATATTAAAAAAATAGAAAAAGAAGATACTGTCTTTGTGATTCCAGATAATATGTACAATTTATTAGGAGGAGAAAATGTAGTTGTATTAAATCCTAATGAAAAAACAATTGTAGAAGGATATGAGGTTATGACCATTCCTTCATACAATGTAAATAAAAGATTTCATCCAAAAGAAAAAGGTAATTTAGGTTATATCGTTAAAATAGAAGGTAAAAGAGTTTATGTAGCTGGTGATTGTGATATGAATGAAGATAATGAAAATATTAGTGTTGATATTGCAATAGTTCCTGTTGGTGGTCATTTCACAATGGATTATAAGGAAGCAGCAAAACTAATAAACAAAATTAAACCAGAAATTGCGATACCTTGTCATTATGGAGATTTAGGAATAGGTGACATAGATGATGGCAAAAGATTTAAAGAATTAGTTGATTCAAATATAAAAGTAGAAATATTAACATAGGAGACCAAAGATGAAATTTAAAGACTACAAATATGAAAGACTAAATTATGAAGACATTGAAAAAGATTATACAAATCTTTTAAATGAACTAAAATCCGCAAATGATGTAGAAACATTTAAGGATGTTTTTAAGCGCATCAATAACTATCGCTCTCATTTACAAACAATGATGACTCTTTGTTCAATTAGACATTCTATTGATACAAGCGATTCATTTTATGATGAAGAAAATGATTATTGGGATAACACAAGCCCTAGAATTCAAGTATTTGAAAACGAATTCTTCATAACTTGTTTAAATGTTCCTTTTAGAAATGAATTAAATATTCCTGATGTTTTCTTTAAATTAGCAGAATTTTCTTTAAAATCATTTAGTCCTGAAATTATTGAAGATTTACAAGAAGAAAACAAATTAGCGAGTGAATATGGAAAACTTAAAGCAAGTGCAAAAATTGAATATAATGGTGAAACTTATAATCTTGCCTCAATTGGTCCGTTATTGAAAGATAATAATCGTCAAACAAGAAAAGAAGCCATGAAAGCTTATATGAAATTCTTTGAAGATAATGAAGAAAAGTTTGATGATATATATGACAAATTAGTAAAAGTAAGAGATAAAATGGCTAAAAAGTTAGGCTATAAATCTTTTATTGAACTTGGATATGTTCGCATGAATCGTTTTGATTATGATGAAAAGATGGTAGCTAATTATCGCAAACAAGTATTAAATGACATTGTCCCTTTAGCTAATAAAATTTATGCAAATCAAGCCAAAAGAATTGGTGTTGATAAACTTGAGGCATATGATTTAGACTTTGAATTTAATAGTGGCAATCCAAAACCAATAGGCGATGAAAAAGTTTTGGTTGCTGCAGCATTAAAAATGTATAAAGAGATGTCTAAAGAGACTGGCGAATATTTTCAAACAATGGTTGATAATGAATTATTCGATTTAACAACTAAACCAAATAAACAAATGGGTGGCTATTGTACAGAATTACCAGACTTTAAAGTTCCATTTATTTTTTCAAACTTCAATGGAAGTGATGGAGATGTAAATGTTTTAACACATGAAGCAGGGCATGGCTTCCAATCATATATGTCAATGAAAGAAATCGATATTCCTGATTTAGTATTCCCAACTTATGAATCATGTGAAATACATTCGATGTCAATGGAATTCTTTGCGTTTCCTTGGCTTGAATCTTTCTTTGGCAAAGATGTAGATAAATATAAATTATTACAATTAGCTGGCACATTGACATTCCTTCCTTATGGATGTTTAGTTGATCACTTCCAACATGAAGTATATAGAAATCCAAATATGACTCCAAAAGAAAGAAAAGAAACATGGAGAAATTTAGAAAAACAATATAAGCCATATATCTCATATGATGAATTTCCATTGCTTGAAAGAGGTGGCTATTTCTATCGCCAAGGTCATATATTTGAAAGTCCATTCTATTATATTGATTACACACTTGCTCAAGTATGTGCATTACAATTTTATAAACGCATGTTAGATAATGATCTAAAAGCATTTGAAGATTATTTAAGATTATGTAAAGTTGGTGGAACATATAGTTTTGTTGGGCTTGTAAAATTAGCTAATCTAAAATCACCATTTGAAGATTCTTGTTTAAAAGATGTAGCAATGGTAATGGATAAAGAATTAGATAAAATGAATATGAAAGATTATGATTAGGAGGAGTTATGAGTAATTATAATAGTGTCTATGAAAATCAAAACCAATTGACATTTAATGAATTTTTAACGAAGGTATATTCGATAGTGGCAATTGGTGTTGCAACAAGTGCGTTTGTTGCTTATATGGTTTCATTATTCTTAAAAGACATTTATATGGTTTTGGGTGATGCACTATTTATCGCCATTATTATATTTGCGGTTGCGGAAATTGTAGTAGCCCTAGTTCTTAGTGCAAAATTAAGAAATTTGTCTAAAAATGCTGCCTGGATTTTATATATTGTTTATTCAATATTGACAGGATTATCGATGTCATTTATTTTTATTGAGTATACAAGCACTTCAATTTGGTTAGCATTCATTGTAACAGCAATTATGTTTGTTTCAATGGCTTTAATTGGACATACAACAAAAGTTGATTTAAGCAAATTCTCTGGATTAATTGCTCCAGCTTTGATTTCAATAATTATCGCAACAATTCTAAATGCTTTAATATTTAAGAGCAATTTTTTCTCATGGATTATTACCTATGCTGGAATCGTTATATTTTTAGGATTGGTTGCATATGATATGCGCATGCTAAGAAATTATTATTATGAAGGTATTTCTGATGCAAACATGCTAGATAAAATAATGATTTTTGGGGCCTTTCAATTGTATTTAGACTTCATCAATTTATTTATTAGAATATTACGAATTATAGGAAAGAGAAATTCTGATTAAATATGTTAAAAATCAATATTGAAATAAATGACGAAATGATTAAAGAAGCTTCAAAAAATGAAGTCAAAGTTTCAATTGGTCATTTAGGAACGCATATTGATTTAAAAGGCAAGCAATTTAAAGATTGTTCAGTAAAAGGAATAGTCTTTAAATGCGAAGACAATATTGAAATTAAAGATATTGATTTATCTTTAATTAAAGAAAACTATTTTGTTATTTTTAATACTAATCATATAAATAAATATTTATATGGTAGTAAAGAATATTATCAAGATTATTCAATTCTTGATAAAGATTTAATCGAAGAACTAATTAAAAGAAATGTATCTTTTATTGGCATCGATGGGCCAGGAATAAGAAAAGGCAAAGAGCATCCATTAATGGATGCTTATTTAGCAAGCAAAAATATTTTTGTGATTGAAAATCTATGCAATTTAGATAAATTAGAAACCAAGACAATTTATGATATAGATTTGATTTCTTCAAACAAGATTGATGATGGCATGCCATTAGACATATTAATTAAAAATTATAATGAAACTACCTAAAGATTATATTGTTCTTGATACAGAAACAACAGGCTTGTCTTACCGCACGTGTAAGATGATAGAATTGTCAGCTATAAAAGTTAGAAACGATGAAATAGTTGATACTTTTTCAGTATTAGTTAATCCCCACGAAAAGGTTCATTATTTCATAACGCAATTAACAGGTATATCTAACGAAATGTTAGAAAATGAAAAGCCAATTGAAGATGTATTAATCCCTTTTATTGATTTTGTAGAAGATGATGTGATAATTGGTCACAACATATTGTTTGATATTAAGTTCATTAATGAAGCAACAACAAAATGTTTAGGTATGATATTTGATAATAAATATATTGATACAATGTCATTAAGCAAAAGGCTTTGGCCATTTGAAAGACACCATCGTTTGGAAGATTTAATTGAACGTTGTGATTTAGAAGGCATACAAGAGCATCGTGGATTGAGTGATTGTATGTATACATATAAAGCATATTTATATATGAAAAATAAATTAGAAAGAAAATAAAATGGAAAAAGAAAAAATAATTCTTGATGTTGATACTGGTAGTGATGATGCGGTAGCGATAATTTGTGCTTTATTAAGTAATGAATTTGATGTTCTTGGTATTTGCACAGTTAGTGGAAACGTGAATATTGACAATGCTACAGATAACACTCTGAGGGTTGTTGATTATTTAAATTCAAGCGTAAAAGTTTATAAAGGTGCAAGCCTTCCTTTAGCTTCAACACTAATACCTTGGGGCATACAAGGCTTAACTCTACCTCACAACGAAATAAGGTTAGATGATTCAAAACGCATTCATCCAGACCATTTGCCTTTGCCAAAACCAAACATCACTTATGAAGATAAAAGTGCTGTGATATGGTTAATTGAAACTCTATTAAAACAAGAAGATCATTCAGTTACACTTGTTCCTGTTGGTCCACTTACAAATATCGCATTAGCTATTAGAAGCGATGAAAGAATATTAAAGAAGATTAAAAGAATTGTTTTAATGGGCGGAAGCCATGATGTATATGCACCAACACAGGGAGCTGAATTTAATATTTGGGTTGATCCAGAAGCAGCAGAGATAGTTATTAATAGCGGGCTTGATGTTACAATGGTTTCTCTTGATGCGACATCTTGTATATGCCTTGATTATAATGAAGCAAAAAGAATTAGAGATATTAATACAAGAGCAGCCATATTTGTAGCTGATATGATTGAACAAAGGTTAAATGCAGCTAAAAAAACTATGAATAAACAAGCTGGACAAGTTGTTGGGATTGCCCTTCATGATCCTCTAGCTGTGTGCGCAATAAAACACCCAGAAGTTTTAACAGATATTTGGGATACGAGTTGTCATATTGATTTAGGCAGAAGCTATGCATATGGTGAAACTGTATTAGGTAGAAATTATCAAAGTGAAATAAATGAAAAGGGAGAATATGTGAATCTTCCTAACAATATTCATTATGTTAGAAAAGCTAATAAGGAAATATTTTTTAATTGGCTTTATAATTTATTAGTAGAGGACACAAAATGATTAAAGAGATTTATTTTGCGGGTGGATGTTTTTGGGGAGTTGAAAAAGCATTTAAACTATTAAATGGTGTTTTAGAAACTACAGTCGGCTACATCAATGGCAATGTTGACAATCCATACTACGAATTAGTTAAAACAGGAACAACTGGATTTAAAGAAGCTGTAAAGGTTTTATATGATGATAAATTGTTGTCATTAAATACATTATTAAAAGCTTTCTTTATTTGTATAGATCCAAGCCAAAAAGATGGACAAAAAAATGATATTGGAAGTCAATATCTAACTGGTGTTTATTATACAAACGAAGAAGATTATAAAATAATCAATGAGTATTTTAACAATGAAAAGAAAAAATATGATGAGTTTTATGTTGAATTAAAACCATTAAAAGTTTTTTATGATGCGGAAGAATATCATCAAGATTATTTGGATAAGAATATTAACGGCTATTGTCATTTAAATAAAGTTGAATATGATAATATAAAGAAGCTTAATAAAGTAGGGGAGTAAGTATGAACTTAACAAATGTATTAGCATTACTAAGTGGCGTTGCCTTGTTCTTGTTTGGAATGACTTTAATGTCAGACAATCTAAAAAAGGTAGCTGGAAACTCATTAGAATTATTCTTGTATAAACTATCTTCTAATCCATTAAAGGCAATATTGTTTGGAACGGGAATAACTGCAGCCATTCAATCATCTTCAGCTACTTCAGTAATGGTTGTTGGTTTTGTTAATTCAAAAATGATGAAGACTAAACAAGCTATTGCGGTAATAATGGGCGCCATAATCGGTACATCAATTACTGGTTGGATTGTGTCACTGTCTTCAATTAATGGCTCAAATGGTTTCTTTGAAATATTTTCCACAGATTCTTTAACAGCCATAATTGCGATTGTTGGTATCTATTTAAGAATGTTCACAAAGCACACTAAACAAAAACATGTTGGTGATATTTTAATGGGTTTTGCGATATTGATGTTTGGCATGAAAGCAATGTCAAATTCTGTTTCTGTTTTAAAAGATTCTCCATTATTTATAAAACTTATAACAGATTTTTCTAACCCACTAATCGGTGTTCTTGTTGGCGTTGTATTTACTGCCGTCATTCAATCAGCTAGTGCAGCTGTTGGTATTTTACAAGCTTTATCAAGCACAGGCGCAATTGATTTTTCTGTTGCTTTCCCAATATTGATGGGAATTGGCATCGGTGCTTCTTTACCAGTTATTCTTTCATCATTAAGTGCATCAATTGAAGGTAAAAGAGTAGCTTTTTCTTATTTAATCATTAATACATTTGGAGCAGTAATAATGTCAATATTGTTCTATGGACTAAATGCTTTATTAAATCTTGGAATAAGCAATATGATATTAAATACATTTTCAATTGCTTTAATTAATACACTATATCGAGCAATCTTTATATTGTTATTATCTCCATTTATTGATTTAATTGATTCATTTACAAAGAGAATAATTAAATCAAACGATGAAGATGATGAAGATGTTTATGAAGAAGATTTATTAGAAGATCGTTTCATTGCCCATCCAGCATTGGCTATTGAACAATGTCGTTTAAGCATAAATTCAATGGCTCGCTTCACAATGGACAATATTCAACATGCATGTCAATTGTTAATAAACTATAATGACAAACTGTTTGAAAAAGTAAACAAAAAAGAAGACATTGTAGATAGATATGCCGATAAATTAGGAACATATTTAGTAAAAGTAACAAGAAAAGAATTGACTAAAAGTCAAAACGAACAAGTTACAAGATTCTTGCATGCAATTGGTGATTTTGAAAGAATATCGGATCACGCACTAAATATTGCTCAATCTGCCCAACAAATAAATGAAGAAGGCGTCACTTTTTCTGATAGTGGAAATAAAGAAATGAATACATTAGCATTAGCTGTATGTGACATGTTAGCCATAACCGTTGAAGCTTTTCTTAACAACAATATCAATCTGGCATACACAATTGAGCCTTTTGAACAAACAATAGATGATATTACAGAAAAAATGAAAGAAAACCATATTGAAAGATTAAAGAATAACGAGTGCACACTAGTACACGGTATTGCGTTTAATGATTTAATAACTGATTTAGAAAGAGTTGGCGACCACTGTAGTAATATCGCTTTAACAATAATTGGACTAGAAAGTGATTCTTTAGATATGCATAATTTCGAAGCAAATCTAACTCAAGAACAAAAAGAACACTACAATGATTTGTTGAATAGCTATAAATCTAAATATGGCATTTAAAATACAAAAGATATCTAATTGATTTAAATTGTAATCTATTAAAAAAGCGCTAATCCATAAATGGAACAGCGCTTATTTTTTAAGTGGTGATCCCTCAGGGACTCGAACCCTGGACCCTCTGATTAAGAGTCAGATGCTCTACCAACTGAGCTAAGGGATCATTAGACAATAAAACCACATTAATTGTGGCCTTAGTTGAGATGGTGACTAGTACGGGATTCGAACCCGTGAATGCTGCCGTGAAAGGGCAGTGTGTTAAGCCGCTTCACCAACTAGCCGTAAATGGCGCCTGATACAGGACTCGAACCTGTGACCTGCCGGTTAACAGCCGGACGCTCTACCGACTGAGCTAATCAGGCGTCGCTTAATTATATTAGCACATGAGCGATTATTTATCAATATTTTAACGATTATTTTTGAAAAAAATTTTTTGTTAGTAAAAAGGCACTATATATTCAATGTTATAATTGTTTTATGAATTACTTACCAAGTAAGCTTTTAAAATTGCGTAAACATTATAATTATTCTCAAGCTCATCTTGCGGAGCTTTTAAAAGTTGATGTTATGGAATATATGGCTTATGAAAATGGACGCAAAATTCCAAGTTATGAAGAATGTCAAACAATTGCCAACTTATATCACATAAGTATTGATGAAATAATTAAAAATAGTGATGAAGTGACTTTATATAATGTTTCTAGTTCTAGGACCGATGAAATAAATATTGAATATTTTTTACCTAAAAAGAATTTCTTTGATTATTTAAAAGAATTTGTTAAAAATCATGGCATATTGGTAGGGACAACAATTGGTGTTGTTTTATTAGGACTGTTGGTAATTGGTTTATTTACAAATAAAGAAGAAATACCATATAGTTTAAATTTATTAAATATAAATCGTTTATCAGTATCGGAAACAACAGTTGTATATATTTATGGTGATGGTGCTGTAAAAGGAAGTGGTGATAATTCGAAAGGGCAGCTTTCTAATTTACCATCAAGTAATGCTATTAAAGTTGGCGAAGGCAGTGATTTTACAATTATTTTAAATAGCGATGGAACAGTGAGTTATGTTGGCTTGGATAAAGAACTTGAAGCTGAATTAAAACAATGGCATAACATCATTGATATAGCTGCTGGTGATAAACACATTGTTGGAGTTGATCAAAGAGGATATGTTTTTGCTATTGGTGATAATAGTTTTGGCCAATGTGAAGTCTCATCTTTTAAAAACATAAAAAAAGTCTATGCAACAAAAAATGCCACTATTGTTTTAGACAATGAAGGTATCTTATCTTCAACTGGTGAATTCATTGGATCTAGCAAGATACAAAGTTTCGCAAATGTAATAGATTTAGATGCTAGCGATGATAATCTTGTTGTCCTAGATGAAAATGGTTCTGTTGAATATATCGCAAAAAACAAAAATTTTTTAAACATCTATAAATGGCAAAATGTTGTGGATGTATGTTGCGGTGATAATTTTGTAGCTGCTTTATTAAAAGATGGTAGTGTTGTTGTTGATTGTGATGATGAAAAAATAACTAAACAAGTTTCTAAATGGGAAAACATTATCGCCATTGATGCAGGCAACGATTATTTAATTGCTTACGATGGAGAAAAAATATATGGTGTTGGTAAAAATGATTACCAACAATTTGAAGGCGAAGCACATCAAGAAATATTAGCGCAAGTGACTAATGTAAAAATTGCGATAAATGATACAATCGATGTCACATTTGATTCTGTCGAAGGTGCTAGCGGTTATGAATTAAGATTAAATGCTGGCGAGGGTAATGTTAAAAAAGTGTCTTCTAATCAAATTGTAAGTTTCTTTAGTGATGGCCTTGAAAATGGCAACAATTATCAAATCACAATTACGGCTTTAGGAGACGGGGAGTATTATTTAGATTCAGATCCATTAATGTTAAATTTTACATATATCAAAGAAGAAAAAAACAATGAAGAAGAATATGTTGATATTAATGTTAATTTTACAGATATGGATGAAGAACAATTAAAAGAATATTTAAATTCTATTGGTATCAGTAATATCATATGCGTAGAAACTGCTAGTCCTTGTGAAGAAGGCGGTCACACAATTATTTCTGTTGATGGAATTTCTAGTGGCCAAAGGATTGCGAAAAGAGATTTAGCCAAAGCGATGGTTACATATTACACATGTAAGATTCCAGAAAATGAAGGTGTAGATAATGAATAAGATTTGGAAAATAAGAGGTTTTGAAGGCAAATTCGCTGATGAAGAATTAATTAAAATGATTAAAGAAGGACGCCTTTTAGCCAGTGATTATATAAGCACAAAAGACATGAAAAATTGGATTAAGATAGAAGATTCTATTTATCAATTCTATTTACGAAGGGAGAAATATGAAACTATATAATAGCTATTCATTAAAAGAAGAAGAGTTCAAGCCAATTAAAGAAGGCGAAGTTAGTATGTATGTTTGTGGGCCAACGGTTTATAATCATGCCCATATTGGTAACGCTAGACCAATAGTTGTTTTTGACACATTAAGAAGAGTATTTGAAGCATTAAATTATAAAGTTAAATTTGTTTCTAATTTTACGGATGTTGATGACAAAATTATTAATAAAGCATTAGAAGAAGGTGTATCTGAAAAGGAAATAGCTGAAAGATATATAAAAGCTTACAATGATGTGCGCAACAGTTTAAATATAATTCCAATTGATGTAACTCCAAGAGTTACAGAAACAATGGATGAGATTATTGATTTTATTGATAAATTAGTCAAAGAAGGAAACGCTTATGAAGTAGATGGCGACGTATTCTTTTCTGTAGAATCAGATAAAAAGTATGGTGAATTATCTCATCAAAAATTAGAAGATTTAGATGCAGGCGCAAGAGTTAATATTGGCGATACAAAAAGAAATCCATTGGATTTCGCGCTATGGAAAAAGACCGACAAAGGAATTAAATGGAATTCTCCTTGGGGAGAAGGAAGACCTGGATGGCATACTGAATGTGTTGTCATGATTGGTAAAGAATTTAATGGCGGCATGATTGATATTCATGGTGGTGGCAAAGACTTAAAATTCCCACATCATGAAAATGAAATGGCTCAATCAGAATGTGTTAATCATCATCATTTAGCCAACTACTGGATACATAATGGCATGCTAGAAACAAAAGGCGGCAAGATGTCTAAGTCTTTAGGAAATACAAGCTGGGCTAAAGATGTAATTAAAGAGTATGGAAGTAATCTTGTCAGATGGTTTTTATTAAGTGCTAAATATCGTGATTCATTAATATATGATGATGAAACCTTTAATGCTGCAAAAGTGGAATTAAATAAAATCGAAACAGCTTTAAAACAAGCAGAAGTTAAAGTTCAAACTAATGGTAAGTGCTTTAGTAATGAATATAATCAAGAAAAGTATCAAGAATTCTTAAGTCAAATGGAAGATGACTTAAATACACCAAATGCTTATATGGTAATTTTTGATACAGTAAAATTATTAAATCAAGCACTTCGCATGAAAGATATTAATTTTGATGAAGTAAGTAAACATTATAATGCAATTAAGAAGATGTTAAATATCTTAGGTATTGATATTGAAGAAGTAAAGATGAGTGAAGATGATTTAAATATTTATCAAAAGTGGAATGATGCAAAAGCAATAAAAGACTATGAAAATGCTGATAAATACCGTAGTCAATTAATTGAAAAAGGTATCCTTTAAATGAATATTAAAGAAATTAGTTCTAATTCATTGAGTTTTATTGGCGATGCAGTTTATACATTAAAAGTTCGCGAATTCTTTATAAGCAATCATTATCAAAGCTCTAAAGACTTACAAAAACTATGCAATCGCTACAATTGTGCAAGAGGCCAAGCTAAAACATACAATCGCTTGTTGGAAGCAAATTTCTTTACCGAAATAGAAAAAGAGATATTTAAAAGAGGAAGAAATCATATTACTCACATTCCAAAAAATGGTGATTTAGATTCCTATAAGGCCGCATCAGGTTTAGAGGCAATAGTTGGCTATTTATATCTAACTGATAATAATCGATTAGAAGAATTATTTAAAGAAATATTTAAGGCAGGTATTAATAATGAGTGATATTGTCTATGGCAAAAATAGTTTTGTGGAAGCATTAAACAATAAGCGTATTAAAAAAGCTTATCTTTTAAACGATAGCTATTTTATCGATCGTTTAAAAAAAGAACATATTGAATATGAAATTGCTAATAAAGCTAAGCTCGATTCTTTAACAAGAAGAGGAAATCATCAAGGACTGGTTGCTGAAGTAGAAGAATATAAAACATATGAACTTGAAGATATTGTCAAAGATAGTAATGGTTTAATTGTTGTTTTGGATGGTTTAAAAGATCCACATAATTTAGGTGCCATAATTAGAACTTGTGAATGTGCTGGAGTTGATGGCATCATCTACAAAAAACATAACAGTGTTAAATTAAATGACACAGTAGCTAAAGTCGCAAGTGGTGCTTTGGAATATGTCAAAGTTGTTGAAGCCACTAATTTAGTTAATACATTAAAAAAATTAAAAGAAAAGAATTATTGGATAGTTGGAACTGATGGTAATGCCAAAGATGCATATGACAAGATTGACTACAACATGAACACGGTAATCATCATTGGCTCGGAAGGTGATGGCATTAGTAGACTTGTAAAAGAAGAATGCGACTTTATGGTCAAAATGCCCATGCTTGGAAAGATCAATTCTTTAAATGCTTCTGTAGCAGCTGGTATTATGATTTATAATGTCTTGAGTTATAGACAGAAATAAATGTGGAAAAAGTAAAATATATGATAATAAAACGAAAGGGACAATGTCCCTTTTTGTTTAATAATTGAAGCATGAACATTGATGAACTAATCAATAGAGTTAAGACAAACGATGAGTGTGCTTGTAAAGAATTATTTGAGTATTATCGAAAGATGATCTATTCAATCATTAATGAGTATGATTTAGATTTTGGTGATTATTCTGTTAACCAAGATGATTTATATCAAGAAGCTTTGATTGGAATCTACGATGCTTGTAAAGCATATAAATTTGACAAAAATGCTAAGTTTTCAACATTTGCTTATGTTGTAGTTAAAAGAAAAACAAACAAATTTTATTATGAGCAAATAAAAAGATATGCCAATGAAGCATATTCAATAGATAAAATAGAAAGTATTGATCATAAAGAAGCATTTAAATCAGTTTATGTAGAAGATAATCCAATCGCCTATTATAAGAAAGAAGAATTTAAGAAATATATAGATACTTTTAATGAGTTAGATAGACAAATAATAAAACTTAGAATTGAAAATTATTCTTATGATCAGATAGCTCATATATTAAATATCAATAAAAAGAAAGTAGATAATCGTTTATATAAATTAAAAAAGAAATTTTTAGGAAAAACAAAATAGCTGTATATGAAAGATATGACACATGTTTAATTGAGCTTATTGCTTGTAATAGATTAATAATAGGTTTATTATAAAGGTGTTTTCAGGGCAGGGTTAGATTCCCGACCGGTGGTATACCCCACGAGTGAACAACGAACTTGTGAAATTCAAGTGGCGACAGTAAAGTCTGGATGGAAGGAAATGTATGAAAAAATCTAAAACTAATTTTATTGTATTTGTTGCGATACTAGGCGCCTTATCAGGAATATTGATGTTTATTAAATTTCCTATTCCAATAGCTCCTAGTTTTTATAAACTTGATTTTTCTGATGCAGCAAGTTTAATTGGTGGTTTTGCTTTTGGACCATTAGCTTCAATACTTATTAATTTAATTAAAAATATCATTAATCTATTAATTGAAGGGACGACAACGGCCTTTATTGGTGAATTGTCAAATTTCATTATGTCTTGTGCACTTACTGTTCCAGCTGCAATCTATTATAAGAAGGAACATACTAAAATAGGTGCTCTAAAAGCTATGCTTATAGGTATAGTTTCACTTGTTATTGTAGCTTCAGTGATTAATTATTATGTAGTTATACCTGCATATGTCAATTTGATGAATTTTCCATTAGAAGCAATTATTGGAATGGGCAACAAAATATTCCCAGCAGTTAATTCGTTACTGACATTAATATTATTTTGTACAGCTCCATTTAATTTAATTAAAGGAATATTAGTTTGTTTTATAACTTTCATTTTATATAAAAGAGTTTCATCTCTAATTAATGGCAGTAAATGATTGAAATTCAAGATAAATATATAGGTGAATTTAATAAAGATATTAAAGAAGTCGCTAGGTGTGAAGATGGTGATATTGTAAAGTTTTATACTAGAGATTGTTTTAATAATGCCATCAAGAATCATCAAGATCGTGGCAAAGAGAAAAATGAGATTGCCAATCCAGCAACAGGACCTTTATATATTAATGGCTTAAAAGAAAATGATGTTTTAGCTGTTGATATTATTGATATTGAAATTGATTCAAAAGGTATATGTTGTACAATGGAAGATGTAGGCATCTTATGGGAAAACTGCGAACTAAGAACAAAAGAATTTGAAATAGAAAATGATTATATTAGATTCAATGATTTAAAGATTAAGATTAAGCCAATGATTGGTGTTATTGGTTTAGCCCCAAAAGATAAAATAATTTCTACAGAAGATTCCTTTTATTTAGGTGGTAACATGGACAATCCATTATTAAATAAAGGAACAACTATCTATTTGCCTTGTGAAGTTGATGGTGGTTTATTATCAATTGGTGATCTTCATGCCTTAATGGGAGATGGAGAAATAGCAGGAGCTGGTATTGAAATAAAAGGTGCAGTAACTGTTAGAGTTAGAATCATTAAAGACTTTAAATTAAACTGGCCGCTTCTAGAAACAAAAGATGCATATTATGTAAATGCTAATGGAATTGACAGCAACATGGCACTTACTAGAGCTTTTAAGGAGATGCAAAGACTTGTTTCTATAACCAAGAATTGGGATTTAAGCGAAAGTGCAATCTATCTTTCTTTAAGGGCTATTGTTTCCAGCAATCAATCATGTATGTCAGTGAATATTGACCATGAAGAAAGTGGACCAAATTTTAGAGTTGGTGTTTATAAAGATGAAATAAAGATTATTTAATATGAAAAGACAATGGACAAAAAAGGAAGCATGGGATTGGTATAATTCTTTATCTTGGATAAGAGGCTTTAATGGTTATCCATCAAATTGTGTCAATCGTATTGCGATGTGGCAAAGCTATAATCATGAAGAAGTAGCTAAACAAATTGAATATGAGTTTTCTTTAGCAGCCAATACGGGTTTTAATGCGGTGAGGGCAATCATCCAATTTGAATGCTGGTATTATGAGCACGATTCATTTATGAATAATCTTGAAGAATATTTTTCTTTAGCTGATAAATACGGACTAAAGGTAATGCTTACAATAGGCAATGACTGTTCAGTGCCAAAGGAAGTATTTGAAAAAGTTAGCTTTGGACCACAAAAAGTTGATTGGGGACATCATGGAGGAAAAAAGATAAATCCTCACGAAGGAATATATGATGCTCCTGGCTATTATTTAATGGATGAAGAAGAATTTGAACCATATTATTATAAGATGGTTGATGAATTAGGAAGCAAATATGCTAAAGATCCTCGTTTACAAGTCTGGGATATTTTCAATGAACCTGGAAATGGCAGAAGAGGTAATTTAAGTTTAAAAGCAATGGAAAAGTTCTTTGAAATAATCAGATCACATGATCCGATTGCACCATTAACGGCTGATGTATGGAGCTATGATAAAGATTTGTTGCCTAGACTTGAAATAGAAAAAAGAGCTTTAGAATTATCAGATATCATTACTTTCCATTATTATGGATCTTTTGAAAATATGAAAAAGATTGTCGATAACTTAAGAAAGATATATGATAGGCCATTAATTAATAATGAATGGTTAAATCGCTGTAGCCATAATAACGTTTTAGATATTTTTCCTTATTTTTATGAAGAAAAGATTGGTTCATATCATTGGGGATTAATACAAGGGTATAGTCAAACATATGAACCATGGGGAAGATATTTCCATCTAAAAGATAAATCTAATTTAGATTTAACCAAGTGGCAGCATGATCTGTATCGTTTTAATGGCTATCCATATGATGAAAAAGAAATAGAATGTATTAAATACTATTGTTTAAAAGCTGACCAGGAAAAATAAAAAACTCTTGAAAATGACTTTCAGTTTATGCGATAATAAATAGGCATCAATATACCATAGACAGTAACGGCATTAGCTTAAAAATGTTACCGAGGTGAATCGAAGATGATTTTTAACCTTTGTCTATGGGCAAAGGTTTTATTTATGAGTATAGAGATGTTAGAAAGAGGGATTATGAATCAAGCTGTATTGAGCGAGAAACAGAATACTGTAAATGAGATCGTTAGTAAGATCAAAGATTCACAGTCAACTGTAATCGTCGAGTACCGTGGTCTTAGCGTTGCTGAAGTTACAGAACTTAGAAGAAATTTAAGAGCTGAAGATGTTGACTTCAAAGTTTATAAGAACACAATGGCTGAAAGAGCTGTAGATGAATGTGGTTTTGATGGCTTAAAAGAATATTTAAGTGGTCCTAATGCCTTAGCATTCTCAAAAGATGCTACAGCACCTGCTAGAATCTTATCTAACTTCGCTAAGAAGCACAAAGCCCTAGTATTAAAGAGCGGTATCGTAGAAGGAAAGGAAGTTGGTCTTGAAACATTACAAGAATTAGCTAGCTTACCAAACAGAGACGGTATGTTATCAATGTTACTAGGTTGTTTACAATCACCAGTTAGATCATTTGCTTGCATCGTTAAAGCTGTTGCTGATGCTAAAGAATCTGGTGAATTCAAGGTTGTTGATGCACCTGTTGAAGCATCAAATGAAGCTCCAGTAGAGAGCGAACCTGCTAAAGAAGCAGAGAAAGAAGGAGAATAATTTAAATGGCAAACATTACTCATGATGATATTCTAGCTTATCTTGAAGGAGCTAGCATTCTAGAACTTAACGATTTAGTTAAAGCAATCGAAGACAAATTTGGTGTTACTGCTGCTGCACCTGTTGCTGTTGCTGCTGCACCTGCTGAAGCAGAAGCTGAAGGACCAAGCGTTGTATCTGTAATTTTAACTTCATTTGGTGAAAGCAAGACTGCTGTAATTAAAGTTGTAAAAGAAATTACTGGCCTAGGCTTAGTAGAAGCTAAAGGTTTAGTTGATAAGTGTCCAAGTCCTATTAAAGAAAATATTGGTGTAGAAGAAGCTGAAACAATTAAGAAGAAATTAATGGATGCTGGTGCATCTGTAGATCTTAAATAATTAAGATGACTCATTATTACACAGATAATAGTGATTTGGTTTCTAATCGTAAACAATTTGACTATTATTTTGGTAATGAGAAATTTGTTTTTACTACTGATAATGGCGTTTTCTCTAAAGGAAATGTCGATTACGGTAGTTATCTTCTGATAAAGAATACATATAAAAGAAAACTTGGCAAAAGCTTATTAGATTTAGGATGTGGATATGGACCAATAGGCATTATCATTAAAAGATTCAATAATGATATTAAAACTTATATGGTCGATGTCAATTCTAGAGCTATTGAGCTAGCAAACTTAAATTGTCTTAACAACAAGACAGATATCAATGTTTATTTATGTGATGATATTTTAAATCTTGATTTAAGTTTTGATTCAATATTATTAAATCCTCCAATTAGAGCAGGCAAGAAAGTTATTTATGACTTATATCATAAAGCATATAAATGCCTAAATGAAGAAGGATCATTATATATTGTAATAGCTAAAAAACAAGGTGCTTTATCAAGCATAAATGAATTAAAAAATATATTTAAGAATGTATATGTCTTGGATAAAGATGGTGGTTACCTCGTTATTCAAGCTAGCAAATAGTTTTCTACACATTTAATAGGAAAGGACGGCGTTAATGAAACAAACTTATCATGTTGTTGAATCGGGCAAACACTCTACTCGCCGTGATTATTCTAAAGTTAGTGGTAATCTTGAATTACCTTATTTAGTAGAAATTCAAACTGATTCTTTTAAGTGGTTCACTGAAGAAGGAATCAAGGAAGTGTTTGACGAAATTTATCCAATTCAAAACTATGGTGGAAACATCTGCCTAAAATTATTAGGATATGAATTCCGTAACCCAGAACATGATGTTGCGGAAAGTAAATATCGTGAAATAAATTACTCTGCTCCACTATGGGCTAAGATGGAACTTGAAATCATTGACCCAGAAACTGGTGAAGTAATCACTAAGCCTGAGGAAGTATTCTTAGGTGACTTCCCAATGATGACTCCTACTGGTACTTTCATCATCAATGGTGCTGAAAGAGTTATTGTTTCACAAATCGTTAGATCTCCTGGTGCTTATTTTGATATCCAAAGCGATGACCGCACTGGTAAAGAAATTTATGATGGCGAATTAATTCCATCAAGAGGCACTTGGTTAGAATTTTTGACTGATGATAAAAAGACTGCTTTAGGACGCATCATGAATATGAGCGTTGATAGAAAGCGTAAGATTTTTTCAACAGTATTATTAAAGACTATTGGTTTCTCATTAAACATTGAAAGAGGAGAAGATACTTTTGATGTTGAAAGAGTTAAAACATTCATTAAAGCTTTAGGCTTACATGTTTATGATGACTTGATTTCACAAAATAACGATCGTGACTTCTTAAACATTTATGAAGCTATTTACACATCTTTCTTTGGTGCATATGAAGAAATAACAAACACTTTATTTGCGGATAAGACTAACACAACGGAAGCTGCATTATTAGAAATGCATCGCAATCAAAAACAAGATGAAGTTCCAACAATTGAAGGTGCTGCATCATTAATGAATGCGAAATTCTTTGATGCTAAAAAATATGATTTAACAGCTGCTGGTCGTTATAAATTAAGAAAGAAATTGAATGTAATTGATCGTATTGAAAATCATGTACTAGCTCAAGATTTATATAAAGCTGATGGTACTCTTCTTATGAAGAAAGGAACATTAGTTGGCAAGGATGAACGTAATCTATTAAGAGAAGAATTAACAAAAGGAAGCCATGTAGAAGCATTCCCATTTAGACATGGATTCTCTCACCCAACAATTGTTGAAGTAGATACAAAAGATCGTTTAGCTCTTGTAGGTAGAATCTTAGCTAATGATGTAGATTTAAAAGAATTTACATATTTTACAGGCACAGCTTTAAGCGAAAGTGATGTTAAACGTTTAGCAAGAGAAGTTAAAAAAGTTAGAGTTTATTCAGGAATCATTTCTCGTCCAGTTGAATTAACTAACGAAAACATTGATGCTGTATTAGACTATGGCCAAAGATTCTTCATCTTGGCTAGATTAACAGACAAACATGGCGATGTCATCATTGATGATGAACCAGCAATGCCTGCATATTTACCAGATCATGATTCTTATATTCTAATGGCTGACAAAGAAGAAATCATTAGAAAAAGAGTCGCAAGCGGTGAAAGTATCACAGCTTGGTTTGTAGGTAGTGCATGTCAAGTAGTAAATGTTTATCATCCAGAAGATGAAAACGTTGAAGTTAAACTAATTGGTATAGATCCATTAAATGATAAGAAGTGTATCACTATTTCTGATATGATTGCTTTATATTCTTATATGCTTTCATTATTAGATGGCATTGGTAGTGCTGATGATATTGATATGCTTGGCAATAGAAGAATTAGAACTGTAGGCGAACTAATTCAAAATCAATTTAGAATTGGTTTAAGCCGTATGGAAAAGTCAGTTAAAGAAAAGATGTCAATTATGGAAATTGAAAGTACAACTCCAAAGACTTTAACTAACACTCGTCCATTAGCTGGTGCAATTAAAGAATTCTTCTCAAGTTCACAATTATCACAATTTATGGATCAACAAAATCCATTAGCTGAACTTACAAATAAACGTCGTATAAGTGCTCTAGGACCTGGCGGTCTAACAAGAGAAAGAGCTGGCTTTGAAGTTCGTGATGTTCACAATTCTCACTATGGTAGAATTTGTCCTATCGAAACTCCAGAAGGCCAAAACATCGGTCTAATTTCATATTTGACAACTTATGCGAAAGTTAATGAATATGGTTTTATTCAAACTCCATATCGTAAAGTTGATAAGAAAGGTAATGTTTCAGAAGATTACATTTATTTATCAGCTGATGATGAAAATGATTATATTATTGCCCAAGCAAACGAAGTTAAAGATGGCAAACTAGTTAACGACATGGTCGTATCAAGAAAAGCTGGTGAAACTATCATGGCAAAAAGAGAAGATGTTGAATTAGCTGACGTTTCTCCAAAACAAATCGTTTCAGTGGCAGCTGCATGTATTCCATTCCTTGAAAACGATGACTCTACTCGTGCTTTGATGGGTGCAAACATGCAAAGACAAGCTGTTCCTCTACTAAATCCTCATTCACCATATGTAGGTACTGGTATTGAATCTAAAATCGCAAGAGATGCTGGTACAGGTGTTGTCGCAAAAGAGAATGGCGTTGTTACTTATGTTGATTCAAGAACTATCGTTATTACATCAAAAGATGGTCAAGAACATACTTATGAATTAGAAAAATTCGGTCGTTCAAATGCAGGCACTTGCATTAACCAAAAACCAAATGTTAAAAATGGCGATAAGGTTAAAGCTGGTGAACTTATTGCTGATGGACCAAGTATGGATGATGGTGAATTAGCATTAGGACAAAACGTAACTATTGCCTTCATGACATGGCATGGCTATAACTATGAAGATGCTATTATCATGTCTGAAAGAATGGTTAAAGATGATGTTTATACATCAATTCATATTGATGAATATTCAATCGAAAAACGTAAAACAAAATTAGGTGATGAAGAAATCACTAGAGATATTCCAAATGTACAAGAAGGCGCATGTCGTAATCTAGATGCTAGAGGTATCGTTATGATTGGTGCTGAAGTAAAAGAAGGCGATATCTTAGTAGGTAAGGTTACTCCAAAAGGACAATCAGATGCATCACCTGAAGAAAAATTGTTATTAGCTATCTTCGGTGAAAAATCACATGAAGTTAGAGATACATCTTTAAGAGTTCCACATGGTGGAGCAGGTATCGTACAAGCTGTTAGAACTTTCAAGAGATCTGATGGTTATGATATGCCTCCTGGTGTTACTGAAGTCATTAAAGTCTATGTCGTTCAAAAACGTAAGATTTCTGAAGGCGATAAGATGGCTGGAAGACATGGTAACAAGGGTGTTATTTCTAAGATTTTACCAGTTGAAGATATGCCATTTATGCCAGATGGCACACCAATTGATATTATGTTAAATCCATTCGGTGTTCCTTCTCGTATGAATATCGGTCAAGTTCTTGAAATCCATTTAGGTATGGCCGCAAAGAGTCTTGGCGTTAAATTTGCTACACCAGTATTTGATGGTATCACTAACGATGAATTAATGGAAATCATGGATGAAGCTAAGACTTCAAAAGATGGTAAGATAATTCTTCGTGATGGTATGACTGGTGAAGTATATGATGAAAGAATTTCTGTAGGTGTCATGTATATGATCAAGCTTGCTCACATGGTTGATGATAAATTACATGCACGTGCAACTGGTCCTTATTCACTGGTTACTCAACAACCATTAGGTGGTAAAGCACAAAATGGTGGACAAAGATTTGGTGAAATGGAAGTTTGGGCACTTGAAGCATATGGAGCTGCTCATACATTAGAGGAAATTCTTACTGTTAAATCAGATGATATCAATGGTCGTACAAAGACTTATGATGCCATCATTAAAGGTAAGCCAATTCCAGAACCAGGAATTCCAGAATCTTTCAATGTATTAAAGAATGAACTTCAAGCTTTAGCTGTTGATGTAAGAATGTTAGACAGCCAAGGAAATGAAGTAACATTAGCTAAATCTGATGATGATGAAGTAAGTGAACAAATTAAACCTGAACTTCTTCCTGATAGTGAAGGACTAACTGAAAAAGATTCATTAGAAGAAGATGAAAACGAAACATCTGATGCTGTAATGGGCTTAGATGATTTGGATGTAGAATAGGAGGGTGACTTATGGCAAACAATAAATTTGATGCAATTAAAGTAGGTTTAGCTTCTCCTGAAAGAATTCTTGAATGGTCATATGGCGAGGTAACAAAGCCAGAAACTATTAACTATCGTAGTCAAAAGCCAGAAAAAGATGGCTTATTCTGCGAAAGAATTTTTGGTCCTACAAAGGACTGGGAATGTGCTTGTGGTAAATACAAGAAAGTAAGATACAAAGGTGTTGTATGTGACAGATGTGGTGTTGAAATCACTAAGGCATCTGTAAGAAGAGAA
Source organism: Erysipelotrichaceae bacterium (assembly GCA_017404205.1). Lineage (GTDB taxonomy): Bacteria > Bacillota_I > Bacilli_A > Erysipelotrichales > Erysipelotrichaceae > Colivicinus. Next base: position 28,409 of record JAFRCV010000003.1, read on the forward strand.
AGAATGGGTCACATTTCTTTAGCAGCACCAGTTGCCCACATTTGGTATTTAAAGGGCATTCCTTCTAGAATGGGACTTGTATTAAACATTTCTCCAAAGATTCTAGAAGAAATCGTTTATTTCGTTACTTGGGTTGTAACTGATCCAGGTTCTACAGAGCTTGAATATAAACAAGCAATGAGCGAAATGGAAGTTAGAAAATACCATGCTCTATATGGCGAAAAAGCATTTAAAGCTGCTACTGGAGCTGAAGCAATCAAGACTCTACTTGAACAAGTTGATGTTGTAAAAGAAAAAGAACTTATTCAAAAGGAACTTGAAAAAGCTCAAGGTGATAAACGTAAAAAATTAATCAAACGTTTAGAAACAATTAATGCTTTTGTTGAATCAGATAATAAACCTGAATGGATGATTTTAACAGAACTTCCTGTTATTCCACCAGATTTAAGACCAATGTTACAACTAGATGGCGGTCGTTTCGCAACATCTGATTTAAATGACTTATACCGTAGAGTTATTACACGTAATACACGTTTAAGAAGACTACTTGAAATTGGTACCCCAAACATTATCGTTCAAAATGAAAAACGTATGCTTCAAGAAGCTGTTGATGCTTTGATTGATAATGGTAGAAGAGGAAATCCAGTTAAAGGTAGCGCTAATCGTCCACTTAAGTCTTTATCTCATAGCTTAAAAGGCAAACAAGGTCGTTTCAGACAAAACCTATTAGGTAAAAGAGTTGACTTCTCTGGAAGATCGGTTATTGCTGTTGGACCAAATCTAAAGATGCATCAATGTGGCATTCCAAGAGAAATGGCTATTCAACTTTATAAACCATTCGTTATTAACGAATTAGTATTAAGAAAAATAGCTCAATCTTCTAAATATGCTGAAAAGATGATTGATAGACAAGATCCACAAATCTGGGATGTTCTTGAAGAAATCATGGATAATCATCCAGTATTCTTAAATAGAGCTCCTACACTACATAGACTTGGTATCCAAGCATTTAAACCAAAACTTGTAGAAGGTAGAGCAATAAGATTACATCCACTAGTTTGTACTGCATTTAATGCCGATTTCGATGGTGACCAAATGGCTGTCCATTTACCATTAAGCGAAAAGGCAAGAGCAGAAGCAGAAATATTAATGTTGGCTTCTAACAATATCTTAGGTCCTAAGGATGGTAAGCCTATCGTTACACCTACCCAAGATATGATTCTAGGTAACTTCTATATCAATATGGAAGAAACAAAAGAAGAATTCTATAAGAAAGCTGACTTATTAGAAAAATTAGGCGATATAGATGGTGCAATCAAATGGAGAAAATTTGGTGATGCTGAAGGCCATGTATATAAAGACTTTAACGAAGTTTTAATGGCTTATCAAAACAAAGATGTCCATTTACACACAAGAATCGCTGTTAAGGGTTCAAGTTTAAAGAAGACTTGTTTCACTGAAAAACAAAATGAAATGTATTTAATCACAACTGTTGGTAAATTAATTTTCAATAATTGTTTCCCAAGTGATTTCCCTTATATCAATTATGTAACTGCTGAATCTTTAAAGCATACATTAGATGAATATTTTGTTGAAGTTGGAACAGACATAAAAGAATATATTGCTTCTAAACCAGTTTCTCCAGAATTCGCTAAAAAGAATTTAGGTCTTGTTATCTCTGAAGTATTCGCAAGATATAAGACTGAAGGTAGTAGTACTATTCTAGATGCTATCAAGGATCTAGGATTTGAATATTCTACTGTTGCCGGCATGACTGTATCATTAGCTGATATTAACGTTGCTCCAAATAAGCAAAAATATGTTGATGAAGCAAAGAAGAAAGCTGATGTATTACAAAATCTATTAGATAGAGGTCAATTAACTCCACCTGAATGGGAAAGACATTATGCTAAACTTTGGGACGATACAAAAGAAGCTATCGGTAAAGAAGTTATGAGCAGCATGGAAAGAATGTCTCCAATCAATATGATGGCTGTATCAGGTGCCAGAGGTAATAAATCACACTTTACACAGCTTGCTGGAATGAGAGGTCTAATGGGTAGACCAACGCAATCTAAATCTAAGAAAGAATATCAACCTTCAATTATTGAAGTTCCAATTTATTCTTCATTCCGTGAAGGTATGAATGTAAGTGAATTCTTCATTTCAACTCACGGTGTTAGAAAAGGTTTAACAGATACTGCCCTTAAGACTGCTGAATCTGGATATCTAACAAGACGTCTAGTAGATGTTTCTCAAGATGTTATTATCATGGAAGATGATTGTGAAACCGACCAAGGTTATTATGTAGAAGCAATCGTTGACCGTAAGAATAACAGTATTGTTGAACCATTCTACGATCGTATCATTGGCAGATATTCTAAAGAAAACATTACTGATCCTGAAACTGGTGAAGTAATCGTAGCTGAAGATGAATTCATTGATGAAGACATCGCAGATAAGATTATTAAAGCTGGTTATACAGGAATGCATATTCGTAACACATTCACTTGTCGATGCAAAGATGGTATTTGTCGTAAATGTTATGGACGTAATATGGCAACAGGAAAACTAGTTGAGAATGGTGAAGCTGTAGGTATTATGGCTGCTCAATCAATTGGTGAACCAGGTACGCAGTTAACAATGAGAACATTCCACACTGGTGGTGTTGCTGCAGCAAGTAATTCAGATATCACTCAAGGTTTACCTCGTGTTGAAGAATTGTTTGAAGCAAGATGTCCAAAACATCCAGCTGTACTATCTAAGATTGAAGGCGAAATAACTTCTATTGATGAACTAGATGATCACTCATATGTAATCGTAGTATCTAATGAAAAAGAATCAATTTCTCATAAGTTAGGTCTATCACAAACTATTAGGTCTTGGATGTCAGTAGGCACTAAGGTTAAAGCTGGTGAAAAATTAACTGAAGGTAGTATTGACCCTAAAGAACTATTAGCGATTGCTGGTGTTGGTGAAGTTCAAAAATATATCTTAAAAGAAGTTAAGAAGGTATATGCTGCACAAAGTATTGACATTTCTGATAAGCACGTAGAAGTAATTATCAGACAAATGTTGAAGAAAGTTATTATTCTTGAACCAGGTGATTGTGAACTAAGTGCTGGTCAAACTGTATCATTAAAGAAAGCTATTGAAATCAATAACAATCTATTACTACAAGGTAAGACCCCAGCTAAGATTGGTCCAGTATTACTTGGTATCTCTAAATCTTCTGTTGAGACTGATTCATTCTTATCAGCTGCTTCATTCCAAGAAACGACAAAAGTTCTTACTGATGCTGCTGTTAATGCGAAAGTTGATAACTTATTTGGTATCAAAGAAAATGTTATCATCGGTAAATTAATTCCTGCTGGTACTGGCTCTAAATTTGAAAGACAAACAACTACATTGATCAATGAAAGAGCTGCTGAATTAATCGCAGAAAAAGAAGAAAGAGTTAGATTGGCTAAAGAAGAAGAGGAAGAAAGTAGACTTCCTGATTCTGTTACAAGCATCGCTGAAGAAGCCATTGATGAGAAAGTTGATGAATTATTCGACAATCTACTAGGTGGCGATTCAGAAGAATAAAAACTTCTTATTGTTAAAGGCTGTCAAAAGACAGCCTTTATTTTTTCAATTTTTTCAAATATTATATACTATAAATAGAATATTGGGAGATTTATGAAAAAAGTACTCGTAGTTATTGATATGCAAAATGATTTCATTGATGGAGCACTTGGTAGTAGTGATTGTCTTTTGACTGTTAAACCGGTAATAAGAGAAATCATGAATGAAGAATATGATTTTATTGCCCTCACAAGAGATCATCATCAAGAAAATTATTTAGATACACTTGAAGGAAAGAATTTACCTGTTAGACATTGTATTGATAAGACTTATGGTTACAATATAAGACAAGATATAATGGACGCTGTTATAGCTTCAAAAAAAGAATATAAGATATTTGATAAAAAGAGTTTTGGTAGTTTTTCACTTGTAGGTGAACTTGAATCATTTAAAGATACAATTGAAGAGATTACAATTGTCGGCTTATGTACGGATATATGTGTTGTTTCAAATGCGTTAATGCTTAGATCAATGTTAAATAATACACCAATATATTATGTTGAAGATGCTACAGCCGGTGTCAGTAAAGAATCTAAACAAGCAGCACTAATCACCATGAACGCTTGTCAGATATATAAAAAAGGAAAATAATATGGAACAAATTATCAAAAGTTTATTAGAGAATGATATGTATAAATTCTCAATGGGTCAAGCAATTTATCATTTATTTAGTGATTATAAAACTACTTGGACTTTTAAATGTCGCAATGAAGATGTTTATTTTACTGAAGAAATGGTAGAAGAAATAAAGAGACAAATTTCTTTATATTGTAATCTGCGTTTTAAAGAAGATGAACTTGAATATTTAAATAATATCCTTTGGATTAAAGGAAGTTATATTGATTTTCTTAAATTATGGGAGCCTCAATATGATGACTTCACAATTACACACGATGGTCAAAGAGGTCTAGAAATTGAGGCTAAAGGAACATGGTTAAATACATCAATGTATGAAGTTCCTGTATTGGCTATTGTTAATGAAGTATATTTCCGTTATCAATATGACTATGATGTATTGATTGAAGAATATAAGAAAAGATTAAAAGATAAGATAAATGCCTTAGAAAGAAATGAATATCGCATAAATTCATTTTCTGAATTTGGTTTAAGAAGAAGACTGTCAGGTGAGGCACAAGACATAGCTGTTGGTTCATTAAAAAATCTTAGAGCATGTTCATCAAGATTTTTAGGGACTTCAAATGTTTATCTAGCGAGAAAATATAATGTGACGCCTGTTGGCACAATGGCACATGAATGGATAATGTGTGTAGGACAGGGAAATCATAAACATAATCCTGCATATTCAAATTATTATGCATTAAATGCTTGGATAAAGGAATATGGTGTTTTAAATGGTACAGCTTTAACAGATACAATTACAACTGATTGTTTCTTAAGAGATTTTGGACTTACATTTTCAACACTATTTTCAGGCGTAAGACATGATAGTGGTGATCCATTTGAATGGGCATATAAAATGATTGATCATTACAAAAAACATGGTATTGATTCAAGAACAAAGACATTATTATTTTCAGATAGTTTGAATTTTGAAAAAGCTACTAAACTAAATGATGAATTAAAAGATAAATGTAAAGTAGCCTTTGGCATAGGAACATATATCAGTAATGATACAAATGTTAAACCATTAAATATTGTAATGAAGGTAACGTTATGTAACAGCGAAGATGTCGCTAAGATATCTGATGCTCCTGGAAAAGAAATGTGCAAGAATCCAGAATATGTTGATTATTTAAGAAGAAGTATTAAATGGCGTATGGAACATGGAAAGGTGAAATAATATGTTTGATGCATTAAAGACTAAAAATGAAATTGTTGAATTTATTAGAGACTATTATCAAAAGAATCATTTAAAAGGTGCGGTGCTTGGCATATCTGGTGGTAAAGACTCAGGTGTTGTAGCAGGATTGATGAGTGAAGCTTTAGGAAAAGAAAATGTTGTAGGATTAACATTGCCATGTCATTCAAAATCTAAAGATGCTGAAGATGCCAAATTGGTAGCTGATAAATTTGGCTTTGAATTAATCAATATTGATTTAACAAGTACTTTTGATGCTTTTCACACAGAAATTGAAAAGCTAGGAACATATAGTGAAGAAGAATTAAAAAATTCTGATATTAATTTAAAACCAAGACTAAGGATGTCAACAGCCTATTATATGGCAGCATTATTGTCAGCTGTTAAAGGCGGCACATATATTGTTCCTGGTACATCAAATGCTTGCGAATTATATGTTGGCTATTTTACTAAAGGTGGTGATTCTGTTTTTGATATAGCGCCAATTTATTCATTAACTGTTGAAGAAGTAATTAAAGTTGGTGAAGTATTGGGTGTTCCAGAAAAAGTATTATACAAAACACCAGATGATGGTTTGTCAGGATTAAGTGATGAAGATAAATTAGGCGTTAAATACAAAGATATCGCATCAGTGATTAGAAAAGATCGACAGTTAGATCAAGAAATATTTGAAAAGATTGAAAAATTGCATCGTTCATCATTACATAAATTTAATATTCCAAAATTTGAGATTAAAGAATAATGCGCATTGGTATTTATTGTGGTTCATTTGATCCTATACATAATGGCCACGTGAAAATTATTAAGACTATTTTAAAAGAAAATATCGTTGATAAGATTTTTATTATGCCTACAGATGATTATTGGAATAAAAAAATAAATTTATCTTTTGAGGAAAGAAAAAAAGCTATCAGCATTTCTTTAAAAAGAAGAGTCAATAAAAACAAATATATAATTGAAGAAGAATTATCTAAGTATCAATATACTTATTTAATATTCAGAGATTTGAAAAAGATCTATCCAAAAGATGAATTTTATTTAATCATGGGCGGAGATAATGTTTTAAATTTTGATAAATGGAAAAATTATAAAGAATTGTTAGAAAATCCTTTTATAGTTATCAATCGTAAGAATGATGATTTAGAAAAAAGTATAAAGAAATTAAATCCTAAAAAATATTATTTATTAGAAATAGAAGGCATTAGCGATATTTCATCAACATTTATTAGAGACAATATTGATGATTACTCAAAAATAAAAAAGATGATTAATGAAGAAACATATAAATATGTTTATAGAAAGTTAAAACATGAATAAAGATGTTATATTAGGAATTATTATTCCTTTTGTTGGTACAAGTTTAGGCGCTGCCTGTGTGTTCTTTTTAAAGAAAGAATTGAGCGTTAATTTAAAAAAAGCTTTTAGTGGATTTGCGGGTGGTGTAATGGTAGCTGCTTCTATTTGGAGTCTATTAATACCATCAATCGATCAAGCTAGCAATTTAGGTGCTTTATCGTTTGTGCCTGCAATAGTTGGTTTTTGGCTTGGTATATTATTTTTACTATTGATTGATAATGTTGTTCCTCATTTGCATGTTGAAGGAAATAAAGAAGAAGGATTAAAACTTAATAAGAAATTAAGTAAAACAACGATGATGCTTTTAGCAATAACCATACATAATATTCCTGAAGGCATGGCTGTTGGTGTTATTTATGCAGGGTATCTAAATGGTTCAAATGCTATTAGCCTATCAGGAGCTTTAGCTTTAGCGATAGGCATCGCTATACAAAACTTTCCTGAAGGAGCAATTGTTTCGCTTCCGTTAAGTGCTAATGGTGAAAATAAAAAGAAATCATTTATTTTGGGATGTTTATCTGGGATAGTTGAACCAATTGCGGCAGTTTTAACTATCTTTTTGTCAAAATTAGTAATACCATTTATGCCATATCTGTTGAGCTTTGCGGCTGGTGCAATGATGTATGTTGTTGTTGAAGAATTAATACCAGAAATGGCTGAAGGCGAACATAGCCATGTAGGAGTGATATGTTTTTCATTTGGCTTTAGTGTGATGATGTTATTAGATCTATTATTGGGGTAAATATGGAAGATAAGACAAGAAAACATTTAATTATTTTATTAATTGTATTATTAACTATTGGCGGTATTTTTTATGTTGATAAAAGCATCAAAGAAATAAATTATCGCAATGATTTTGATGATATTGTTTATTCAATTGTCGAATGTTCAGATGATATGATTGATACATTAAATATGATTTCTAAAATATGGTATAACGCCTTATACAAAAAAGCTGATGAAGAAACTGATGTATACACAAAAAATGAAAAAGGATATTTCTATAGCGACTTCAATGATGCCATGGCAAATTATTATGATAGCGAACAATATTTAACCAGTATAGAAAAGATTGAAAATCAAGTAAACAAGATTTATTCTTTAACTAAAAGGCTTCAAGATCCACCCAAAAAATATAGTCAAGCTTATGCAGACTTTGCCACATATTATGAATATTTTACTAAGTTAAAATCAATAACTTATAGTCAATCAGGAATGACTTATGAAGAATTCACAGATGAATATATTCCTCTTTCTGAGAATGTAATCAACCAGTTCTATAAAATGCAAATGTATACAAGTTATTAAAAAAGATCTACAACAAAGTAGATCTTGTTTTATAAATAATATGCTTTTCGATTATAATTTCATGAATTGATCAACATTGAGGACAAAGATTGTTGCCCCACCAACAGTTACTTCAACAGGCATTGGTGTAAATTCACTAGACATGAATGAAGTTGCTGCAGGCGCAATTTCCGTTCTTCTTTTTGATTCTGAACCAATAAGTTCAATTACCTTATCAACTTGATTATCTTCACAACCAACAATTAATGTAGTATTTCCTAAAGAAAGAAAACCACCAGTTGTCGCAAGTTTAGTAACTTGGAATGAATTGTTATTTAAAGTTTGTGATACAGCTGAGCTATCATCGTTTGATACAATTGCCAATACAAGTTTCATAAATACTACCCCCATATTTATTATAAAATATCTTTTTAAAAATGTGTTTATAATATATGAAACACTGATGAATACAAGTCATTATAAAAGTTAGAATATAGTATAATTAAATTACTATGATTAAGTTTAAAAAAGTTAGTTACACATACAAAAAGGGCGTACATGCCTTATTCGATATTAATTTGAATATTGAAGATGGAGAATTTGTTTATATTATTGGAAAGACTGGTTCTGGCAAGACAACAATGATTAGCTTGCTTGATGGTGAATTAGTGCCATCTAGTGGTAGTATTATTGTTTCAAATATCAATGTTGGAAAGCTAAAAAACTCTAAGGTTCCACTATATAGACGTAATATTGGCGTTGTTTTCCAAAACTATCGCTTGCTTCCAAAAAAGACAGTTTTTGAAAATGTTGCCTATGCAATGGAAGTTATTGATACACCAACAAAGAAAATCAATCAAAGAGTAAGAGAAGTTTTAAAGTTAGTTGGTTTATCTGATAAATATAAATCACTTCCTGGTGAATTATCTGGTGGCCAACAACAAAGAGTCGCTATTGCTAGAGCTATTGCGAATAAGCCAAAGATTTTAATAGCTGATGAGCCTACGGGTAATTTGGATTCAGATACTTCAAATGACATAATTGCCTTATTTGAAAGAATCAACAAAGAAGAAGGAACGACAATCTTAATTGTTACTCATGATTTACAAACCGTTAAAGAATTTCCAAAAAGAACTATTGAATTAAGTAGTGGTCATATTATTAGAGATTTGCCTAATGGCTTAGTAAATGAAAACATCCCTAAAAATATTAATAGTGATGATTATTTTGATACAACAGCGAAATTATATTTTAAAGAAGAAATAAAGAAGGACGAAAATGTTTAGAAGATTATTTAGACATATAAAAGAAGGTTTTGTAGGTGTAGGAAGACATTTTGGTATGGCTTTTTCTTCTAGCGCCTCAGTAACAATCGCCTTATTTTTGGTAGGACTATTTTTAGTATTGACATATAATCTTACAATCATAACCAAAGACATTGAGCAATCAATATCTTTAAGTGCTTTAGTTGATTATGATGTAACAGGACAAGGAGCTATTAACAATCTTGAAAAAGAATTATTGAATATTGAAGGTGTTAAGGAAGTTGAATTTAGAAGCAAGGATGATGAATTTACATATTATGTAGAAATGTATCCAGATATAAAAGAATTCAATGAATATTATCGTGATCGTAATCCTTTCCATGATGCTTTTTTAGTAAGTGTTGAAGACGGTAGCATGTTAGAAAGTGTTAAGGAACAAGTTCAAAAAGTAAATGGCATTGATTCTGTGCATGATGGTGGTAGCAACACTTATCTATTAATCAACATATTAGAAAAAGTGAGAATCTTTGGTGGCATATTGGTAGTTGCTTTGGCAGTATTAGCTATTTACCTAATTTACAATACTATATCGATTACTATTAGAGCTCGTGATAATGAAATTTGGATTATGAAAAATGTTGGTGCTAAAAATGGTTATATTCGTGCACCATTCTTGGTTGAAGGAATTATCATTGGCGTACTTGGAAGTATAGTTCCAATTATTGTTTTAATTATTATCTATTTATACTTATTTAATATATCAAATGGAACATTACTAGGTGTCTTTACTTTAGTACCACCTTACCCATTCTTATTACAATTAAGTTTAATACTAGTAGGTGTTGGCATTTTGGTAGGCTTTTTAGGATCTTATCTAAGTGTTTCAATTCAATTGAGGAATAAGCGATGATAAAGAAAATAGTATCTTTCTTTTTAATCTTTTCTATTCTTATTGGATTAAATACCAGTTTTTTAAATTACCATAAAGCATATGCTGAAGATGATGATGAATGTGGTAATGACAAAACATGTCGTATCAATCGTTCAAGAAAAAGACAAGAGGAATTACAAGCGCAATATGAAGCTGCAAGATCAAATTATCAAAGTTTAATCGCCTTAGCTAATCAATACGCTAAAGACATAGAAAATCTTGAGGCAGAAATAGCATTGATTACTCCACAAATTGAAGACTTAACGGTAAGAATTGATGAACTTGAGAAAAGCATAGAAACAAATCAACAACTCGTTGATGAACTTGAAGAAAGAGTTCTTACAAGAATGGCTGAAGCACAAGGAACAATGCATTTTAATCCATATTTAGATTTTATTCTTGGTGCTAATGGTTTTTCCGATATGCTTAGAAGAATGTATGGAATTGAAGCCATCAATTCTAAAGAAGAAGCTGATCGAAACGAACTAGCTGACATCATTGAAACATTAACTAGACAGAAGAACGAATTAGATGAAGCAAAAGAAGATTTGGAAAATAAACGTCTTGATTTAGAACTTAAACAAGCCGAAGCTGAGAAGATGCGTTCTTATTATAATGAAGCTGCCGAAGCTGCTGAAGAAGAAGCTGATAATTATCGAAATCAAATTGAAGATGAAATTAGATTGCAAACTTCTATTGAATTTAATCTTGAAGACTTGTTGCAACTTGACCCATTAACTGGTTTTTCATCTCCAGTTCCCGGTTCAACAATTTCTGCTGGCTTTCCATATTATCCTGCAAGTTTTGGTGGTGGTGTACATTTGGGCGTTGATTATGCAGCTAAAATTGGAACATATTTATATGCACCGGCTGATGGAATCATTGTCGTATCTGATGATAACTGTGCTACGTATGGATATTTAGGCAATTCATGTGGAGGACTAGGTGGCGGTGTTTCATATGGCGGCAATCAAATCTATTTCATGTGTTCAGTTGGTGGCTCTATATTTGCGTTAACATTCTCACATTTATATTCAGGTTCAGTTCATGAAAAAGGAATCGTGACGCAAGGCACACCGATTGCTAGAGTTGGTTCATCAGGAAATTCAACTGGTCCACATTGTCACATTGAAATGTTCTATTTGGGTCCTGGTGATAATGAAGATTTGATAACTTATGTTGATAAACTTAAACATGGTGATTATTCATTATCATTTAATTGTGGTTGGGGAAGTGCTGGCTTATATACAACTTGTGATAATAAAGGCGCACCTTGTCGTTTGAATGGAGCTAATTATTTACCTCATTAATTATGGAAGAACAAGAAGAAAAAAAAGTAATCGTTAAACTTAAAAAAGTACCATTACAATCAGAAAGAGAAGAAATAAGAGAGAAAAGAAAACATAAGTTTTCAATCTTTTTATTGTGCTTATTCATATTTGTAGCAGGGCTTGGAATAGGTGGTGGCTTTGTATATGGCCTTAGAAGCAAAGGTTATTTACCTCATTCTGATAATAAATATGATGCAATAAAGAAATATCTTGGAAGAGCTTGGTTATATAAAAATGATTATGAAGACTTAGATTCATATTTGGATGATAAAGCATATGCTGGAATGACATTCTTTGATTTTGATCCATACACTTCATATATGTCGGTTGATGAAATGAAAGAATATTATAGTAGTATCAATATGAATTATGTTGGTATTGGTGTTCAATATTATCTATTAAATGATGTGGCGACTATTACAAGAGTATTTAAAGGCTCACCTGCAGAAATAGCTGGCATTTTAGATGGTGATATTATTGTTGCAGTTGATGGAAATTCTATTGAAGGATTAAGTTCTGATGATATTAAGAATGCTGTTGTAGGTGAAGAAGGGACAAATGTTGTTATTACCGTAAAAAGAGGCGGCATTGAACAAAATATCGTTGTCACAAGAGGGACAGTAGATTCAACAGTATATGCAAGAGCTAATGATGATTATGTTATTCTTGAAATAATGAGTTTTGGAGAAACAACAACCGATGAAGTTGTTAAATATTTAAATGATTATCAAAATTATTCTAAATTAATCATTGATTTAAGAGATAATGGTGGCGGTTATCAAACCGCTGTACAAGGTGTTGCATCATTATTCTTGGGCAGCAACAAAATTGTCATGAGACAGGTTTATGCTGATGGTTATGAAGAAATAACAAATACAATTAATGGCAAATATTTTGCTAATTTTAAGAATATTATTATCTTAACAAATGGTTCAACAGCTTCAGCTGCTGAAGTACTAGTAATGGCATTAAAAGAAGGCCATGAAAATTGTATATCTTTAGGTGAAACAACATACGGAAAAGGTGTAGTACAAACTCCATATCGTTTACAAGATGGCTCAATTGTAAAGATTACAACTTCAGAATGGATGTCTCCAAGTGGTAAAAGCATTAATAATGAAGGTATTAAACCAGATATTGAAGTTAAATTAAATGATATTTTTTATCAAAGGGCTTTGCCGTTTGAAAAAGATGATGTTTATGAATTTGATCAAGTATCTGAATCAATTAAAATAGCACAACTTTCTTTAGACTATCTAGGCTATGATGTGAAACGTAAAGATGGCTATTTTGATGAAGATTTTTTGGAAACATTATTAATGTTCAAACAAGATCATGATTTAACTATTAATAATAAATTAGATTATGATACATATAAAGAGATTATTAGTGAAGTTTCTATCACCTATGCATTAGATGAAAATGCTGATCCGCAATTGAATAAAGCAAAGGAGCTATTAAACTATGATTAATAATATTGTCTCTTCCATTAATGATATTTTATGGGGTGTGCCAATGATAATCTTTTTAGTTGGTGCTCATTTATATTTAACTTATAAAACAAAATTTGTTCAAAGAAAAATCTTTACAGGAATAAAATTATCATTAAAGAAACAAAATGATGGAAGTGGTGATGTATCAGTATTTGGTGCATTAACTACAGCTTTAGCAAGTACTGTAGGAACAGGCAATATCATTGGTGTTGCTACGGCAATAACACTTGGTGGTCCAGGCGCTGTTTTATGGACTTGGATTGGTGGCATTTTTGGAATTGCGACAAAATATGCCGAAACATTTATCGCTGTTAAACATCGTCAAAAGAAAGAAGATGGTTCTTATGTTGGTGGCGCAATGACAGCTTTAGATTTTTTAAAGAAGCCATTCCTATCTAAATTTTTCTGCTCTGCGACAATATTAGGTGCTTTTGGAATCGGTTGCTTAACACAATCCAATGCGATATCTTCATTAGCTAGAGATAATTTCAATATCCCGCCTTATATCACGGGCATTGTAATTGCCATAATAACTTTCATTATTGTTTTTGGTGGTATTAAATCAATATCTAATGTATGCACAAAACTGGTACCAATTATGTCAATTGTATATGTAATTGGTTGTTTATATATCTTAGTAGTCAATGCATCTTATTTACCACAAACTATTTCGTTAATTATTTCCAGTGCTTTTACTCCTAAAGCTATGGCTGGAGGCTTTGTAGGTTCTACATTAATAATTGCGATGAGGTATGGTGTAGCAAGAGGTCTTTTCTCAAATGAAGCAGGAATGGGCAGTGCACCAATCGCCAGTGCTGCAGGCCAAGCAAAAAATGCCGTTAAACCAGCTATCGTTGGCGCAACAGGAGTATTTTGGGACACAGTAGTAATATGCTTAATGACAGGTCTTGTATTATGCACATGTGTTATTGCTAATCCAGATATTGATGCTGTATTAATAAATGATGGCTCTCGTTTATGCACAATTGCTTTTAATACAATTCCATATATTGGTGCTCCATTATTAATATTTGGTGTTTTAACCTTTGCCTATTCAACAATTCTTGGTTGGTGCTATTATGCAACTTCATGTGCTGAATATTTATTCTCAAAAAAGGCAACCAAGATTTATATGTTTATTTGGATTATTGTTATTTTCTTAGGATCAATCGGCAAGATTCAACTTGTATGGGATGTAGCTGATATCTTAAATGCATTAATGGTAATTCCAAATATAATTGCAGTATTCTTATTACGTAAAGAAATTGCGAAAGATACTGACTATTATTTATATCAAAATAGATTAGAGGAAAAGGATGAGTCAATGCAATGAGTGACAACATTTTAACCTTATTAACGCCAAAAGCTTTACTAGTATATCTAAGTGACGATATGACCATTAGACAAGGACTAGAAAAAATGCGTGTTCATCGTTATACAGCAATTCCCATTGTCAATGAAAAAACTGGTGAATATGTTGGTTCAATTGCTGAAGGTGATTTACTATACAACATCGTCAAAGATGAAGATGTCAATGTTAAGAAATTAGAAAATAAAAAAATAATAAAACTTGTAAGAAAGAAATTCATGCCGGCAATGAAAGTAGATATGTCAATGGATGAACTGATTAAATTAATTACGATTCAAAACTATGTTCCAATTGTCGATGACCGAAATATTTTAATGGGTATCGTTACTAGAAGTTCAGTAATGAAATATTTAGTAGAAAAATTAGATGGAACATCTAACAAATAATGAATAAAGACAAAGGTTATTAATGATTAAATAGCCTTTATTTTATTTTTATTTCTAGCTTTTTGCCCATCGCAATAGCTAATGCAGATAGTGTTTGAATTGTTGGTGAACAGGTTCCATTTTCAATCCGAGAGATATTAGATTGTCTTATGCCAGATCTTTTAGATAATTCAACTTGAGAAATACCTAAATCGGTTCTTGTTTCAAAGAGTGCTAATATTGCTTGATATTCAGGTTCAATAATATGCACTTTTTTAATTTGTTCAGCATTTTGCTTATTATTTTTATTCATATTTATATTATATTCCTTTTAAGGAATAATTCATTAAAAAGTGTTGAAATAATGATTTTAATAGGTTATTATAAATAAGCCTTATATTTGTAGCCCCGGAAACTACAAAGGTAAAAGGAGATTAGAAATTATGCGTCAGACTACAATGCTTAAAGCAGAAGAAGTCAAAAAAGATTGGTATGTAATTGATGCTGCTGGACAAAATCTAGGTAGACTTGCTAGTAAAGTTGCAAGTGTTATTAGAGGAAAACACAAAGCTAATTACACACCAAATGTTGACTGCGGCGATTATGTTATTATCTTAAACGCTGCTAAGATTGTCTATACAGGCGATCAAGAAAATAAGAAGGTTTATTACCATCACACAATGTATCCAGGTGGTCTTAAGAAGAGAAGTATTGGTTTAATGAAGAGAGAAAACCCAGTTGAATTAGTTGAGAAAGCAGTTCATGGTATGCTTCCACATACTAAATTAGGTGACAAGATGAGAAAACACCTTTATGTTTATGAAGGAAGTGAACATCCTCATACAGCTCAAAAACCAATGGAGCTTAAATAAGGAGAATAAGAAATGCCAAGAAAGAAAACAAACGAAACTTATAAGGGCGTTGGCAGACGTAAATCATCAGTAGCACGTGTTTATATGACACCTGGTACTGGTAAAATCACTGTTGGCGACAAAACTCTCGATGAATATTTACCACAAGAAATCTTAAGAATGGTTGTTAAATCACCTCTAGTAGTTACTGGAACTCTAGAATCATATGACATTAAGATTAATGTCTATGGTGGTGGTCTAACAGGCCAAGCTGGTGCTATGAGACATGGTATTGCCAGAGCTCTACTTGAGGCTGGCGATGACTTTAGAGCAACATTAAAGTCAGAAGGCTTCTTAACTCGTGATTCTCGTGTTAAAGAACGTAAGAAATATGGTTTGAAGGGTGCTAGACGTGCTCCTCAATTCTCTAAACGTTAATTTAGAAGAATCATTTCAAGGTCCCTATTGGGGCCTTTTGTTTAAAGGAATAATTATGGAAAAAAATAGAGATCAAGTAATTGTTAAGACAAGTATTATTGGTATTGTTGCCAATGTTTTACTTGCAACTTTTAAAGCGATTGTTGGTTTATTATCTTCTTCAATTGCTATTGTATTAGATGCTGTAAATAATTTAAGTGATGCATTATCATCACTAATAACCATAATCGGTTCAAAACTATCTCATCGTGCACCAGATAAAAAACACCCTTTAGGACATGGACGTATTGAATATTTAAGTGCTATGGTTATTTCAATAATTGTCCTATACGCTGGTCTAAGTGCATTTATTGAATCATTTAAAAGCATATTAAATCCTGAAACACCTGACTATTCAACAATCACATTAATCATCGTTGGCGTTGCAGTTATAGTTAAGATTGTTTTAGGAAAATATGTTAAAACTAAAGGCCAACAAATTAATTCTGATGCCTTAGTTGCATCTGGACAAGATGCAATGTTTGATTCAATTATCTCTGCTTCAACACTAGTTGCTGCCATCATTTATATTTTCACAAAAGTATCTTTAGAAGCTTGGCTTGGTTTAATTATTTCAGTAATTATTATTAAATCAGGTTATTCAATGTTGATGGATACAATAAGTGAAATATTGGGTGAAAGAGTAGATAGTGATTTAGCGAAAGCAGTAAAAGAATCAATTAATTCTTTTGATGAAGTATTAGGCGTATATGACTTATTCATTCATAACTATGGTCCTGAAAAACTAATTGGTTCTGCTCATATTGAAGTATCTAATAAATTAAGCATTGAACAATTAGATGAATTAGAAAGAAACATTGCCACTAAAGTTGCTGCCGATTGTGGAATCATTATGACAGGAATTTCTATCTATTCTATCGATACCGAAAATGAAGAAGTAAGTTCATTATTAAAAGGAATAAAAGATATTATTTCTAAATATCCAGAAGTCTTACAAATTCATGGGTTCCGTTTAAAAGACAAAAAAGTAAGCTTTGATATAATAATTGACTTTGATGCTAAAGATAGAATGCATGTATATGATGAAGTAACAAGTAAGATTAAAGAAAAATATCCAGATTATGATTTCAATATATTCTTAGATACAGATATTTCAGATTAAAAAAAAAAAAAGAAGGAATTTTCATTTTTGTTAATAATAATGACATAAGGAGGTAAATATGCTTTGCCCTTTATGTGGCAACAAGGATGAAAATTTCTTTTTTAATGGTCACAAAGGAATTTATTGTCGAAAATGTATAAAATTTAAACGCGTTTTATTACAAGAAGATCTAGAACCCTTAGAATATGAAATCAATGAAAACGTCAATGATTATCATTTTGATTATTCATTGACAAAGTATCAAAAAGAGATTTCTGATAAATGTTCTTTGTTTATTAAAAAAAGTGATGTTTTATTGCATTGCGTCTGTGGTGCTGGGAAAACAGAAATCGTCGTAAAAAGTATTAGCGAAGCGCTTGAAAAAAGACAGAAAGTCTGTTATGCCATAGCTAGAAAAGAAGTCGTAATTGAATTATATGAGCGCTTCAAAAGGATATTTTTTGATGCTAAGGTTATAGCTCTTTATGGCGGCCATCACAATGAATTAATTGGCGATTTAATAATATGTACAACACATCAACTGTTTCGTTATTATAAAACATTTGATTTATTAATACTTGATGAAGTTGATGCCTTCCCTTTAAATAATAATTATGAATTAATGAATATCGCACTTAATAGTTGTAAAGGCCGGATAATATTTTCGACAGCTACATTAAACGATTTTATCGACAATATTTTAAAAGAAAGAAAAGTCCAAGAATTAAAACTAACAATAAGGCCATCATTAAAACCACTAATTGTTCCCAAAACATTTTATGGTCCTATTTTATTCTTGCATATTTACCTTTTAATTATTTTAAAGAGGATGAAAAATCAATGTATTATTTTTGTTTCAAGTAAAAGTGAGGCAAAGACATTACACATGATATTTAAAAGATTTCTTTCTTGTGCATATGTATATGCTGAACTTCAAGAAAGAAATAAAAACATCAGGGATTTTAAAGAGAAAAAATACCAATTTATCTTTGCGACATCGGTTTTAGAAAGGGGAATTACGATAAAAGATGTTAATGTCATTATTATGAATATTCATAAAGATGTCTTCAAAAAAGAAAACTTGATTCAGATGCTTGGAAGAGTTGGTAGAAATTTCTCAAATCCTTATGGAGAAGCATATATTTTATCTGCATATCAAAATCAAGATATTAAACTCGCAATTGAAGAAATAAAAAATGCTAACGAATTATCATTGTCTTTATTGTCAAAAGAAAATTGATCGTTATACCCTTTACAGTCTTTATATTGAAGAAGATAGTCTATGTTTAGATTGTCGTGAAAAATTAAATTTAAAAGTCAGAAAATTTCAAATTGATGATTGTAAAGCTGAATATCTATATGATTATAATTCTTTATTCAAAAGCATCTTGCTTCAATATAAAGAATGTTATGATGAAGCATTATACATTTGCTTCTTATATAAAATAGATATTTATCTATATTTAAAATATTGGAACTATCAAATATTATATGTTCCAAGCACTAAAACAAAGATAAAAGAAAGAGGCTTTAATCATCTAAAACTTATTTTTGAACAATTAGGATTAAAAGAAGTTAATGGTTTAAAGATGAAAGAAGAAATTATTCAAAAGGGCAAAAGTGTAGCCGATAGACAGAAAATGATTAATAATTATTACTACGAAGGTTCTTTTATTAAAAGACTATTAATTGTCGATGATGTCTATACAAGTGGTTCATCTTTAAAAGGTGTACTAAAGGCTATGAAGGGTCATTATAAAAAGGTAAAAATAGTCTTATTATCAAGAGCCTAGTATAAAGGTTGTAAGTGCTTACAATTTAAAATATATATGATAAAATTAAAACAGAAAGGAAAGTTGGAGTCTTTAAAGATGCAAGGAAAAGTAAAAAGATTCAACAGAATAAAGGGATTCGGTTTTATTACCCTAGATGATAATAGAGACGCATTCTTCCACTTTTCAGAGCTTGTCATGGATGGTTATAAGACAATTGATGAGGGTGCTCGAGTTGAGTTTGATCTAGTCGAAGGCGAAAGAGGTCTTCAAGCTCATAACATAAAGAAGATTGAAGGTTAGAGTTCAATAAGCAGATGAAATAAAATGCTTGGTCTAATGGCTAAGCATTTTTATATAATATAATAGAGTTATTAAGAGGTAATTATGGGATTATTTGATAGATTATTTAATAGCGATAAAAAAATATTAGCTAATATAGAAGCAGAAACAAAGCCTATTTTAGATTATGAAAATGAAATGGCTTCTTTAACAGATGAACAATTAAAAGGAAAGACTGCTGAATTTAAAGAAAGATTAAAAAAAGGTGAAACACTTGAAGATATAAAGTGTGAAGCTTTCGCAGTAGCTAGAGAAGCAGCTAAAAGAGTCATTGGTGAATTTCCATATTTTTGTCAATTAGAAGGTGCCATGGTGCTTCACCATGGTGATATTGCGGAAATGAAAACTGGTGAAGGTAAAACACTTACATCAGTTATGGCTGTTTATTTAAATGCCTTAGAGGGCAAAGGCGTTCATGTCATTACAGTAAATGAATATTTGGCTGAAAGAGACTCTAAATGGATGGGCGAGATTCACCGTTTCTTAGGGCTAAGTGTTGGACTCAATTTAAGAGCATTAACACCTGCTGAAAAAAGAAAAGCTTATTTATGTGATATTACATATACAACAAATGCTGAAGTTGGCTTTGATTATTTAAGAGACAACATGGTGACAAGAGTTGAAGATCGTGTATTAAGAGAATTAAATTTCGCCTTAGTCGATGAAGTCGATTCAATTCTAATTGATGAATCAAGAACACCACTAATTATTTCTGGTGGCGAAAGGAAGACAGCGAACCTTTATATTAATGCAGATAGATTCGTTAAGAGATTAAAAGAAAATGAAGATTATGAAATTGATATCAAAGGTAAAAATATTCAATTAACTGAAGAAGGCATTCATAAAGGAGAAAAATTCTTTAAGGTAGATAATTTATATGATGTAGATAATACATCACTTGTACACTATATTGCCCAAGCACTAAAAGCTAATTACATCATGCATAATGATGTTGAATATGTTGTAGAAAATAATGAGGTAATAATTGTTGACCAAAATACTGGTCGTAAAATGCCAGGAAGAGAATATTCTGATGGCCTTCATCAAGCAATTGAAGCTAAAGAAAATGTTCCAATTAAACAAGAAACAACAACATTAGCTACTATTACTTATCAAAATTTCTTTAGATTATATGCAAAGCTTGCTGGTATGACAGGTACTGCAAAAACGGAAGAAGAAGAATTCTTATCTATTTATAATATGCGTGTTGTAGAAATACCTACAAATAAACCAGTTATCAGAAAAGATGAAGCTGATTTAATTTTTGGTACAAAAAGAGCTAAATATGAAGCATTAGTCAATGAAGTAAAAGAATTAAATGAAAAAGGACAACCAGTACTAGTTGGCACTATTTCAGTTGAAACATCAGAATTATTAAGTAGAATGTTTAAACAAGCTCACATTAGGCATGAGGTATTAAATGCCAAAAATCACGCAAGAGAAGCAGACATCATTGCTAAGGCTGGTGTAGAAGGTTCAGTTACAATTGCGACTAATATGGCAGGTAGAGGAACCGATATTAAATTAACTGATAAATCAAGAGAGCTTGGTGGGTTGGCTGTAATTGGTTCAGAAAGACATGAATCAAGACGTATCGACAATCAGTTAAGAGGACGTTCAGGAAGGCAAGGAGATCCTGGCTATTCAAGATTTTATGTTTCACTTGAAGACGAACTAATGGTCAGATTTGGTAGCGAACATATTCAAATGCTCTTTGCACAAATGGGTGATATTCCAATTGAAAATAAAACCGTATCTAAAGCGATTTCAAGCGCTCAAAAAAGAGTTGAAGGAATTAACTTTGATGTTCGTAAATCATTACTAGATTATGATGATGTTTTAAGACTACAAAGAGAAACAATGTATGAACAAAGAAACTTCATTCTTGAACATGAAGATGTCCATTCAGTAATTGAAAATATGTTTGAAAGAGTAACATTAAAAACAGTTGAAGAGAATACAGTTGTTGATGGAAAGAAAGAAAATATTGATTATGAAGGCATCGTTAATTCTTTAAAAACAATTGGTTGTGAAATTGATATTAATGATATTAATAATCTTGATAAAGATGAATGTGCTAAACGTCTAAAAGAAATTTCTTTTGAAGCATATAATAAGAAAATTGAAAAAGTAAAGGATCAAATAATGCCACTAGAAAAAACAATGGTATTAAGAATGATGGACCGTGCATGGGTAAACCATATTGATATCATGTCTAAATTAAGAGAAGGTATTCATTTAAGAAGTTATGCTCAAAATAACCCTTTACAAGCATATGTAGAAGAAGGATATGAATTATTTGAATCAATGATGAATACTATTTCTAATGATGTTGTGACTTTCTGTAATAATGTAAAGATTGTAGTAAAAGGTAAAGAATAATGGAATTATATGATATTAAACAGAGCCTAAACAATTCTTTTAAGAAATTAGAAGAATTAGGCAACTCTCTTTGACTTAGCTAAATTAAGTAATAAAATCAATGAACTTGAAAAACTTCAGGAAGCTGAAGATTTTTGGAATGATCCAAAGAAAGCTCAAAATATAATTAAAGAATTAAATTTAAATAAAAATTTATTAAGTAAATATCATAGTAACAAGGACGCCATTTCTAACTTACTAGAAACTGTTGAAGAATTAAATAAAAATCCTGACATGGAATTATTAGATTTAGTTAGCGATGAATATGAAACCGTAAATAAAAATTTTGAAGAATTTGAAATGGAAGTTCTATTGTCTAATGATTATGATCATGCCAATTGCATTTTAGAAATACATCCTGGAGCTGGTGGAACTGAGTCACAAGATTGGGCCGATATGTTGTTTAGAATGTATCAAAGATATGCCCAAAAGAATAACTACACTTTTGATGTAATTGATTATCAAGAAGGTGATGAGGCTGGTCTTAAATCTTGTTCAGTTTTGATTAAAGGTGATCTAGCGTATGGTTATTTAAAAGGAGAAAACGGTGTTCATCGATTAGTACGTATTTCACCATTTGATGCAAATGCCAGAAGACATACATCGTTTGCCTCAGTTGAAGTGACACCTGAATTTAATGATGAAATAGATATCAAGATTGAAGATAAGGACTTGGAAATAGACACCATGAGATCTTCAGGAGCTGGTGGCCAGCATATAAATAAAACTGACAGTGCTGTTAGAATTAGACACATCCCTACAGGAATTGTTGCCTTTTCTCAAAGTGAGAGAAGTCAGATATTAAATCGTGAAAAATGTATGGCTGTCTTAAAATCTAAGCTTTACCAAAGAGCTATTGAAGAAAGAGAAGCAGAGAAAAGATCACTAAAGGGTGAACAAAAGAAAATTGAATGGGGAAGTCAAATAAGGTCGTATGTATTTTGTCCATATACATTAGTAAAAGATCATCGTACTAATGAAGAAGAAGGCAACATCAATAAGGTAATGGATGGTGATATATCTAAATTCTTATTTGCATATTTAAAGAGCCAAGTATAATGTTTAAACAATATAAAGGACTAAGAAAAGAATTATATGTATTATTCTTTGGTCGAGTTATGACTAATTTAGGTAGTATGATTTGGCCAATGTTGACATTGATTCTTAATAAAAAACTAGGTATGAATGCAAATGAAGTAGCTAACTGTTTATTGGTATTTTCACTTTTAGCTCTTCCTGTTTCTTTATTAGGTGGTAAATTAACTGACAAATTAAATAAAAAGAATATTATTGTCATATGTGATTTATTCTCGGTATTCTTTTATCTAATATGTGGATTTATACCTTTAAGTTTCTTATCAATTATTTTTATTGCGATAGCTGCATTATTACAGACAAGTGAATGGCCTGCATATGATGCCTTAGTATCTGATTTTACACTTCCAAGCGATAGACAAAGAGCTTATTCATTAAGCTATTTTGGAGCTAATTTAGGTTTAATGTTATCACCTACGATTGGCGGATTATTATTTAATAATTATTTAAATATCGCTTTTATTATTAATGGACTTGCGATATTAAGTAGTACTTGTCTAATTTTCTTTTTAATTAAAAATGTAAATAGAGAAGAAAGCGAAGATGATGTTAACGAATATGAAAAGGATTTAGATAACAATACCAATTCATTTAAATATATATTCACAAATAAAGTATTAGTTTTTTATTTAATTGCGTGTGTATTATATGAATTAGCATACCATCAATTCTCTTTTCTAGTGCCACTTGAAATGGGAAGGGTCTTTGGTGATAATGGTTCGATTATTTATGGAACATTGTCTTCAATGAACTGCGTAACGGTTGTTTTACTTACCGCTTTTTTGACAAGAATATTAAATAGAGTACTTGATATCAACAAATGTATGCTTGGATGTTTGTCGGTAATTATCGGTTTAATTATTTTTGGAACGTTGTCTAAATATCCATTCATGAATTATGTGGCAGTAGTTGTATTTACAATTGGTGAAATAATAAGTACACTTGGACAAAAACCTTTTATAAGTAAAAGGATACCTGCTAATTATCGTGGAAGAATTAATTCGATTATTAATGTGATAGGCAATGTCACAATTTCAATTATGACTAAAGTAGTTGGCAATCTATATGATACAAAAGGAAATATGTTGTCATGGGGCTTTATTTATATTATTGGTTTAATATCAATAATTGCCTATCTACTGTTGAGAAGTGCCGATAAAAAAGAGTATCCAGCACTTTACAAATAAGGAGTTTAAAAAAATTTAATTATATTAGCATTTCCTATTGAAATGCTTTTTATTTTTAATATATAATATTATCGTTTTTAAACAATATGTTTAGTATTACTAAACTAGAAAGGAGGCTTATGAACATCGGCAAAAAACTTAGAGCATTAAGAATTAAAAGAGGTTTAACACTCGAAGAATTGGCTTCAAGGTCTGAACTTTCAAAAGGCTTTTTGTCTCAACTTGAAAATGATGTAACTTCACCAAGCATATCTACTCTTGAAGATATAACGGAAGTGTTGGGCATCAGTTTAGAAGCCTTCTTTAAAGAAGAAAAGGATGAACAAATAAAATTTAATGATAATGATTATTTCATAGATGAAAAAGAAAAATCAATTATTACTTGGCTGGTCCCAAATGCTCAAAAAAATGAAATGGAACCCATATTACTAGAACTTGAAAAAAATGGTGAATCAAATATTGTTGATCCCCATGAAGGTGAAGAATTTGGATATGTTCTAAGAGGTGAAATTGAACTTATTGATTTAGATAATGATCAAAGCATAGTTATTAAAAAGAACGAAACATTTTATTTAAAAGGCGAATATAAACATAAGTTGGTAAATAAATCTAAACAAAACGCAAAATTAATTTGGATTATTACCCCACCATTATTTTAGGAGGAAGAAAAATGGAAAAATTAATTGAATTTAGAAACATCGTAAAGAAATTTGATGGCCAAACAGTTTTAAAAGGAATTAATCTTGATATTAACAAGAATGAATTCGTAACTTTACTTGGCCCATCAGGATGCGGAAAAACAACTTTACTTAGAATATTAGGTGGTTTCTTAGAACAAGATGAAGGAAATGTTGTCTTTAATGGCGAAGAAATTTCAAATGTGCCAGCTTATTTAAGACCAATTAATACGGTCTTTCAAAGATATGCGTTATTTCCTCATTTAAATGTTTATGAAAATGTTGCCTTTGGTTTAAGAATTAAGAAGATGACAAATGACTTAATTGAACCAAGAGTTAATAGAATGTTAGAGCTTGTAGGTCTAGATGGTTATCAAAAGAAAGATGTAACTTTACTATCAGGTGGTCAACAACAAAGGGTTGCGATTGCTAGAGCTTTAGTTAATGAACCAGATGTATTATTGTTGGATGAGCCATTAAGTGCGCTTGATGCAAAATTAAGAAAAGAGATGCAACAAGAATTAAAACGTATTCAAAAAGAAGTTGGTATCACTTTTATATTTGTAACACATGATCAAGAAGAAGCTTTAACGATGTCAGATAAAATCGTTGTCATGAAAGATGGCAATATTGAACAAATTGGCACACCAACGGAAATATATAATGAACCAATCAATAAATATGTCGCAAGATTTATTGGTGAATCTAATATTATTGATGGCATTATGAAAGAAGACTATTTAGTAAATTTTGATGATAAAGATTTTGAATGTGTAGATTATGACTTTAAACCTAATGAACCAGTTGATGTAATAATTAGACCAGAAGATATTAAGATTGTTAAAAAGAACACTGGTAAATTAAAAGGGCAAGTAATATCGGTATTATTTAAAGGTGTTCATTATGAAGTAATAGTCGAAACTAAAAAAGGTGCATCTAAAACAGTCACTTTACATGTCTTAGAAGATAAAGACGAATTTAATCCCGAGACTAATGAAAAGATGCACGCTTCAGAATTCTCAATGGACAAAGAAGATGTTGCATCTTTAACAAATAACGAACTAATCGCAAGAGCCAACGCACAAGCGTGGGATGCAACAAGTGAAGAAGATATTTCTATTAATGAAGTTATTCATGGCATCAAAGAAGAAGTTGGCAAATATCCAGTAACTTTTAAAACGGAAAAAGGTTCATCAATAACTACATTTGTTAATGTTGTAAGTCCAAGAGTTATCACCGATGAAGAAGAGAATATCGGTATACAAGCCTTTGATGTATATAAGACAGTTGATGAAATTAAAGAATCAATGGCTATCAGTGTTGACTTAAAAACTTGGGCTGATGCTTATGCGTGGGACTTAGAAGATGAAACACCAGTTGAAATTGATGATGTAAGATACAATTTTGAACCAATGGAAATTATCCCTGGTGATTACTCAGTTAGCTTTGTGACTGAAGGTAGAACTTATAAAATACACACAACCGAAAATCAAAAGGAAGGCAGCAATGTCGCATTAGATTTTGATGCAGATGACATTCATGTAATGCCTAAAATGGTGGATTAAATGAGAGGATTTAAAAGACTTGTTTGGCCATACATGGTATGGGCTGGCATTATGATTGTCATTCCAATGTTAATAATTGTCTTTTATGCATTCACCAAAGAAGGCAACAGTGTAGTACAAGTAAAATTAACATTAGAAAATTTTGGTCGATTTTTTCAAGATAGAATATTTGCAGCTGTTCTTGGCAAATCACTTGTTATTGCGATTATCACAACACTTATTTGTATTTTAATTGGTTATCCAACAGCATATATCATCGCTAAGATGAAAACTGATTCACAAGCAACAATGATACTGCTTGTAACCATTCCTCAACTTATAAATATGCTTGTTAGAACATATGCATGGAGAGGTATCTTATTAAATCTTGATATTTCTCCTGATGTAAAAGTATATATCGGTATGGTATATAATTTCTTACCATTTATGATTCTTCAAATATATACTTCATTATCAAAACTTGATCACAATTTGATTGTGGCAGCTCATGATTTAGGATGCGATGATAGACAAGCATTTATGAAAGTAACACTACCATTAAGTATCCCTGGTGTTATTGCAGGTATTACGCTTGTATTCTTACCTGCCGTATCATCGTTCTTTATTCCTAAATTATTAGGAGGAGGAAGCTTTGTCCTAGTAGGTAACTTAATTGAAAACTATTTTGTAACAATTGGTGATTGGAATTTTGGTGCAGCTATCTCCCTAGTTATGACAATTATCATTTTGATATCAATGTATCTTACAAAGAAATTAGATTATGATAAGGAGGCCAGATAATGAAAAAAGTAGTTCCAAAGATTTATTTAGCACTTATCTTATTGTTCTTTTATTTGCCAATTATCTATGTTGTTATATTTTCGTTTAATGAATCAAGATCTTTAACAGCATTTACTGGTTTCTCTTTACAATGGTATACAAAGATGTTTGAAACACGTGCAATTATGGAAGCAATCTATTATACCGTTGTTATTGCGGTGATTGCGACTATTGTTTCAACAATTGTCGGAACTATTGCATCTATTGGTTTATCTAAATCAAATAGAGTAATAAAAGAAATTGTCAATCAAGTAAATAATCTTCCAATGTTAAATCCTGAGATTGTTACGGCAATTGGCTTAATGTTATTTTTTACTTCATTAAATATTGAAAAAGGTTTCTGGACATTACTAATGGCTCATATTGCCTTTTGTATTCCATATGTGATGCTATCAATTATGCCTAGACTTAGAATGCTGGATGATAATTTAGCAGAAGCTGCTCTTGATCTTGGCTGTACACCTTTTCAAGCTTTAACCAAAGTTATTATTCCCCAAATTAAGGGTGGTATCTTGTCAGGAGCGTTAATTGCCTTTACAATGTCATTTGATGACTTTGTGATTTCTTATTTTACTACAGGGCCTGGAATCAACAATATTTCGACCTATGTATATTCAAGCGTTAAAAGAATAAACCCTAGTGTTAACGCTTTATCGACAATCATTATTGTTGTTATTACAATAGTATTGATTATCACAAATGTTGTACCAATGTTAAAAAACAGGAGGAATAAAAATAATGAAAAAATTGCTTAGTGTCTTATTTGCCTTATTATTACTTGTAAGTGTTAGCGGATGTTCTGGTAGTAATAAAGCTGATGCTGAAATTCATATTTTCCTTCCAGGAGAATATATTTCACAAGATGTTGTCAATGAATTTGAACGTCAAACAAATATCAAAGTAACAATTGATAATTTTGCTTCTAATGAAGAAATGTATACAAAATTATTAGGTGGTGCAAGTTATGATGTTTTAATTCCTAGTGACTATATGATTGAAAAACTAATTCAAGAAAATATGTTACAAGAAATTGATAAATCAATTATTGATAATTTAGATGATTTATATGAAGGCGTATTAAATCAAGAATATGATCCTAATAATGACTATTCTGTTCCTTATTTCTGGGGCAATGTAGGCATTGTTTATGATTCAACTAAGGTCGCTGAAGAAGATGTAATGAATCAAGGTTGGGAAGTATTAAGAAAT
This sequence comes from Erysipelotrichaceae bacterium, assembly GCA_017404205.1. Taxonomy (GTDB): domain Bacteria; phylum Bacillota_I; class Bacilli_A; order Erysipelotrichales; family Erysipelotrichaceae; genus Colivicinus. Next base: position 56,769 of record JAFRCV010000003.1, read on the forward strand.
CCTAAATATAAAGGTATTCTTTATATGTATGATTCAGCAAGAGATTCATTTATGATTCCTTTAAAAGTTTTAGGTTATTCAATGAATACTGATAATGAAACCGAATTGCAAGAAGCATATAATTGGTTGCTTGAACAAAATCAAACAATGGATGTAGCATATGCAACAGATGAATGCATTGATGGACTTGCATTTGCGACTGAAGGAAAATATCTAGGTGTTATGTATTCTGGTGATGCTGCATATATCATATCTGAAAATGAAAATATGCGTTTCTATGCTCCAAAAGAAGGAACTAATTTCTGGGTAGATGCAATGGTTATTCCTAGCAATGCTAAAAATGTTAAAGAAGCTAATATGTTTATCAAATATATGATTGAATATGATTCACAATATGACAATTCTTTAGAATATTGCTACAGTAGTGTCAATAAAGATGCTTTAGCTGATTTATGTGGTGAAGATGGTGAATTCTATGGTAATGAAGCATATCTTCCTCGTACAAGAAATAATAATGATGAAGTTTTTCATACATCAGAAGTAAATCGTAAATTAACTTCTGAATTATGGAACAACATCATGATGCAATAGGAGTTTTATGGCTAATTGGTTAAATACATTTTTTGCGAATTTCGATTATGCAATAATAGAATTCTTTCACAATATAGTCGCAAGTGCTCCAAAAATATTTGTGCCTATATGCCAAATATTAGATTCAATAGGTGATATGCCACTACTTCTACTTGGATGGTTAGGCTTATTGTTCTTCTTTATCAAAAAAGATAAAAAATGTGGAATGATGATGATTGGTTCAATTATGATTGGTGCAATCATCACTTCACTTGTTATTAAAAAAATTGTTTATCGTCCTCGTCCTTATATGTCTGATATCGAAATGTATAAGACATGGTGGCAATTGGCTGGTGCTGAACTTGAATCTGAGACATCATTTCCTAGTGGACATACAACTGCTGCTATGGCTGGTATATTGGGCTATTTCTTGTGGTCAGATAAAAAATGGCCTAAATGCCTTGTGTTCTTATATCCATTAATAATGGGTATTTCAAGAATATGCTTAGTTGTCCATTATCCAAGTGATATTTTAGGTGGATTAATAGTTGGAACACTATCTTCTTATTTGTGCTTATTGGTTGTTAATCTACTTTATAAATTATTTAATAAATATCCAGATTTTGTTCTGTTTAGATATTTCTTAACTGGATCATTTAAAAAACAGATCACTGAATAAATAAAATCCTATTTTGGTTAAAAACTAAAATAGGATTTTTTAATTACACAATTTAATTAAATCTGAATCATAAAAGTTATGTATTTCGTCTATGTATTTTTTCTATAAATCATTTGTATACCTCTACTTAGAATTTTTACAAGAAAAAGGAAAAATTTGGAAAAATTCTCAGTATGTATAAATTTTTTTGTAAATAAAAAGATTTAACAAAAATGTTAAATCAAGACTAGTAGCAATAGTTATGGTGCATCTGACAAGATTTGAACTTGCACGAGTTACCCCACACGCCCCTCAAGCGTGCGCGTCTACCAATTCCGCCACAGATGCATCTTTTATCATTATAAAATATTTAATTATTTGTTAAAATAGATTTGGCTATAAAAAAGGAGAGGTTATATGAGCTCATTTAAAGATTTAAGAATTGTTGATAATTTTTATCAAACATCAGCATTTTATCCAATGCCTACAGTATGCATTTCAACTGTTAATCCTGATGGATCATTAAACATTGGATCTTATTCATTATGTTTCCCTTATTACATTGCGGGAAAGAAAAGATATGCAATGTTGCTTGAATGTCGTAATACTTCTAATACTTGCATGAATATTCTAAGAACACATAAATGTGCTATTAATTTTATTCCTGATGACAAGAAATATTTTAAAGAAGCAGTAAGACTTGGCTTCCCTGGACCAAGTGAAGAAAAGATGAAAGAGAAACTTTTATTTACTATGGAAGATGGCCAAGCAGACCCTAGCGATAAGAATCGTCCACAAGTTATTGCGGAAGCATTCCAAGTATTTGAATGTACATGGGACTTTGAATTAGAAGGTGCAGACAAATATAATGTTGAAGATATTGATGATGGACATCCTGGCCCATATAATGATTTCAATGGTATCACATCTAAATATGGTGCACATTTTATTTTAAACATCGATAAGATTTTAATGAAAGAAAAATATTATGATGCTATCGTAAATGGTGTAAAAGCTAACAGCTTCCCTAATGTTCCAGTTGATTATGGATATCGTGATTCAACTAATTTCTGGTATACAAAATTCCCAAGAATTTCAAAACCAATTGCTGAGCCAATTCCAGCACCAAAAGAAGTTGATATCGCATCAATTAAGTTTGCAGCAGATAGAATAGATGACGTTGTTAAATTTAGTGATGATGCATTGAAAAACTTCGTAAAGATTCCTCGTCCATTCTTAAAGACTGTCTTAAATGGTTGTGTTGCTTGGGCAAAAGAAAATAATGTTACATTAATTACAGCTGAGCATGTAAAGATAATTAACGATAAACGTAAACAAGAAAAAGAAAAGCGATAAAGCATAATAAAGGTCACAAACGAATATTCAATTGTGGCCTTTTTATTATTTAATAATTGGTTTAATATCTACTAATAATGATTTATATGAATCAGACCAGATATACCATTTATTATCTTTTGGATCTTTATATACTGATACACTTCTTTCACTATCGACACCTTTGAAATCACTGACAATTTTTTCTACATAAATATTAGGGCCATACATTGTCGACAATTGTGGGGCATATGGATATTCTCTTAAAGTAATAGATAGTGGACTATTTGGAGTATAGCCATTATCTGGGCAAGCGCCATCAAAATAGGCATCAGCTAAAAAATCATATTTATCATTTTGTAGCATTCGATCTTTCACAAACGATTTCGTAAAGTTACTATAGTTATTTGGAATGGTTGGTGAATTTAATAATTCTTTCATCATTTCGCTACATGTTTCTTCATCTTCTTTTTTCCAAGTTTTTAACGAAGCCAATAATAAAGCTACTACAACAAATTTACCATTATCACCACTTCGATCTATTAGTTTTAAATCTTCTACATTTTTAGGTAAAGCTAAAAATTCAATTGTCAATTCTTTTAATTTTACTAATTCAGTTCCCTCATTAATCTTGCCATCAGATGCAAGCTTATCAATGGTTCTTTCACTAATTCTGATTGTCATTTGTTACTCCTTTACTATGATCCTTCCTTCAACTTGTGAATCAATATTATTCGTAGCAGCCAATAATTCTTCAAAGATGGTAAAATCATCAGTAATAACCATTCTAGGTTTTTTATTAGCCATTACTTCTTTAATTGATAAATTAAAAAATTCATCAAAGTTCTTATAATGATAATCTTGTAAAGCTATCTTAATGATATCATTGTCGGATATTTCTTTTCCATTTAGTGAAAATTCTTCAAATTTATGATTAGCTTTAGAATATATAATCTTAACACCTTTTGATACTTGATAGAATTCGCTATGACTTCCTTCAACAAACGTTTCATCTCTTAACATATATTGCATCATATGTTTAAATTGTTTACCATTAATTTCAAGCATATAAACAGGTCCATTAAATGGCAAACATTCCTTAAGATCTTGATAATGAATGATTGGACCTAATTCTTTTAGTCTAATTGAACCTGATGCATATAACATAATATCAAAACTAGAATCAACTTGAAGTAGATCGGCAAATAAATTGCCAAGTTCAGTTTCCTCATGTCTAGTAGGATGACTTAGTTTTCTTTTGAAGTTAGTGATGATTCTTGAATATTTTTGATCAGTTTGATTTTTATATGTATTTAAAACTTCTTCTAATATTAAATCATTTGGTGCGATATCAGAATTTATTTCAATATTTTCCCATTTATAATTAAGCATTTGATGTTCATCAATATCAATTTCAATATCAAATCTGCCAAGATGATGCGAACCCATTCCAACTTGGACAATAGGGATGTTGTTTATAATACATGGCTCATTTAGATTGGTATGTGAATGACCACCAATGATTAAATCAACACCTAAATTTGGATCAATTAGCTTAGCTAATTCTTTATCTTTTTCAAAGCCAATATGTGTTAATAGAATAGTTAAATCAACTTTTGTAGTTTTATAATTATCAATTATTACCCCAACTTGTTTAGCAGCTTCCCATACATCAATAAAAGAGCCAATAATTTCTTCATTTTTAGTTGAAGCCAATACTTCATCGGTAATAATACCAATAAACATCACTTTTAAGCCATTGACATCAATTATTTCATAAGGCTTAAACAATCTTTTATGGTTTGTTTTTATATACATATTGGCATTGACGATTGGAAATCTAGCACATTTTTCTAAGAATAATAAATGAGCAAGCCCATAATCTATTTCATGATTGCCAAGTGTTACAATATCAGGCGATAAAAAATTCATCAGGTCAATTGTTGAATAGCCTTTATATTCATGATCAATAACCGAACCCCTAAACATATCGCCAGCTATTGTATATAAGCAATTTTCTTCTTCGCTTTTAATCTTCTTAACAAGGCCAGATAATAAGGAGATACCACCAAGCTGTTTATTATCTTTCTCTTGAGCTAAAAAATCGCCATGAAGATCATTAGAATGTAAGATGGTAATTTTCTTTTTATTCATAAGGTAACCTCATCGATATATTAATTATATCTTAGAAGATTGTTTATTAAATATCTTTAAACATATTGATAAAGAACACTTTTTAATAATCGTGGATATAAAGAAAAGGACATAAAAATAAATGAAAAAAATTATTATGTTTTTCTATAGACAATATGATAATTGATTAAGCAAACATCTATTTCATTTCATAAAATAAAAAATAATTAAATTTGTGAAATGTTGATTTAAACAATGTTGGTGCACCAGACAGGACTTGAACCTGCACAAGTTTCCTTATATGAACCTGAATCATACGCGTCTGCCAATTTCGCCACTGGTGCATAAAATTATTTTATACTATAATGACTCTTGGAGGTTATTATGTTTGAATTTATTTTTACATTAGCTGAAATCGTTGGAAATTGGCAAACATTTAAGAAAATGGGAAGAGAAGGTTGGGAATCAATTGTACCTTTCTATAATATATATGTTTTATTTGAAACATTATATGGTAATGGTTGGTTATTCTTAACTTTACTTATTCCTTTCTATGGAATCTATGTTTATTTCAAATTATGGATTGATGTAGCTGCAGGTTTTAATAAGTCTACTGGTTTTGGTGTTGGACTAGCTCTTTTACAACCAATCTTTATTTGTCTTGTTGGCTTCTCTTCTGAATATGTTTGGAAAGATGGAAGTACTCCTTATCAAGAAGATTTCATCGATAACATCTTTGGCAAAAACAATAATCAATAAACAAATAATTTATGAAAAGCTCTTGTCATTAAAAAAGAGCTTTTTATATTACTAAAATAGAGCTTAAATTATTGAAAAATGACTTTAAAAGTCTATAATTATAAGGTATGGAATTTAGAAAGATTATAAATGTCGCAGTTATTGCGCACGTTGATGCTGGTAAATCAACATTGGTTGATGCTTTTTTAGCACAGTCACATGTTTTTGGTGAACATGATGAAATAGTTGAACAAGTAATGGATTCTAATGATTTAGAAAGAGAAAGAGGTATAACTATATATTCTAAGAATTGTTCTATCAACTATAAGGACTATAAAATCAACATTGTTGATACACCTGGACACGCTGATTTCTCAAGCGAAGTTGAAAGAATTATTAAAACAGTTGATACCGTTATCTTACTTGTCGATTCAAGTGAGGGGCCAATGCCTCAAACACGTTTCGTATTAAAAAAATCATTAGAAGCAAACTTAAGACCAATATTACTTATCAATAAAATAGATAAAAAAGACCAAAGAGCTATAGAAGTAATCGATGAAGTTTATGATCTATTCCTAGATTTAAAGGCAACCGATGAACAATTAGATTTCCCAATTCTATATGGAATTGCTAAAGATGGAATTGTTCGTTATGAAATGAATGATACAAATAATGATATTGAGCCATTATTTGAAACTATCGTTAAACATGTAAATCCATATCCAAATCTAATGGACAAATCACTTAAGATGCAAGTAAGTGCTTTAGCTTATGATGATTATATTGGAAGAATTGGTATTGGTAGAGTTTATGAAGGTGTCATAAAAAATAATGAAATCATAACTGTTTGTGATAGTGATATTAAGAAAGAAAATCGTAAGATAGCCAATCTATATAATTATCAAGGACTAAAAAGAGTAGCCATTGATGAAGCTCAATGTGGCGATATTGTCTTAATTAGTGGAATTGACAATATTGAAATTGGCGACACAATTTGTGCTAAAGATGTAGTTGATCCAATGCCTATGATCGCTATTGAAGAGCCAACACTATCAATGAATTTTATGGTTAATACCTCACCATTCCAAGGCAAGTCTGGTAAATATGTCACAAGTAGAAATATCAAAGAAAGACTTGAAAAAGAGTTAGAAGTAAATGTTGGTCTAAAAGTAGAAGCTACAGATACAACTGATAAATTTAAAGTAAGTGGTAGAGGTGAATTACATCTATCAATATTACTTGAAAATATGCGCAGAGAGTCTTATGAAGTAGCTGTATCTAGACCAGAGGTTATTTTTAGAACTATCAATCATGAATTATGTGAACCAATTGAAGAAGTTATTTGTTCAGTACCAAATGAATATTCAGGTTCGGTAATTAATTCACTTAATTTAAGAAAAGGTGAAATGATTGATATTGAAGATGAAGGATCATACACAAAGATTATTTATCATTCTCCTACAAGAGGCCTAATGGGCTTTAGAACAGAATTCATTAATATGACTAAGGGCGAAGGTGTTCTTGTCAGAAAATTTATTGAATATAAACCATTTAAGGGTGAGATTCCTGAAAGGCTGAATGGCGCTATGATTTGTTGCCAAACAGGAAAGACTATGACTTATTCATTATGGAATCTTCAAGAAAGAGGACAACTATTTGTTGGGCCAGCTGAAGATGTATATGAAGGTCAAATAGTTGGTGTATCAAGTAAGCTACAAGATATGGAAGTAAATCCAACTATCAATAAGAAAATGACAGCTATTAGATCTACAGGCAATGATGAAGCGATGAAACTTGTTCCTCATAAAGAATTCACTCTTGAAGAAGCATTAGAATTTATTAATGATGATGAACTTGTCGAAATAACACCTGATGCGATTAGACTTAGAAAGAAATATCTAACTAATATTGATCGTAGAAGACATTTAAGAGAAGTAAACAAAAACATTGGTGAAGATAAACAATAGACGCAGTTTGCGTCTTTTGTTTTGGCTTAATAAATAAGTCATTTTTATCTTCTTATGTTAAAATCATTTTATGGAGATACTATTAACTTTAAGCAATATCAATAATCTTGAAAAAGTATTAAATGCTAAACCAAATGGTTTAATTTTTGGTAGTAAATTTTCTACAAGATTTAAATATTCAATTGAAGAATTAGACAGAATAAATGATTTTTGTCTTCATTATAATTTAAAGAGATATGTATCAATAGATGCTTTTATTAATGAAAGTGATAAATATGAATTAGTGCTTTATCTCAATCATTTAAAAGAGTTACACTTAGATGGAATTTATTTTAATGATTTAGGAATTATTGCCCTTTCTAGAAGACATGAAATCAATTGTGAGCTTATATATAATTCTGATACATTAATGACTAATTCATTAGATGCTGCTTTTTATCTTAAACAAGATATTGGTGTAGTTGTTTCAAACATATTAAGTGTTGAAGAATTGTTTGGTATTATCAGAAATAATCTAAACTCTTTAGATCTACAAGTATTTGGATATTTAAAGATGGCTAATTCTAAAAGAGAATTCTTAACTAATTATTTTAAACATTTAGGAATATCAAAAGATATTAAGAATAAAAAAGATATTTATTTAGTTGAAGAAAATCGTAATTATAAACTTCCAATAATTGAAGATGAATATGGAACCAGAATCTATGGTGATTCTTGTTTATTAATGTATAGTGAATTAGCTTATATTAAAGATTATTTAAAAAGAATTATCGTTGATGATCTATTCTTAGAAAATAGTGATATCGCTTATGATGTCATTAAAGATATTAAACGTTTAACAGTTGAAAATAGCGAATATTTAAAAGAAGTGTTGATGAATAAATATCCTGATATTGATTTATCAACTGCTTATCTATATCAAAAAAGCACAAAGACAAAGGAAGAAAATGAATAAGATTGAATTATTAGCACCGGCAAAAGATTTGATTAAAGCTAAATTTGCGGTTGATTATGGAGCAGATGCCATCTATTTAGGTGGACAGAATTTTTCTTTGCGCTCTCGTGCTAGTAATTTTACAAATGAAGATATAAAAGAAATAGTTCAATACGCGCATGATAGAAATGTTAAAGTTTATGTAACTGTTAATATTGTATTTCATGATGAAGATTTTGTAGGTATTAAAGAATATTTATTATATCTAGGAAGTGTTGGTGTTGATGCCATCATTGTTTCTTCACCATATGTAATGAATTTAAGCAAAAAGTTATGTCCAAACATGGAAGTTCATGTTTCTACACAGCTATCTTCTTTAAATAGTGAAGCAATAGAAACATTAAAAGCCTTTGGTGCAGATAGAGTAGTTTTAGGAAGAGAAGCTTCAATGTCGGAAATTGCCGGTATTAGTGGTAATGCGTGTTTGCCTATTGAAGTATTTATTCATGGAGGTATGTGCTCTAATTATTCTGGCAGATGTATTATGTCTAATCGCATGACAAACAGAGATGCCAATAGAGGTGGTTGTGCTCATTCATGCCGTTGGAAATATAGAGTCTATGAAAATGATGAATTAATAAGTGCTGAAGATAATCCTTTAAGCATGTCTTCTAAAGATTTAAGAGCTAGTGCTTATATTGAAAAGATGATAGCGGCTAATGTTTCTTCATTAAAGATTGAAGGCAGAATGAAGTCTGAATATTATATAGCTCAAGTTGTGAAGACATATCGAAACATGATCGATGAGATATATGAAAAAGGTCATTTAGATGATGATAGAATTGCCTATTATGATCAAGAATTATATAAGGCCGAAAATAGACCGAGTGATAGTGGTTTTTTGAGTGGTATCTGTGATGATTCTAAATCATTATATGGAATTAATGGTGCTGGTGTAAGTCATGAATATGTTGGCTTAGTAAAAGATTATGATGATTTAAAAGATATTGCGATAGTAGAAGTAAAGAATATGTTTGATATTGGTGACAAACTTGAAGTCTTTGGGCCTCAATTAGATAATACACAATTTATAAACAATGTTATGTTTAATGAAGAATGGAAATTTATTAAAGAGGCTCATAAGCCTACGGAAATAATTTATCTAAGACTGCCAGTTAAAGTTAAAAAGAATTATATGATAAGGAAAGTAAAATGATTGTTGAAGGAGCTATTGGTGTAAAAGCTTGTATAAACAATTCAAAAAGAGACATTGATATTGTTTATATTGATGCACATAAAAAGACTAAAGATTTCAATTATATTCGTAAAATAATTAAAGAAAAAAATATCACTTATAAAGAAATAAAAAGTGATGATTTTATAAATATCACCAATGGGAAAAGTCATGGTGGCATTGTCGCTATGGTGAAAGAAAGAAGATATGATGAATTAACAGATGGCGATATTTTCTATTTAGATGGAATAGAAGACCCTTTTAATTTAGCTTATATTATCAGAACCTTATATGCCTTTGGAATTAAGAATATTATTTTACCTAAAAGAGATTATTCTAATATGGAAGGCCAACTCATTAAATCTAGTGCTGGCGCTTATGAGATGGTCAACATTAAAATAGCTGAAGATATTATTAAAGATATTAAAGATTTAAAGAATAAAGGTTATTTAGCTTATGCCTTAAAAAGAGGTGATGATGCCAAAGACATCTTTAATACTAAATTTGCTGATAAATGTGTATTCTTATTAGGTGGTGAAAAAAGAGGCATATCAAATAGCTTACTTGAACTATGTGATGAATTTTTATATATTCCTTATGGCAGCGATTTTAGAAATTCGCTTAATGCGGCAGCTGCAGCTGATGTTGTGGCGACATTATTATTTAGTCAAAGAAGAAAATGATTGAATCTTTAGAGAATAAAAAAGTTAAGAATTGGACTAAGCTTCATCAAAAGAAATATCGTGATGAAGAATATTTATTATTAGATGAAAAGATAATTAATATTGCATATCAAAATGGTTATTTAAAAACATTGATCTATGTTGAAGATAAACCATTTGAATTTGTTGATGCTTATGAAGTAAGCAGAGAAGTTATGAATAAGGTAAGTAAAGCAGATGGTTTAAGATATATTGGCATTGGTAAAAAGATTATTCAAAATGATGATTATAAAAATAGAGTATTAATCTTAGAAGATTTAAGTGATCCTTTAAATATTGGCCGTATTTTTGAATCAGCTTATTTATTTGGCTTTGATTCGATAATATTATCTAAAAATTGTGCTGATATTTATCATCCCAAATGTATTGAACTATCAAAGGGCAATTTATATCGAGTTAATGTTTTTATTAATGATGTAGATAAAGAGATTTATAAGCTTAAAGAAAAAGGTTTTAAGATTTATGCCACTGGTTTAAAAGACAATACTTTATCTTTGAAGGATGTCAAAGAAGTAGATAAGATGGCCATTATATTAGGCAATGAAGGTAGCGGTGTTAAAGAAGAAACATTTAAGATATCTGATGAAATCATAAAGATTGATATGCATAATATTGATTCATTAAATGTTGCCATGGCTGGTGCCATTATTATGTATAGGTTTAAAAGAATAAATGAAATTTAAAATTGATGAAGACTGTTTGCTTCCTAAAGAAGTATTAGAAAAATAAATAAGGAATTCCTCCAGATTCTTGTAATAAAGAAATGGAGGGATTTTTATTTTGATAACAAATTGGTATTTTAAACAGCTGATAATCACATGATACTACAAATAAATATCTATTTTTATTATTGAACAAAAAAATGGTATGAAACTATGTTACAGGTTGATTAAGAAATAGAAACGCAATTGGAATAATAATAAAAGCTGGTAGATATGGAGGAACTTATGATCATAAAGATATTGCTTATGAATTTATAATATGAATTAGCAAAAATATAAATTATTGCTTATTAAAAAAGAACAAAGTCATTTGGATAGGGATGCAAGATGAGAACTATTAAAAAATCACAAGATTAAAACTAGTGCAAAGATTAAATGACATAAAATGTATAAATGTTAATTATTAAACACACTCAATGAGTGTATAATTCAGTTGAGGCAATTAAGATGAATACAGTTTTAAATATACGTGATTTGAGAAATAAGTTAGGTATTACACAAAGCGAATTTGCACAAAGATACAATATACCTTTTAGGACAGTTCAAAATTGGGAAACAGGTCTTCGAAGGCCTCCTATATACATTATTGAATTGTTAAACAATCGAATAGAAGAAGATCTTATAAATAAAAAGACATCTATTTTGCCAAAGTATGATGCACATAAAAAATCACTACCAAAAAGAAGTGATTATGTAGGAGCAACTTCATGGCTTAAGGATGTAAACAAGGTTCTTGGTGGTGATGTGGTTTTTGCTTTAGATGAAGCTTATATGTGCCAAGGCAATTTTGGTGGAAGAAGTGATGAGTATCTTGTTTGGGTATATGGTGATGATTCATTAACAAGATTTAATGGAGTTGTTGTAATTGGCAACCATATTAGCGATTACAATGTTATAGAAAAGAATGGTTTAAAGTTTACAGATTTTAATCGAACATTATCAGATGCACTCGCTAATGAGTCTATTTTAGATATGCAAGGCACCACTGAAGCATTAAGCAAGTATTATTATTCAAATAAAGAAAGTTTTCAAAAAATAACTGTATCTCCTAAATATCAAGATAAGTTTGAAGAATTAGCTAAAGAAGCAATCGAATATTATAACGAATAAAAGATAAACTATGAATATTTCATTAGAAGAAAAATTAATGTACGATGTAATGCATGCCTTATATGTTAGTGGAATACCTATTAGTTTTAAGGGTTCTATGGTATTAAAGGCTTGCCTATTGGAAATGGGTTTTATCGAAGATACGCGTCATACAGTTGACATTGATGGCAATTGGATTGGTGAAACTTCGCCATCAATAAATCAAATGGCTACTTCAATTCAAAAAGCGCTTGAACAGAATAATATTATGCTAAATGTTAATGCTTATCGCCAATATGGTGAAGGTCGATCAGCGGGATTTGAATTAATAGATAGAAAGAATAAAGAAGTTCTTTTTACAATGGACATTGATGTAAACAAAACAACCTTCACTACAAAAAATATATGAAATAGATAATATAAAGTTTGAAGGCGTATCACTCAATCAGATAGTTGCTGATAAAGTTTCAGTTATTTCAACAGACAAAGTATTTAGAAGAATTAAAGATGTTATAGATTTATACTATGTTTTGAAAGTTTCGGAAGTTAATATTTATGAAGTAATTCAAATAATACAAGCAACAAGAAAAACATTAGGAAACTTTAATGCTTTCAATAACAAAAGAAGTGAATTAGAACACGCTTATGATAAATTTCGTTTTTCGGGTTCAGTAAATAAACCAAAATTTGAAGATGTTTACAATTTGATTAGTTCTTTTGCTTTCAAATTTAACCAAAAAATTTAATAAATAATTAGATAAAGAAATAATAAAACTATTTGTTGAGACAAAATATTAAATAAAAGGATAAAACATGAAATTCTATAATGGTTTAGTTGAAAGTCTACAAGAAGCTTTAAAAGATGCTAAAAGTGAAATAAAACTATCAAAAACAAAAGTTAATATTAAACCAACAATAAGATTCACTCCAGATGAAATAAGAAATATAAGAATATCTAATAATATGACTCAAAGTGTATTTGCGGGTTATTTAGGTGTATCAAATAAAACAATAGAAGCTTGGGAGAGTGGACATAATAATCCTACTGGTCCAGCATGTAGATTATTAGAACTATTAAAGAACGATCAAACGTTTAAAGATAAGTATCCATTTGTATCAATTTCACATAAAATGTGAGAATTTATCAATTATTCCCTCATAAAATGTGATTGAGTGATTATAAGTTTAACATGCGAAGCATTAAACCATTTATACAAAATGGTTTATAAATGCACGATTTTATAAAAAATCAGTTTCAATTATGTTAAATGATTAATTGTTAGCAACAGCTTAATCACATAGCTTAATTTATAAAACTTTTTAGATAATCATTTAATGCTTTATCTTCGCAGTAAACATATGTTCCGTATACAGCTCTAGTTAAAAGAACTTTATATGTATTTCTAATCATTTTTTCAGCTAGCTTATTATCTGCTTCTCGGATACCACTAGCTTTATCTGTTTTTGCATTGGCGTATTTATTGAATTGAATTTTCCCATCTTTAAAATAGATATCTTTGCCAATGATAACACCGGCATAGTCCATATCAACTCCTTGAGTTGTATGAATGCTCCCGATTCTATCAAACTGTTCAATGTCATTAATATATGAGTAGTCAACATATTTATTCCATTTCATTTTAAATCTACCATCATCCATAATGAAATCATATTTCGATTCATCATTTTTGCTAACCCATTCATGTGTATAGCCGGCAAGCAATCTTGACTTAGGGTATTTTTCTTGTTTTATTTTTATCTCCTCCCACATTTTAGACGGACTATCAAAAACTTTAAAATCATAATTTTTTACACGATATTTCATTTTGTTGTTTTTGTATCCTAAAAATGAATTTACGAACCCTAAATAATCATAGCCTCCTATGCATCTAAATTGTGAAGTTAATTGTAGTTCATTTCCTTCAATAATTTCAGATTTATATTTATTAGCGTATTTTTTTATAAGCTCTTCTGTTAAATAATCATCTTTTGTTACTATTTGATCTTCGTCTATGAAAAAAACATTTACAAGAGATGCATAGAATATTTTATCCACCATATCAACATCTCTTTTAACACCATTGCCAAATTTCCACTTAAATGCTCTATGGGCTTCATCTATAATTACGCAATCATAGTCTAACTCACTTGACTTAGAAAATGTAGCCATTGTTTTAAATAGGTTTTTAATTGCTGCTTTTTTCCAATCGTTTTTAATTAGCAATTCTGAAAAAAGTTGCTTTGGTGTGAAATTTGGAGTACAGTAGCAAGCATTATAAGGTTTTTCGTTTCCAGGATGAATTAACTTTCCTAATGCGTTAATTGCAACCACTGATTTTCCAGAGCCGGGACCACCTTTAATAATGATAGTTTTTCTTTTTTTATGTTCAATAGAATTTGTTGTCTCCATGATGATTGTTGCAACAGAATTAGCTTGTTCTTCATCTAAAGTGAATATAGGTTCGCCTTTAAGCGCGTTATATAACATTTGGGAGAACTCTTTAGTAGGTCTAATTCTTCCATTATCAATTTCATATATAAGTTTTCTGTTACTTCTTTTTACATATTTCTTTATAAACTCCCTAAGTTTTGCTTCATCGTTTTGTAAAAAGACGGGACTTTTTTCTACGAAAGGATATTTTTCTTTATTATTCAAAATAAATTCGTATATATTATCCATATTGTGTAAATACGAACAAGATTTAACATCTACATTTTTATCTTGCACATATGAATTAAAGTATTCTAATATATTTTTATAAGCGAAGGATTGAAAAGAGGGGTGCAAATAGTCTTTATCTCCAGCACCGCCATATGTGTGTACAAAATTAATCTTATTAGAATCTTTTACTCCATTACTCCATTGTTTTAGTTCAATTATAATCATAGATTCTTGATTACTTTCATTTAGACCATAAATCAAAAAATCTATTCTTTTTCTTGATGTTTCAAACTTATATTCAATCGCTACATTTATTTCTTTGCCAATTTCATCATCATTTAGAACGCTCGCCATTTTAGGCAAAGAATTGTGCCATGATTCTGATTCGCTTGGACTAAACCCTAAGCCGTGCTGATGCATCTTCTCAGAAATTGCATCTTTAATGATGCCTTGATAGCACTCATTTATAAAATTGCCAATTGAATTTTCGTATATTATCATAACTGTCCTTCAAGTTTTAATTGTACTTTGATTTTTGTACGGTTATATTATATCAATCTGATACTTCCTCTGGCTAATATATAAATGGTAAGTAAACAATAATTCTATGGCAATGTGGTATATCTTTGATATGTTAATAAAATACAACCACTTATTATTGTTCTTTTTCCATAGCGTAAAATTTAAATTTTAGAATAGGAATTCCTTCAATTTCTTGTAATAAAGAAGTGGGTAATTATTATGTATAAGTATAGTCATGATTGCTTGTTTAAAGCATATATTGCAAACTTAGATAAACAGGAATATGGTCACGTTTACGGCTATATCTATGATGAAAATGAAATGCATGGAGGAAAGATTGAATTTGAGGGTAGCCCTGAGAATATGGCAAACTTCATCATGTATAACAAGATACATCCGGTAGTTATCACTGATATGGTTGATCAATTCGTTGCATCAAGTACCATGGGAGGCTTCTTAGATAGAGTGGCTTATCCTGCATTAAGAGAAGAAATCATCAAAGAGATTCTTCCACTTCAGATGGGAAATAAAGAACCTATTGATGTAGCGATGCAGAATATTGAACGTGATCCTATCACAGAGCTTGCAAAGGACTTAGATGATTTTGCGTTTGATTATGATTTTTATGGCTATCAAGATGCAGTAGATGACCGTACAGAACATATTGAATCACTTAAAAAGGACTTGGAGACAGGCAATGTGAAAGGTCTCACAGATTATCTCAAAGAAGTCATTGAGGAAGGTGATTATATGGTTCCGGAAGCAACAGCACTTCTTGGAAAAATTGAGACAATTGTTCCGCCACAAGAAGCGACAAAAGAAGCTGAACAGGTTCAGGATGAGGTTAAGGAGCAGTATGAACAGCAAGAAGCTGAGAACTGCCTTAAGGATGCTGGGATAGTGATGGAAGATGATTATGTGATGATAGATGATATCATCAATAACGGTGAAAAGGCTGAAAAGTCATCCATTATGGCGGAGCTTAAAGTAGCAAGATAAGCAAGGGCTGAAAGACAGCCAAAACATAAGGAGAAGCATCATGGCAAGAAAATAGACCATGATGATAGATAAAGTAAGTATGCAAGTGGTCAAGAAATCAGTGCAAATGTATCTGAAAGAATACGATATATGTAATAATGCGGAGATACACCTAGCGGTGTGCTTACGCTGTTTTTTATGCTTTTTTGGGATTGATGGTTCGAGAACATGAATATTAATTGCGATTTCATGACTCAAATGATATCCTATATGTAGAATATGTGCATTCACGTTTCATGACTCAGAGAGGTGGAATATGAGCGTATCTTATAAAAAACTATGGAAACTACTAATCGACAAGGAGATTAGCAAAGTTGATCTCCGCAAAAAAGCCGGTATTAGTACCGGTACTTTAGCTAAGCTTGGAAAAAATGAGAATGTTACAACAGATGTGCTTGTAAAAGTATGTGAGGCACTTGACTGTGATATTTCAGACATCATGGAAATGGAAAAGCGGGGTGATAAAAAATGAGCATCAATCAATATCAAAAAAAAGTCAATGAATTAGATAAAGAAATTGCCCAGCTAGAAGATAAGAAATCTAAGGCTGATAAAAAGGCTGCAGAGGAAGCTAAAAAAGCCGCAAGTGTAAATATACCAAAAAACGCTTCTTCTTCAACCCTTAAAAGCAAATTAAAGCAAGCGGCATATTATGAAGAAAAAGCAAGAAAAGCTTCAAAAGAATCAGCGGTAATTCAAAAGAGAATAGCTGATAAAAGAAAACAACGAAATGATGCCAATAAATTATTACAGAAGGAACAATCGAAAGAAGATAAGAAGGATAAAAAAACTCAATCCAAGAAAATAGCTGACATTCAAAGATTATATGAAAAAAGGATCAGAGATTTAGAATTAAACTCTATTCCTGAAAGACATCTTAATGAAAATATTTATGATAATAATATACCAGAATATGATGTATTCGTATCTCACGCATGGGAAGACAAGGGGTCTTTTGTGAATGAATTCGTAGATGATTTAAGAGCTCTCGGTATAAGCGTTTGGTATGATACATCTGATATAAAATGGGGAGATTCAATGCGCCAAAAGATAGATGATGGTTTGAAAAAATCCAGGTTCGGGGTTGTTGTGTTATCGCCAGATTACATTGCTGAGGGTAAGTATTGGACTAAAGCAGAACTTGATGGCTTGTTTCAACTTGAAAGTGTTAATGGAAAGATTCTTTTACCGATTTGGCATGGTCTCACGAAACAAAATGTTCTAGATTTCAGCCCGATATTAGCGAATAAAAAAGCCATGAGCACTGCAATGATGACAGCTAAAGAAATAGCATTGGAATTAAAATCTTTGCTTGATAGCATTAATGATAATTAAGAAGGAGAGTTACAAAGATGCCTACATTAGATTGGATAGGAAAAAATAAAGTAGTTAATCATCACTTAGATGTGCCTTACCATGTTTTAGAAAAAAAATATACGCTTGGTGCGGATGCAAGCGAGAACATGATTATTCATGGAGACAATTTGATCGCATTAAAATCACTTCTTCCAAAATACGAAGGAAAGATTGATTGTATTTACATTGACCCGCCTTATAATACTGGAAACGCAATTGATAAAGGTGGTTGGGCATACAGCGATAATGTTGACGACCCGATAATAAAAAGGTGGCTTGGCGAAACAGTCGGGAATGAAATGGATGACTTATCAAGACACGATAAATGGTTATGCATGATGTATCCTAGATTGAGATTGCTGAAAAAATTATTAGCAAAAGATGGTCTTATTTTCATCAGTATTGATGATAATGAAGTTGAACATCTAAGAAATCTATGTAATGAGATTTTCGGTCATTCACACTTCATTAACCAATTTGTATGGCAAAGGAATTCAAGTGCTAAAACTGAAAAAGGTAAGTTTACAGTCAATACGGAGTATGTTCTTTTATACTCAAACAGTTCGGAATATGTATTAAACGATACATTTAAACCTTTGTCTGAAGCTACTAGAGCAATGTACTCAAAAGATGACAACGATGGAAGAGGGCCTTATCGATTGTATCCTCTTCAAAAACCGGCATCTCCTGGCCCGGAAACGACCTATGATTACATAGATAACAACGGTAAAGTCTGGCCATGCCCTCAAAAAGGATGGCGCATGAAACAAAGCAAATTGAAAGAATTAGAGAATGATGGAAGGTTATGTTTAGACAACAAATCACTATCAGAAAAGGCATATTGGAACGAAAGAGACAGTGAAGGGAAAAGAATAGATACATTGTGGAATGATCTTCCTCAGAATACAGTTGGAAGTGCAGAAATAGAAGCTATTTTCGGTGAGGCAATTTTTAATAATCCTAAACCAACAGGATTGATACAAAGGTGTTTGGAGATTTCCAAAAAGGATGCTATTATTCTTGATTCTTTCGCAGGATCCGGAACAACGGCTCATGCGGTTTTGCAACAAAATCAAAAGGACAATGGTACTAGAAAGTTTATTTTAGTTGAATTGTGCGATTACGCAGAGACAATAACTGCAGAGCGAGTAAAGAGAGTAATAAGCGGATATGGACAGGGAAAACAAAAGGTTGATGGTATTGAAGGTTCGTTCTCTTTTTATGAGCTAGGCGATGCAATTATAAAAAATGATAGTCTGAATTTCGATATTCCGGATGATGATATAAAGGAATTTGTTTATTATCTTGAAACTAAAGAGAAATATAATAAAAAAGTAAGTGAAAATGCTCTTTTAGGGGTGTATGCTGGATGTGCATATTATTTCTTCTATGAAAAGGGAAAGATAATTACTCTCAACCGAAGAAAGCTAAGCTGTATTAAAACCAAAGCGGAGTCATATGTAATTTATGCTGACCAATGCACCCTAAGCGATGAAGAGTTAAAGAAATATAGTATTACTTTTAAGAAAATAAGCGATATTGGGAAGATATAGGAGGGCAAGAAAATGGAATTAAAGAATTACCAAAAAAAGGTATTAGATGATCTTGCCCTATATATGAAGCATCTAAACGAAACAAGCGACTTAAATAAAGCGTGGGAAGACTATTGGTTTGATCACGATGTTTATGTTGGCGTGGGTGTGCAGCCTCCATATGTAAACAATATTCCGGGAGTTCCGCATATTTGTGTAAAATCTGGTACTGGCTCAGGCAAAACATTTATGGCAGTAGCTTCTATCAAAACCATTTTTGACAACTTGCCAATGAATAAGATTAGGCTAGTTGTATGGCTTGTTCCTTCCGATTCTATTCTTACGCAAACTATTAATAATTTGCAGAATCCTGAACATCCATATAGGCAAAGACTTAATCAAGATTTTGGAGGAAAAGTTGAAGTCTACACGAAAGAAGAGTTGTTGAATGGACAAAATTTTTCGCCTAATACAGTTCTAGAACAACTTACTGTATGTGTTATGAGCTTCGCATCATTACGTATTGATTTGAACAAGAAAGACGTTCGTAAAGCGTATCAAGAAAATGGAAATCTAAAGAGGTTTGCTGAGTTCTTTGATGATGATAGTGCATTACTTGCCAATACTCCTGATACTGCACTTATGCAAGTGCTGAGGCAGATGTACCCGGTTGCTATTGTGGATGAGAGTCATAACGCCACGTCAAAGCTATCTGTAGACATGTTAAAAAACTTAAATGCCTCTTTCATCTTTGACTTAACTGCTACTCCAAGAAAAGATTCGAATGTATTTTCATATGTGGATGCTAGAGAAGTTAAAAAAGAAAATATGGTTAAGCTTCCGGTTGTTGTATACAAACGTGCGGGAAGGCAAAGCATATTTGAAGATGCTATACAGCTTAGAGGCAAATTAGAGATGATGGCAGCTAATTCGGAAAACAATGGCGGAGACTATATTAGACCTATCGTCTTATTCCAAGCACAGCCAAAAATAAAAGAAGAGTCAATTACTTTTAACTACATTAAGCAAGTTCTTATCAGGATGGGTATTAACGAAAATGAAATTGCTATTAAAACATCCGATATAAATGAATTAAAGGGCTGGGATTTGCTAAGTAAAGATTGTCCTATTCGATATATCATTACTGTAAATGCATTGAAGGAAGGCTGGGATTGCTCTTTTGCGTATATTCTCGCTTCATTAGCAAATAAAAGTTCAACCGTGGACGTAGAACAGATACTAGGTAGAATTTTAAGACAACCATATGCTCACAAGCATGAATATCCTTTATTGAACACATCATATGTCTTAACAAGCTCTGATGATTTTCACAATACGTTGGAAAGTGTTGTAAAAGGACTAAATAGCGCTGGTTTCTCCAAAGATGATTATAGGGTTGGAATGGATAAGGAAACGCAGGATGCGTTTGTAGCTGCTCCAGTTAAACCTATTCAAGAACATTTTGAACAGCAATCAATTGAAGACAATTTTGAGGACATCAATCTGGAACAGGCAAAGGAGAATATAGAAAAAGCTGCTTCTCAAGAATTTATCACACCTTCTGTTGATGAGATCATTAAGACTGCAGAAAAACAAACGCAGGAATTTGAAAAACAAATTGAGCAACAACCGCTTGAAGGATTGTTTGCTCCAGAGTTGGAAGATGCAATTCATAAATCGAATATACGAAGTCAATTTGTTGATTCGGTAGCTAATCTCAAGATTCCGCAATTTTTCGTGGAAGGAGAGCCAGATTTATTCGGACCAAAAGACTCTTTGCTTGAACCTATTGCACTGTCAGAAGGATTTGTTCTAAAGGATCAAGATTCAAAGATATCATTTACATTAGCGACAGGGAATATGTTCAAAGTAGATATATCCGATGAGGATGCTGTACCTAGGTATGTGCAGATGTCTAAAAGAGAATCGCAATATATTCATGAAATGATGTCAAAACTTCCTGCTGATGCAAAGAAGAATCAAACCGCAAGAAGAATTACTGAGATTATTAATAGAAATCCGCAGTACGAATTTAATGATGTAAAAGAATATGTGGCACGAGTTATTGATGATATGTCAAAGGATGAATTGACAGCAATGGAAAGTGCGGCTGAAGCATGTGCAAAGAAAATACAAGATAAACTTGATGCACTAGAAAAACAGTATCGTAAAAATCATTTCTTTGAGATGATGGCAACTGACGAAATACTGGTTGAACCTAGTTGGACGCTACCTTCGTTTATTACACCACCAAGAACAACTAGTTCTATAGCCAAGTCCCTTTATGATGAAGAGGACGCTAATATGAATAACTTCGAAAAAGAAGTAATAACTGCTGTGGCTAGTCTCGAAAATGTTGTTTGGTGGCATAGGAACATAGATAGAAAAGGCTTCAGAATAAATGGTTTCATAAATCATTATCCAGATTTCATAGTTATGACGACATCTGGAAGGTGCGTAATTATAGAAACAAAAGGGGACTATCTAGCGAACGAAGACTCAACTAATAAAATTCAACTCGGAGATAGATGGCAAAGTAAGCTAGACACCACAAAATTTAGATATTATATGGTTTTCCCAAGCGATTCTAATATTGAACATGGAGCCTATAGTTTTGATAACTTTATCGAAATAATGAAGAAACTGTAAAATAATACGATAATATTTGCAAAATATTATTGAAATATTACCAAATATCTGGTATTCTTTGATTGTGGAAAACAAAAAAGAAAATTTCAAACGTGTAGCGGAAAATCGCACTAATAAGATTATCAATATGATTTCCTTGCTAGGAAACCTTAATAATACTTCGTTCTATGAGTATAGCGATGAAGATATTGAGGCTATTTTTAGCGCTATTCAATCCGAACTTGATAAGCAACATAAAAAGCTAGCAAGGAAAAATACCGGTAAAAAGAGGTTTGAGTTATGAGTGGGACCAAATACTTCTTTAAGCTGACCGGGACAGATGAGAAATATACAGAAGAGTATCTTTTCAATGTTATTGCAGAGATTCTAGATAACGAAGGAATGATGGAATTCGATGACTTATTTGGAAAAATTATTGAAAGATACCCTGAAGTAAAAATTAACAGAAGTGCCGTAGCAGGTCTTGCTTCTGTAAAATTTCATGTCGGGAAAAAGCCAATGTATCGAGCTAAGAAAGCTGGGAGAAGGAATTTCTTTTTGATTTTACAAAATTCTGATGAAAAGCATACTGAAGATTATCTTGTTAAAGTGGTAGACGAGATACTAAAAGAACAACCGCTCAATAAAGACGATATCTTTGAAAAAGTTGTTAAAGAATATAATAATGAAAAAATAAATTTCTCTGCGTTTAAGCTCCTGCTCGATGAGAAATTCGAACGCAAAGGGAAACTATATTTTAATCATGATTCTATTATCTTCGACACTAAAGTGGAACCAGTCATAAAAGACGCTAAATATCAATTTCAACAATCAATGTTTATTTCTGTGCTAAATAAATATGCTCTATATTCAAATGAGGAATTGTATAAAGAATACTATTCGGTTATCAGAGAAGAAGGATTCAACACGATTGATGCGGTCATTCTTGCTTTAGCTACGGAAGTGAAACAAGGAACATATGATTCTGAAAGATGTTCAGATATTTGTATTGCTATTAAAAATAACGAGAATGCTTATATAGAAAGAATAAAAAGAGCTATTGATGTTATTGGAGAAGAGAATTATAGCATTCCATGTTCTTCTTTTATTAGAAATGAGACTGTTCAAAAGTTTCTTGGATCTGAAAATATATTCAAAGCACAGGATTTTATTCTAACTGATCCTCAAAAGATACTTGTTCTTTCTGCTATTGATATTGACGGAACAATTATCGGTCTTGAATCATTGTCTACAGGATATACAGCAAATATTAGTAATATGATCAATGATGTGGTATCTGAAAGCCTTAAAGATCGGCACTATGACGTTCTTCTTAGAAGAAATGGAAGCTTTGTTGGCAAGCCTGCTACTCTAGAAGAATTAGGTAATGAGTACAAACTCACAAGAGAAAGAGTTCGTCAGATTGAAGCAAAAGCAAAGAAAAAGTTGTCGAGGGCATCAATAGGGATAAAAGATATTCTTAAAAGATATTTTGCATTTCTTATAAAATCGGAAGGATTGCCATTTATTCGAATTAAAGACACGCTCAATAAAGAAGATAACGAAACTCTTATAAATGCCTGTCTTATTCTCGAGCCAGCTGATATCAACTATAAATATGATGGGAAATACCATGTTATTTATGATTCGGACATCATTTCAGTAGAAGATATCGAAAAAGAAGTAGAGGCTCGATTTGGCAAACTGTTTGCTGTGAGTCGTTATGATACAGCAACAGATTTTGAGAAGAATGTTATTGATAATAATTATTCCTTGTCTGGTAGGCAGCAGAACTTATACAGATTGAAAAGATATAATCAATCGGATTTTCTTATAGACTTAATTGATGAGCTATTTCCTAATGGATATCGTTTATACAACGAAGATGATTACAATGTAATTGCTAATGAATATGCTAATCGTCTTGGAGATGATGTTGAGGTTCCATCCATGCCTGCTGTTAGAGGCATAGTCGGAAGAGATGTTTTCTGTCAAATAGATAAAGGCACATATAAGCTTCGCAAAGAGTGCGCTGAAATACCATTAGAGTTATCTAACCGTATTTTCGATTTCATCGTAGATCATCTTCCTGCAGTTGACTATATTACCATTTATGATGAATTTGAAGATGAATTAAGGAAGCTTGGAATTGACAATTATTACTACATGAAAGGTGTAATAGACTATTCATTGCCTGACGATTTAACAACAAAGAGAAATTATATTACTGAGACTGATAATCGTGTCACAGCGGTTGAAGCTAGACTTGCGTTTATGAGGAGCATCGATGGTGCATTTACTTTGGATGATTTAGAAAATAAATATCCCGGAGTAAAGCCGTATGTTTTCCAGTTTATGTGCTACGAAGAGGGCAAGAATGGATTGGTTCAGATAGGGCGCAAGAAATTTGCTTATTCTGACAAACTTAGTATTACTAAAGGGCAATCAGCGAAGCTCAAGAATATTATTGAGGAACTATTTAGAAATACCAACGAAGATGTATTATCCTCTAGAAAAGTCTACGCTAAAACAAAACTATCGTATCCGGATTTGCTGGAAGAAATGCCATACATTGAGGATCAATTTTCAATGTTCTCAATTATAAAACACTTGTTTTCAGGTGAATACTATCTTGATAGACCATACATTTCAAAGATAGAGCCAGATACAGAAAGAATAACAACAAGAAACCTTATTCTTTCACATCTTAATGAGTATGATACAGTGAATTACAATGTATATCGTGATTATTGTTTAAGGATGAACATTCCTATGATTTATACATATATGCAATTAGTTGATGAATTAAGCGAAAGCTATGTCCAAGTAGATGATAGGCAAATGATAAAGAAAGAAGAATTCAATATCTCAGAAAAGGCTTTACAAGATATGGAAAAAATCTTAGAGCTTATTTTTAGCCGAACTGAGAAGTTGGAGACTGAGACATTCAATGGATATATGATGCTTCCACAGCTAAAATATAAGTGGAGCAAGCATGTACTCGCTGGAATAATTAGAAGTTATTTTGGTGAAAAATATGAAGTTACGAATATAACTGAATGGTCAAAGCCTGAGGCTGTTGACTATGAAATAGAGAGGTATGTGGCATGACAGAGATTAAATGGAGATTTCCCGGAAACAATTACACTGCAGATAATGGTTTAGATACCGCAGACATGGAAACATTTAAGAAAGATGCAATTTCTTCTTTAGCTAGAGAGGTGTGTCAAAACTCTATTGATGCTAAAAATCCCGAACTGAATGCTCCGGTCAAACTGGAATTTCATTCTTTCCAAGTGGATAAAAATAGTATTCCAGATAGACAAGATATAGAGTCGCAAATCGATGCATGCATTGACACTTGGACACAGAATAAAAAAATAAGTGGTCAACTAAATGCGATGGCTACTCAAGTAAAAAAAGATAGAATTACATGTCTTAGAATTAGCGATTTTAATACTACAGGATTAGTTGGTGTCTCTGGTGGAGACAATACACCATGGCATTATCTTGTTCATGGATCAGGTTTGTCTGACAAGGGTTCGACAAGTGGTGGTTCAAAGGGTATTGGTAAATTTGCCACTTTCGTTACATCGCATTTTAATACGGTTTTTTATTCAACAAGAACCATAAAAGGTGAGAGCGGATATGAAGGTATTTGCAAGCTATGCTCTGCAAAGCAGGAAGGCACTGATGAAAAAACGCAAGGGATAGGTTATTACGGATGGAATGATAAGAATAAGCCGATTGAAGGTGAATTCTTATTAGACTCTTCATTCAAGAGAAAAGAAGGAGAGTTTGGAAGTGATATTTATATCGTTGGTTTTAAAGCCCCTGATGGTTGGCAAAGAGATATTATCTCTAAAGCACTGGATAGCTTCATGGCAGCCATTGTATTTGAATCTCTTGAAATTACTGTTGATGATATAGAGATTAATGCGAGAACAATTAAGGATATTGTATTCAACGATGAATATATTAGTAAAAGCATGAGAAAGAGCATCATTTCTCAATTCCTACTACTTACAGATAAAGAGCATAGATTTGAGGATGTAATAACAGTTAGAGAATACGGAAATGCACGTCTTTATCTTATGGAGTTCTCTGGTGAGAACGAACAATACGCAACAAATGATTGTGTAATGATTCGCTATCCATACATGAAAATAAAAGAGCTGAATCGTATTTCTTCACTTCCTTGTAGTGCTCTTTGTATTATCGAAGATAATGAATTGAATCAGATTCTTAGAAATGTCGAAAATCCTCAGCATACTAACTGGGAATTTAATAGAATAGAAGACCCATCAGAGAAGCGTGAAGTCCAAGCAATTTACAAAGAACTATTAGATCAGATTAGAGATATCATTACTAAACATCTTGCTAGCAGCGATGATACTAAAACGGATTTAGAAGGCGCAGGAGAATACCTGCCTATTGTTGAAGAAGATGCTAAACGAGCTAACGATGATGATAAGAAGAAAATTGTAGATGAGCCTAATATTCGAAAGAACAAGGTTAAAGCGAAAAATATAAATCTTAACGCCTCCATTGAAGACCCGACCGGCAATGGTGTAGAATTAGATTTCATGAATTCTGATGATGAAGGTAAGGATGAAGAAATAGCTCCATTTGGACATAATAGTGGTTCGGGGAACAGTGTACATGGCGGAGATAATGAAGCCAGTGGCGATCCTGATCCAGAAGGACATGTTGGACTTCGTCACGCAGAGTTAAGAGGCATGTCGTATACATTCTATTGTCAGAATAAGAGTGATAGAGCATATGGTGTAGTATTCACTTCTGATTTTGATGAAGAAGACGCATATTTTGAATTGTATTCAGTTGATGAGGCTGGAAGCCGTGATCCTGTGAAGATTGAAAGATGCACGATAAATGATGAAGAAGTCAAAATACTTGATGATAAGAGGATTCAGATGAAAATCAAAAAAGGTCAGAAATACAATCTTGCAATGATTACAGACCAAGAAGAATTATTTAGTGGTGAGGTGAGGATGTATGCGTATAGGTAAGCGACTTTTCCCATATCCGATACTCAATAGTGAGAAAATTTATTCTCAATATAAAGATAGTGTTTTTGCTCTTCAATATGACGAGGAAATCTCTGATGATAAACAGTATTATCTACTCAACAATCTTCATTGTGAGTTAGATAATCAAATGCTTATTGACTTAATCAATACAGATAGAGCTGAAATTGTATGTGTTATTGAGTGTCCAAGCACAATGTATCGAAAGAGCCATGTATTACCGCTGCATCCGATAAATATGCAGATTCCATTGGCAGATCTAAATAATAAGGTAAATGTATCTGCGTTTGTAGTCGCAAAAGAAGACATAGATAATTATCATTCAGATGATTTTTCTGATGTGTATGGAGATATTTCGTTCTCCATAGAGAAGCACGATATTCTTGCTGCTGATGATGGATACGTTAATAATGTTGACTTTAATGATTTAGATGATAATAAACAAGCATCTATATTTATCGTTATTAAAGATAAGAGCATTACAAACGGAACTATGCAGGTGGAATATGATTCTGAAAAAATCACGATTTCTCTGCCTGAAGAACAATGGAACATGTACGACAAAACCAAACGCATTCCGAAATACGAGAGCTTGTATTTCTCTATTATTGCAGTTCCTGCTTTATGCTATGCGCTGTCATGTCTACAAAAGAACGATCTGGCTGTTGATATACTCAGAATAGATTATAAGTGGTTTAATTCATTTGCTGCAGCATATAAAAACTTCCATGGAGATGAATTGACTGATGACGCATTTATAAAAATGAATACTAACTTAGAAGCACAAATGATTCTTGGTAGCCCTGTGGCAAGCGCTGTCGATGAAATATTTGGATTTACAATTGGAATATCTGGAGGTGATGAGTATGTTGATTAACGTTAAGATGATGACAGAAGAAGCGTTTGCAACTCTCCAGAAGAACTACAAGGATGTATATGAACAGATTAAAAACCATCCGTCTGATAGCACTTGGTTAGAGGGATATCTAGGATTCAATCCATACGAAACAAAGAAATACTTAATTGAGGACTTTGAGCTTGGTGATAACGAAGACTACAATGCGGTAGCATTTGAAAACGGTGTTTTACTCTATGAATCAATAAAAGATTTACCTAGATATATAATATGCAACAACAGATTTTGGGCTTGGGTTACTTTTGAAAAGGCATATAAGCAAGCTCAACATGCCATGAAACTGACGAGACCTGAACTGGTAAACACTTTCTGGTTGACGACTAACTCAAGACGTTCACTGATGCTGGGAGTAATCTCAAGATCATTTTTTAGAACTGAGATATCTGTAGATGAATCCATGAGTGATAAATATGCCTTAACTCGAAGAATAGTTGAAGGATATAGAGGAATAGAAATGTATCGAGCACTCACATATCGAAATATTGGTATGCTTAAGCCAGTATCATTGGCGTTTATACAAAGTATAGCTGATGCAAATGAAAAGTATGGTGATGCACCATTAGGAAAAGAACAACTTCGTGAAACTATGAAGGATGCATCACGAATAGGCAGCGTAATGTTGATAGATGATATGTCAAAGGATGAGATATATGAAATCCTATATAGAAAACTTGAAAAACGATTAACGGAAGGTTTCTTAAACGAAGAGGTATAGCAAATGAGTGATAATCTAATAAAGAGAAACCTTAAAAATCAAATTGAAGAACAGCTTTCAAATATTCAATTTACAAGGGAGACGCATTTAAAAGCAAGCCATAGACTCGAGAGGAATGCCGATGCACTCAATTGGATACAAATCGTTTTATCTGCTGTTAGTACAGCAGGGATAATTTCCCTATTTCTGAATGATACGATAACAGGAAAGATTATTGGAGCTGCTTGTTCAGCCTTATTATTTGCTACAAGCATGTATGTAAAAGATAAGGATTTATTGACCGAAAGTAAAAAACATAGAGCTACTGCTGATAAGCTGTTTGGTTTAAGAGAGGAATATAAACTGTTGCTAGCCACATTCGAGAGCAAAGATGTCTCACTTCTTGAGAGGAGTGTTAAGAATTTTATTGAGCGCACTCAGACGATTTATGATAGTTCTCCCAATTGTTTGAGTAAGGATTATAAAGCAGCAAAAGATTCTATAAAAAAAGGCATACTTCTTGTGACGCCTGACGATAAAAAGAATACAGTACCTAAAACTGACGGAGATGGTGATGTCAGCTAATGATGCATTAAGGAAATTATGTGGTGAAATAAAGCTAAACGAGAATGAGGATTTTTATGTGTCCGTTGGGGAGATAGCAAAAAAACTGAACAAAGTTTACTATGATCTCGACAGCGATTCTTCTTCTCATATGTATGTCGTTGGGTCTGTTGGCAGAAAAACTGCAATTAAAAACTCTAGCGATATTGATGTGTTATTCAATTTACCACATGATTTATATCTAAGATTTAATTCATATGATAGTAATGGACAAAGTGCATTACTTCAAGAAATTAAAAATACAGTTGCTGATAGATATCCAAATACAAACCTAAAGGGTGATGGGCAAGTTGTTTCAATAACTTTTGACAAATATACAATTGAGCTCGTTCCAGCTTTTATTCAAAGTGATAATTCATTTCTTTTTCCTGATTCTGGAGAGGGAGGAAAGTGGAAAATAACAAATCCTATAGCAGAACAAAAAGAATGCAAGGCCACATATTCTAAAAGTTCTTATTACTATGATGTTTGTAGACTTACAAGAAAATGGAAAAACAATATTGGGTTTGAGTTCAAAGGTCTATTAATAGATACTTTAGTCCACGATTATTTGCTAGATGAAAAGAATAATCCGAGTAATCTTATGAGTGCATTTGTATGCGCTTTGGAATTCTATTCTAAGCAGAACAAAAATCAGTCATATTGGTATGCTCTTGGCAGCAATCAACAGATTTACAATGATGATAATGGACGCTTTGTTGGTAAGGCAAAGAGTGCCATCAACAAATTATCAAAGTGTAAAACTGATGAAGACTTAAATGATGTTTTCAGTGATTTGTTGGGCAGGGGCTATCCGAAACAAAATAGTGCAAGTTGGAAAGAGAAGATGCAACTGCGACTCAAGAATTATCGTGATACAGAAGAATTTATTGAAGATCATGTGCAGGTGGATATTAGATACGATTTGAAAATTGATTGCGAGGTTGAACAAAGAGGATTTAGACCATTTCTTTTAAGTACTTTCCTCGAAGAAGGAAGGAAGTTGTTAAAGATAAAAAAAGGCTTGGATTTTTATATTGCGAAAACGAATTGTCCAAAACCATATGATATTTACTGGAAGGTAAAGAATGTTGGAAAAAAAGCAATTGAAAGAGATGATATTAGAGGCCAGATTCTTAAAACAAATGAAACAAAACATCATGAGAATACAAAGTTTATGGGCAGACATTATGTTGAATGTTATCTTATAAAAAATGGTTCGTGTGTTGCGAGAGATAGAATCACAGTACCGATTGGAGAAGAAGAATAGAGCTGGACTAATCCAGCTCTTCTTTCGTTTTAGCCTTAACACGGCTGATGTCATTTTCCATAAACTTGTCGATGTTCTTTTTGACAGAATTAAGCTTAGTGACTTCTGCCTTTTCTGAAGTATATGAGGAATTGAGAGTTACTAAGTCTTTGGTGTTTTCCGTCATTTCTTTTTCCAACTTTTTAGGATGAGGGGCTTCATCATAGCCCATGGCTTTAAGCTGATCTCTTGCTGTCTCATGAATGATGAT
Organism: Erysipelotrichaceae bacterium; assembly: GCA_017404205.1. Classification (GTDB taxonomy): domain Bacteria; phylum Bacillota_I; class Bacilli_A; order Erysipelotrichales; family Erysipelotrichaceae; genus Colivicinus. The sequence goes on from JAFRCV010000003.1 coordinate 87,390, forward strand.
TTCTGTTTCGTGGCTGTGGAGGAATTTCTCAGGGTTTTTTGGATTTCTTATATTGCTTATAGATATCTTGCGTGTCTATGAAGTTATACTAACTCCAGTTACATTCCTAACTGGTCTATGGTTTTAAATCAATTACTAGTAAATGATAAATTTACAAATCGTATTAATAAATACATAAAATATTAACTTTAAATTAAAAGACAATCGTGACATTTTTTTCATCATGTCTTGATTGTCTTATCTTAAGTTTCAAGAGTAAATATGCAAATAATTATAAATCAAAATAATTACTTACACAGTTTACTTGACAAAGTCTTAAAATAACTCTAATTGTTCATCTTTTTGGCCACAACTACTTAGTATTAGCTCTTTAATAGTTTCATATGATTTAGCGAATGAATTTGGTATTTCCAATAGGGTAATACCTTTTTCTTTGCAAATCTGTGATTTTCTTGCATCACATTTTTCTCTATCAATATTTCCAAAATGTTCTCCACCTTGTAATTCAATTGCAATTTTAGGAATAAGATTTGTATCTTTAACTTCATAAAGTACGACATCAAATTCCAACTTTGAATTTAATAAAAGTTGATCACTTGGGAAAAGTGAAGCAACTTTAATATTTCTCTTTGCTTGAAATACGTTATTAACACTGCAAAAGTGAGATATTGTTTGAAAGAATATATCCTCGTTTTTACTACCATTTGAATTTCCAATTTGAATAGTGTAAGACTCATTTGGTGGGACCTCTGTTGTTCCTTTACAAGCTACATATTTTGCTAAATTATATAAATCATCTTTTTTATCTGTTGATAGTTTATCTAAAGCTTCTACATCAGAAACTACTATTAGATTCTTTTTTGCTCTTGTAACAGCAACATTTGTTATTTCAGAATTGTTTTTTATCCAATCAAAAGTTTTTTTACTTGTTTTAGGAGAAATAGAAGTAGATATTATTATTGTATCTTTTTCTGCTCCTTGGACTTGATGAATTGTTCCACAAGTTACGTCTTTAATACCATTCTCATCAATCATTTTTGTAATTAAATTTTGTTGATTCTTAAATGGTGTGATAATTGCTGCATCTTTTAATTCGTTTCTTTTAATATAATCAATTATTGCTTTAGCTTCTTCATAGTTCTCATTTCTTAATCTAGAATTTATATTTTTAACATTAATTAATGATAAATTGCCTTCATCAGAAAGATAATCTAAATTTAGTTTTCCATTGTAAAATCTTTTGTTAGAAAAATCTATTATCTTTTTTCCACATCTATAATGGTAGGTAAGCATTATATCTTTAGAGATAGTATCATGTTTTCTCATTATATCTAAAATAGAATATTTAATATAATCATAATCACTTGTAATAGAGTATTCATCTTTTAAATAATCGTTAATTACATCTTCAAGTACTATTACAGGTTTTAATTGATTAGTATCTCCAACTAATAATAAAGATTTAGCTCTTGCAATAGGTAATAGGGCAGTAGCACAATTACATTGACCAGCTTCATCCATTATAACTAAATCAAAAGTATGATTAGCAGTACCTAATCTAGCTGATGAAATGTTAGTTGTAATTATTATAGGAAATACATCTTCTAATAGTTTTATATTTTCATCGCTTGAACACCATCTATTAAATGATGTGACACGATCATTGTCGTCTTTTATCTTACATATTTCTATTAATGGAGCATATCTTGGTAGCTTTAATTTATTAATATATTTAATTGATTCAAAATACATATATTGTTTGAATCTTCTGTCTTCAGAAACGGAAGTAACTAATTGTAATACGTCTTGATTTGATACAATCGGCATTTGCTTGTATTGTTCTCTTAATTCACTAATTTGAGTTAATACATTTTGATATAAACGACTTGAATGGTTTTCTATTGATTCAAGCAATCTTCTTGCACTATCTATTCTTGATTTTAAATCTCTTTTAGCTTCATATGTTTCTAAATATTTTAATAAATCTTTATTACCTTCGTTAGTTCTATTTTTAATTTTATTAAGTTTTTCTTCATCTGGTTCCATTTTCGGATTGAAGTTATAAAGATCTAATATTCTTAATGTAGATTTAGCAACTTCGTCACGATTTCCAAGTCTTAGGTAAGGAAATGGTACGTCATCTTCTTCTTTATATGAGAATTTTAATTTTTCTAATATACCATTAATTGGTTTATTATTTGAAGAACAAATTAGAGTAGTTCTTGAATTGAAAAATGCGCTCAAGATAACGTTTAATATAGTCTGGGTTTTTCCTGTACCTGGAGGTCCTTGAACATAGGTTATAGGATATTTCATTGTATTATAAATAACTCGCATTTGATCTATATTAACTTTATTATCGTATATAACAATATTAGGCTCTTTTCTTTTGGCACCAAATCTGTTTGAATTTCCAAAGAAGGCTTTTAAAGGATAATCTAATGTCCCATTTTCAATCTTTTCTTCAATAGTACTAAAAGTAGGTGCCAAATTAGCACTTATGCTCCTTTGTAAAATCATAAATTCTGGCATTTGATTTATAACTTCAGTATCTCTTAAATTAGCTCTTATAAGTTCTGTGTATTCTTTTAAATAGTCATTTAAATGGTTAGTAATATTATTTGTAAATTCTTGTTGATCTATATCAATATAAGAACTGAGAGAGTGTTTTTTATTTTTTATTAAGAAGCTTTGATTTACTCTTGGAACATCGTTAACTGTTAACTTCTTGTTGGATGGATTAAATCTAACATCATAATATAATGCTATATATTTTTTATCGTTTTCATCTATTGATAAGAAAGATAATACAAGATAATTGACTTCACCATCCATCTTCTTTATATCGTAATTTTTAATATAATTTAGTATTTGTTTTTCTTGTTCTTCATTTAGAATTATTTGTTTGTTTTTTAGTAGAACGTCTTTATCAATTCCGCTAATAAGAAATGTATCTTTTTGAAAAGGATCATTATCTAGTTCATTACATTTCAAGTAATATCTTAAAATGTTATTATTAAATGATTCATATTTTAACCATTTGGCATCTTCATGATTTTGTTCAATTTTATTTATTAATTCTATAGGAGTTTCATAATTGGTAAATTCAAGTATTTTTGCAGTTTGAATACTATCAAATTTTATTGCTGCTTCTAGACTTTCTAAAGATTTTTGGTCATTAAAAATAGAAGTGAATAAAAGTCGCTTTTTTAAATCAATATCTTTAATAGCTATCCAGTAATAAGTTATTTCTCCTTGGTTGTTAATATATGAAATATCAATCCATTTACCATTTTTGATGCCTTCAGATATTACTAATTCAATGTTTTTCATTTTATCATCTCATTGATAATATATCATAGAATTAGGATTTATAATAGAAATGAAATAATTAAGTTGGTAGAAAAGCGTGACCAGTGGGCACAAAGTGTTCCAAGTTGGCGAGAAGTTACTTTTGGACCAAATGACCAGAAGTTTATTTAATAATTTTACTTGAATGTATAATTGAAAACTTTTAAAACTCATTTGACAAAATTACTGAAAAATATTAAAATGTCAGTATATTTGTCAAGAGGTGATAAATATGGAAAATAAGACGGTAAGGGAATTTAAGGATGAAAGTAATATTGAAATTATTGAATCGATTATGAAAAACAACAATGGATATATTACTTCGAGAGAATTAGATAATTTTGGAATTCATAGGATGTATCTAAATACCATGTGGAAAAAAGGAATAGTAGAAAAAGTAGCTAATGGTATTTATATTGATTCAAATAAAATAGAAGATACTTATTATGTTTTTAATCTTAGTATGCCTAATACAATATTTTCTCATATGACTGCACTTTATTTTCATGGACTTTCTATAAAAGCTCCAGATGATAAATATGATATAACAGTAAGAAAAACATATAATAGTAAACATCTTAAAAATCATGAAGTTTTTTATGTACAAGATGATATCTATGAACTAGGACTTACTGAAGCAGAAACTCCAATGGGAAACAAAGTAAGAGTTTATGATATTGAAAGATGTATATGTGATATTATAAGATCTAAAAATAGGATGGATTTAGAACATGTTAAATATAGCATTAGAGAATATATTAAAAGGAAGGATAAAGATCTTATAAAGCTATCTAAATATGCAGATAAAATGGGTATTAAAAAAGAAGTAATGGATTTTGTGGAGGTATTTTATGAATAGTATGCAATTAAAAGATAAATTAAAAAATATTTCTAAAGAAAAGAATGTGGATTTTAATATATTACTTAGGCTTTATATGTATGATAGATTTTTAGAAAGACTTTCAAAAAGTAAATATAGAGATAATTTTGTATTAAAAGGTGGATTCTATTTAAGTACTTTATTTGGAGTAGAAAATAGAGCAACTATGGATATAGATACAGCTTTTAGAAATGCTAATTTTGATGAAGAAACAATTGTTAAAATGATAAAAGAAATAATTTCTATAGAAGTAGATGATAATGCTAAATTAAAATATATTGGAATATCACCAATAAGAGATGAAGATGAATATGGAGGATTTAGAGTAACTATTCAAGTTGAGTATGATAATATGAAACAACCATTTCATATTGATATAGCTACAGGTGATCCAATAACACCAAAAGAAATAAGATATAAATATTTACCATTATTAGGAGATTATTATATAGATTTATATGCATATAACATGGAAACAGTTTTAGCTGAAAAAATAGAAACAATGTTAAGTAGATTAGAGTTGAATGGAAGAACAAGAGATTTTTATGACATATATTTGATTTATAAAAAAGAATGGCAAAATATCAATATAGATCATTTTAGAAAAGCAATCGATAAAACATTTGCTAAGAGAGAATATACAAGTGATCCATTAGAATCTTTAAATGTTATAAGAAATAGTGAAGTATTAAAAGAAAGATGGAATAAATATCAAAAGAACTTTTCTTATGCAGAAGGAATAGAGTTTGAAGATATAATGAATTGCTTAGAAATAATGATTGAACAATTTGAACCAGTAGGAGTTTAAGATTAGGAAGTATAATATGAATTTAAAAATAGATAATTATAAAAATTTAAAAGGTTTAGATATTAATATTGATAATAATAAAATAAATTTTATTTTTGGAATTAGTGGTAGTGGAAAATCTAGTATTGGAGATGCACTTACAAAAAAAGACTTAATTGAAAATGTAACTATTAATGAATCTGCTGAGAATATTAAAATACTTATAGATAATAAGGAAATAGGAAATAATTACTCAATTTATGATCTGCTTTCAGTAGAAAAATTGTTGTTAAATAATAACGATAATAATTATGTTTATGGAATTATATTTGATAATGATAGTAAAATTAAAATATTGCAAGAAGATTTTAGAAATAAAGTTGCTTCCTTAGAAGAATATAGAAATAAAATTATTGATTATATATCAAAGGTAGAAGTTTTAAATAAATCGCTAGGTGGTAAAATTACAAAAAATGGAGATTTACCTAGTAGTTCAAAAATAGTTAAATTAATAAATGCGGTAGAATCCGCAGATAATAAAGAAATAGTTAAATCAATTGAAGAACATGGAAATTGGTATTTGCCATGGTTAAAAGTTGGTGCTGGATCTAAAGAATTTAATGATGGAATTTGTCCGTTTTGTAAAAAAAGTATAGATACAAAAATAATTGATGATATTAATATGATTTTATCTTTGGATGAAAAAGGTTTTGAGGCTATGTTTCAGGATGCTTCCATTTTGACTAATTTGAATATAAGTGTTCCAGACTATTCAAAATCAGAAGAAATAACAAATTTAAAAAATGAAATAATTGATAAACTTCTACTTAAAGAAGAAATGTTGAAAATAATTAACTATTTAAATTATTATAATAATCCAAATTTCAATCCATCTAATATAGAAACGTTAGTAGTGTCTGATAAGTTAGTTAATGAATTATCAGGTATTAAAGACATTATTGATAATTTGAATAGTTCTATAGGAAGCATAAAAAAAACACTAGGAGATTTGAAAAATGAAACTGATAAAGTAATTTCAAATAATTTAAAAAAATTGAATTCTTATTTAGAAAGATTTGGTATAAAATATAATTTTTGTGTATCCTCATATTTAAGTGATTCTAGAAGTTTGAGTTACTCTTTATATCATAAGCAAGATGTAAAAAGAGATAATCGTATAAATGGATTATCTTACGGAGAAAAAAATATAATAAGCTTAATACTATTTCTTCTAAGTACAAAAGATAGTTTCATAATTATAGACGATCCGGCTTCTTCTTTTGATGATTATAGAAGAAATGAAATACTTGAATTAATATATGATATTTGTACTGATAAAACAGTTTTAGTTTTATCGCACGATCATATTTTTATGAAATATGCCATTTTTAACAAAAAGAATTCTGAAAAATTAATACAAAGTGGTAAAGATGTTTCTAGTATTATTCATAAGTATAATGACAATACTGGAACAATTATATCTATAGAAAATTACAATATTGGAAATATAAATGTTAAAAATATTGATTATGGAGATTTTGATGTTTTAACAAACCATATTTTAAAATTCATTGATAATAGTATGGAATATTTTAGGTTAATAATTAATCTGAGATTATATTATGAATGCATTAGAAATCAGGATAATGAAAATGTTTATCAATACTTATCTGCTATTTATCATAGAACACCAGTTAAAGAAATAGAAAAGTATTTGTTGGATAATGGTTTGGTAGAATCAAAGTTGCTAAACGAAATATATGAACAAACTAAAATTAGATTATTTAGTATACCTAAAGATGATTATGATAATATTGATATAAAAAAGTTATCAATGTTTGAAAAAATATTATATTATCGTGATTTAGTAACGGATATAGTTGTAAAGAATTCATACAATAATGTTGTTCATATGAATGAATCGCTACAATCATGTTTAAATCCTTATAAATTTAATTATTTTTCTCCGTTTGTTTATGATGATTTGCAACAACGAAATTAAAAGATGGCCTAGTCCTTTAATGGACTAGGTCATCTTCTTTATTATTATTGATTATTTAAATATTCATGGGGTTTTATAAACTACAGTAATGTAGTTCTTTTATTATAGTTGTATTAGGAGGTTTTTGTTATGGAAATAGAAGTTATTCCTAATACCGGCTTATATGAAGAAGACATAAAGAAATTCAAGATAGTTAGAAGAGATAATGGCGAAACTAGTTATTACGTTACTTTAGTTAATAAAGGAGGGAGATGCTTTAGTTGTGGAACTTATACTACTAAGTGAACTGGTGAGAAATATCATTTTTTCGCTTAAAGGATATTTTAAAAATATTATCTTATACGTTACATAAGATATTGATTGATCGTCAGAAAAAATGTATAATATATCTGACGAGATGTGGCTGTTATGCGAGAAAAATATCAAATTGAAATAGAAGAAAGAATAAAGAACTTTGAAGGGGGACATGCTTTTTCCGCAGTTGATTTTGCTGATATAGCAGATACAGATCCTACAAACAAGGCATTATCACGCTTAAATGAAAATGGAACAATAAGGCGAATAATTCAAGGCGTATATGATAAGCCGTTATATAGTGAGTTACTCGATGAATACAGTTCTCCTAAAGTTGAAAAAGTGGTAGAGGCATTAGCAAGAAAATTTAATTGGACCGTGGCTCCTGCAGGAGAAACAGCTCTGAATTATTTACACATTTCTACGCAAGTATCAAATTCATGGAGCTATATTAGTGATGGTCCGTATAGAAAATATGAGATTGGCCCATATACTATCGAGTTCAAACATTGTGCTAATAAAGAGATATCTGGTAAGAGCCTTTTGACTGTGTCGGTGATTCAGGCATTAAAGTTTATCGGCAAGACGAATATTCAGAAAGAAGATATTGAGAGATTATCGTTTTCAATTCCAAATGAACAGAAGAAAAAAGTGCTGGAGGAATCCAAGACGGCAACTGCCTGGATATATAAAATAATAAAGGAGGCATGCAAATAGTGAAAAAGATTGCAATGCTTGGCAAGGATAATAGAGAAGTTCTATTTTCAAGAACAGCAGAAAAAATGAATATGAATCCTTCAATCATAGAAAAAGATTTTTGGGTTTGTTTTATGCTTGATCATTTGTTCCATGATTGCTGTTATAAGGATGCTTTTGTTTTTAAAGGTGGAACAAGTTTATCAAAATCATATCATGTAATCGAAAGATTTTCAGAAGATATCGATTTGATATTGGATTGGAGACAACTAACACAGAATTCGAACCCTTGGGACGAACGCTCGAAAACAAAGCAGGATTTATATAACAAGGAAATAAATGCACACGCTGCGAAGTTTTATAAGGATAAACTTGTTCCTACTTTGAACGAAGAATTATCAGCTAAGCTAGGAAATGGTGAGTGGGTTTCCGTTGATGAATATGATCCTATGATCGTAAATTTCAAGTACCCTAAGGATTTTGAGACTGAATATATTATATCGGTTGTTAGATTGGAAATTGGACCATTGGCCGAATGGCTGCCATCTCATGTTACAGCGGTGGAGCCGTTTGTTGCCACTTGTTATCCAAATGTATTTGAACATCGAACTACAGATGTTTTAACTATTGATGTTGAAAGAACCTTTTGGGAAAAATTAACTATTCTGCATAAAATGGCAAATTTCCCTGTTAACAAAACTCTACCACGTCGCTATGCGAGACATCTTTATGATGTGTACTGTATGGCAAATAGTTATGTGAAAGAGAACGCATATGCCAGAAAAGAGCTCTTAGAAAAGGATGTTGCGTTCAAGCAAAAATTTTATTATTCAAAAGGGGCACATTATGAAACAGCTACATTGGCAGAGATTTCATTGATTCCATCAGAATATATCATGGATGACGTTGAAGCCGATTATGTGGCGATGAAGAATATGATTTATGGGGACTATCCTGATTTTAATGAAATTATTGAGTGTTTGAGAAAAATAGAAGTTGAAGTACATTCACTGAGCAAATAACATCTTTTTTCTAGCAAAAACTAAATAAAACGCTTATATAGACCAGTACAGTTGGAGATGTTCAGATTTCATTAAGCATAAATAAAAATCTGCATAAGTCGTTAATATGATCACTCTTAACAACTTACACAGATTAATTTACACTATCCTCTTTCAGCTTTTAAAGCTTCATTTCTAGTCATATAACTTTTAGACATGTATGGTTTAGTTCTTCCATCAACTTTTATCTTGTCATAAAAATACCATCTTCTACCATCTTTGGCAGCTCTTTCTTTTGGTAACTGTAGCATAGCCATTATTTATTCCTCCTTTTTTGCTATACTAACGAGTTATCACTTATGCAACTCTAGCATAGCAGTATTTGTTTTAAATTTCTGCATAATAAAACTAGATATTCATAAAATATATCTAGATAATTGATTAATTTTTTGTTAGTTTGTTGGATTGTATATAAATGTATATTTCGGCAAAAATAGGATTAATCCTACTTTTGCCGTTAATTTAAATAAATAAGGTATGGACATATAATTTAGAAACAGTACTAACTGAAAAAATAGAAACTATACTTAGCAAGTTAGAAGCAAGCAGTAGTATGAAAGACTATTATGATATTTATCTGATTCATAAATTTAAATTCAATAAAATTAATAAAACTAAATTTAGAGGTGCAGTAGAAAAAACTTTTGAAAAAAGAGAATTTAATGCAGATCTAATCGCAAACTTAAATATAGTTAAAGATAGTAAGATATTAAGCGATAAATGGACAAGCTATTCTAGAAAGAATAGTTATGCTAGAAATCTAGAATTTGATGAAACTGTAAAATGTTTAGAAGAGTTTATTGACATAATAGTACCAGTAGTTGTATAAAACAAAATACATTTTAGGCACCATTTAGTTACCAACAGATTAGAATACTTAGTTAAAATTAAAAAGCTCATTTTTAAAGGCTTTTAACAAACATAGGAATTTAAATGGCGAGCCCAATGAATAGAGTATATGGTCGTTCAATAAAGTCTCAGCCTTTAAAAAGGGCTTATTAAAATAAATAGTATATAATGCAGAAATATAATAAACTATTAGTGTTCCACCCTAAAATCACATTCCTCTTCTATAAGAGGAATCTTTTTTATAGAATAATCAAATATTTTAATAAAACGATAATCATTCTTTAAGATATCTTTTAAGAATGCATTAATATTATCTTCATTGCCTTGTATTTGTATTTCTACATTACCATTATCAAGATTTCTTACAATGCCAGTAAGATTATATTTATTAGCTATACTATATGTTGTATATCTAAAGCCTACTCCTTGTACAATGCCTTCAAAGATAATTAAGTATCTAATCATTAATAACATTATATAAAATAAGATAAATAAATAATGGATTATAAAAACAAAACAATTATAAAAGACTTTACGAATTGTTGCCATCTTCAAATAATATTTTTCTTAATTCAGATAATGGTTTATTAGGTTTATTTTCAATATGTTTATTATATTTCTTTAAACTATCATATCTTAAATAAAATTCTCTTGATGACATCCTAAGTCCGCCATCAGAGAATATTTGTTGTTGTTCAAGAGCATCAGAACTTACAACAATTACTTTATAATCTTTTACTAATTCTTTAGTTTTTTCTTGAATATATTGATCTGCACTTTGTTTAGTTCTTGTATAGACAATAGTTATATTGTCATATTTAGAAATACTAGGATTATGAGTGTAATTCTTATAGGCATCAAATACTAATATACATTCACCATTTATATAAGCTGCATAGTCACATACAATATTGATTAATTTATTTCTTGCATCAATAAAATTAGTCTTAGATATGTCATCTAATTCATCATCATAATGCATTAAATTATAGCCATCTATTAAATAGATGATTTCTTTTTGTTTAATATATGTTGTTTCTTCTTTTACTTCTTTTTTATTATTAGGCAATACTCTTTGTTTAGGATTAAAAGTATTATTAAAGACCCTATTTACTTCTTCATCAGAGATATTCATTCTTGAATATGTATAATGGCTATCTTTTACTTCTTCTATTTCTTCTTCTTCAATTACTTCTTCAGTTATCTCTTTAATGCCTAATTCTACATCAAGATTAAATCTTTCTTTAAATGTTTTTAAGACAATTTCTTTTTCTAATAAACCATTGATATTAATAAACAAATCATTTTCAATTAAATGAATATTTAAAGAAGGCATTTCATCATTTAAAACTTTTATTTGATTATAGATATTATATTTATTGCCACTTACTAATAATATATTGGTATATTTATCTTCTATATCTAAATCATTTATAAGTGAAGGCAAATAGGTTCCCACTTTAAAATCTTTTATGCCTTTAACTGCTACAACATCATTTTGTTTAGCTTCTTGTATAAGCTTATAATCATTGCCATTAATTAAATATATTTCATTTATCTTATTGTTTTCATTAAAGACCGTTTTATTCTTTAAAGTGCCACTCATTATCTTGATATAGGCATAACGTTCCTTATTGATATTACTTATACGATAGATATAGGCATTTAAGATATCGTTATATTCTTTAGGTTTTAAATAATCATTTAATGTATCTAATAATAAATCAATATTGTTGTCTTTTAAGGCTGATCCATAGATTAATGGTAGTATTTCATGATTGATTAATGAATCATAAATATTATCTATTAACCCCTCATTTAACAATTCTTTTATTTGGTTAACATTGATAACATTTTGACTTAGATTATTTTTTAAATCTAATAATATTTCTTCTTCATTCTTATAGGAAATATCCATCTTATTAATAAAAATAATAATTGGAAGATTATAAGTTAATAATCTTTCATATATTTTTTTAGTATCATCAATATTTTGATCAATAGCGGAAATTATTAAAATAGCAGCATCTAATATCTTTAAAGCTCTTTTACTTTCTTCTTTAAAATCATTGTGACCAGGTGTATCAATATAGATATATTCTCTATCTTTATAATTAAAACGAGCTTCTTTATTAAAAATTGTGATGCCTCTTTCTTTTTCAATTTGGTTATAATCTAAAAAAGCATCCTTGTGATCTACTCTGCCAAGCTTTCTTATAGCTCCTGTTTTATATAAAAGATTTTCTGCCAGTGTTGTCTTACCAGCATCAACATGTCCAAAGACACCAATAACAATTTTATTTAAATCATTATTCATGTTTATATTATAAAAGTAATAAAATAAATATGGGAGAATAAACTTATGGAAAATAAAGAAATATTAAGTCATGTTGATCACACATTATTAAAAGCTACTTCAACTGAAAAAGAAATTGATGAAATATGTAAGGAAGCATTAAGAAACAATACAGCTGCAATATGTATACCACCTGCATATATCAAATATGCCAAAGATAATTATCCAACATTAAATATAGCGACGGTTATTGGCTTTCCACTTGGATATAATACAACAGCAGTAAAAGTATTTGAAACAAAAGAAGCTATAAAAGATGGTGCCAACGAAATAGATATGGTAATAAATATCGGTTGGGCAAAGGATGGCCTATTTGATAAGATTACTGATGAAATAAGACAAATCAAAAATGCCTGTGAAGGCAAAACGTTAAAAGTAATTATTGAAACATGTTACTTAAATGAAGAAGAAAAGATCGCGTTATGTAGATGTGTAAGTGAAGGTGGGGCTGATTATATTAAGACTTCTACAGGCTTTGGAACATCTGGAGCTAAAATCGAAGATATTAAATTATTCAGGGAACATATAGCACCTAATGTAAAAATTAAAGCAGCAGGTGGCATTAGGACAAAAGAAGATATGGAAGCCTTCATCAAAGAAGGATCTGACCGTATAGGTTGTAGTGCTGCAGTAAAATTATTAGGAGAATAAGTCATCTATTGATGGCTTTTTAAATAAAAAAGGTTTTTTGATATTTACAAACAATAATATAGGAAGATATTTAAAGAATACTAAATGGAATCAAGAAGATAGTTGCCGTATGGTTTGCTAGAACGTGTTGGTTTAAAAAGGGATGGTATTTGGCATTGTATATTATAAAAATAAAATAAAAAAACATCCTCATGGATGTTATTTTTAATGGCGGTCCGGACGAGAATCGAACTCGCGATCTCCTCCGTGACAGGGAGGCATGTTAACCGCTACACCACCGGACCAGTGCGCTATTTAATAATAAACCATTTTTTATCATTATTCAAGATATTTTGATTAAAACTGCGCAGTCAGTAAAAAGGGCGAAGTTTAACATCTGTGTTGTTGTCCAATTATTTGGCCATTATATTCTATATATTGGTATATACTTCAAGTACACGGAGGTATACACATATGGAAATCAACCAAGAATTCATAGACACTTTAACTAAATTTGAAACCG
>JAFRCV010000011.1 GCA_017404205.1 Erysipelotrichaceae bacterium
CTAAGTGCTAAAGAGTACAAGGATCCTTTTGAAAAGCCAACACAAACAAGACTCCTTTAGGAGTTAAATCCCAACAGGGGTAATACACAATAGAGCTTGAATATATAATATTTCAAGCAACGCCTTGAGACGTGGTGAAGATCAATAGCCTTATAGGCTTAGAGAAAACCACCCGTTATCACGGGTGGTAATTATTTTATTGAAAGATATAAAATAAATAAGGGAAATTATGTTTAAAGTAAGCACAAGAATTATCCTTATAGGGTTAATAGTTATAGCGGCAATAGGCTTTTTGATATCGGACTTTCATCTATTCGATAATAAAAGTAGCAGTGAGATTGTATTTAATAAATTAGATTATACACAAGAATTGCTTGCTAATATTGTGAATTGGAATGATGATAGTGTAGAAGTTATTGTAAATAATAAAGTGAATAATACCATTTTTCCAAAAGGCAGCAAATTAACAGTTTTGTTTAATGACGAAACAAGGTTCATTGATGTTGATGGAACAATCATTAATTATGATTCTAAAAGATCAATCTTTAAACCACAAATAGAAAACATTCTTAAATGGTCCGAAGGTGCTGTTATTCAAATAGAATTTGATTATTATGAAGATTATGTAGAAACTGCTAATTCTGAAAATCACGTAATAGGAAAAGTTATAGAGTATGCTGATGTGCTTGCTTATAGCCCAATAGTTGAAGGAATAGAAAACTATGATAAGTATTATTTTATTAAAATATATAAAGGCGATCTTGATTCAAATCTTTCAATATTTCCTGATAATAAAAAAATGTTGAATAGTTCAATATTCAAATCTTATCTGCAAGAAGATTTATTCAATATTTCAGGTTACATATTATTAGATGCATATTATAGCGCTGAAGAATATTCAAAAGAAGTAAAGCGTTTAAAAGACATTAGTATGACTATTCATGAATCATGCAGAAATGATTCTAAAAAATATGTAAATATTATTAAATATGATGATAGTTCTTATGATTATCCATCATACATAACAATTGATGGATTTGCTGGAAAATATGAATACGCTTTACTTAATGAAAAAGAAAATAAAATTACATATTTATATTTAGCATATCCAGACATTAATAATAACAGCTATAACAAGTATTTAAAAAAAGAAAAAAATAACTACACTCAAAATGATTCATTAAAATCATTTTCTATCTATAATCACAGTTTTGATAATGGAAAATCATTTAATGAAGTTGATGATTGTGAATAATATGTAGAAAATTATTATAATAATACTATGTCAATTAGAAAAGCGAATATAAATGATGTAAATGGAATAAACGCCTTGTTATATCAAGTCCAAGATGTTCATGCTAATGGAAGACCCGATATATTTATTAAGGGCACAAAGAAATTCAAAGATGAAGAATTAATTGAAATATTAAATGGCAATGATTTAATTTTCTATGTATATGAAGCAAATAAGAAAATACTTGGCTATATTTGTATTAAAATAATTATTGAAAGTGAAAGCTTTTCTAAATATGCTAGAAAAGAATTATATATTGAAGATTTGTGTGTTGATGAAAATTATCGACACCAGGGAATAGCTAAAGAATTGTATGATTATATAATTGAATTAGCTAAAAAAGAAGGATGTTCACATATTACATTAAATGTATGGGAACTAAATAAAAATGCTAAAGAATTCTATAAGAAGATGGGCATGAACCCTTTAAAAACAATTATGGAATTTAAATTATAAAAAAAGGAGAAAAATATGGAAACAGCATGGTCAAAGTATACTGGTAGTAAAATGAAACCTTTAATGGATTTCGCTGATGATTATAAGAAATTCTTAAATGCTTCAAAATCAGAAAGAGAGGTTGTTAAAAGCTCTATTGAACTTGCGAAGAAAGCAGGTTTTAAAGATTTATCTAAAGCTACTAAATTAAAAGCTGGTGATAAAGTTTATTATAATAATCGTGGTAAATCTCTAGTATTGTTTGTAGTAGGAAAAGAGAAAATTGAAAACGGACTAAACATTCTAGGTGCACATATTGATTCGCCAAGACTTGATTTAAAACAAAATCCACTTTATGAAGATGGCGGCATTGCTTTATTTGATACACATTATTATGGTGGCATTAAGAAATATCAATGGGTAGCTCAACCATTGTCTTTACATGGTGTTGTTTGCAAGAAAGATGGTACAAAAGTTGATATCGTCATTGGTGAAAAGGATGATGATCCAATATTTGGTATTTCTGATTTGTTGATTCATTTAGCAGCAGATCAAATGGCTAAAACTGGCGCTAAAGTTGTTGAAGGTGAAGATTTAAATGTCTTTGTTGGCTCAATTCCTGCAAAAGGGAAAGATGAAAAAGAACCTGTCAAAAAAGCTATTCTTGACTTACTAAAGAAAGAATATGATATTGAAGAAGCAGACTTTGTAAGTGCTGAATTTGAAATGCTTCCTGCTGGTAAAGCTAGAGATTATGGTTTTGATTCTTCAATGGTATTTGCGTATGGACAAGATGATAAGGTTTGTGCGTATACATCATTAAGAGCAATCTTAGAAATGGATAAACCAAATAGAACTAGCTGTTGCATATTAAGCGATAAGGAAGAAGTTGGTTCACAAGGTAACACTGGTATGCAATCTAGAGCATTTGAAAATGCAATTGCTGAGTTAATGAATAAAAAAGGTGAATATAATGAATTAGCTTTAAGACATTGCTTAACAAATTCAATGATGTTATCAAGCGATGTTAGTGCAGCTTTTGATCCAAACTATCCAAGTGCAAGTTCTCCAAATAACAATAACGCTTATTTTGGAAGAGGCATTGTCTTTAATAAATACACTGGTTCAAGAGGCAAAGGCGGATCTAATGATGCTAATCCAGAATTTATTGCTAAAATTAGAAAAGTTATGGATGATAATAAGGTTGCCTTCCAAACTAGCGAACTTGGAAGAGTTGACCAAGGTGGTGGAGGTACCATCGCCTATATCTTAGCTAATTTAGATATTGAAGTAATTGATGCTGGTATTGCTTTACATAATATGCATGCCTGCTATGAAGTGGCAAGTAAAGTAGATATCTATGAAGCTTATAGAGCTTATGTAGCATTCTTAAAGGATATGAAATAATAAAGGGCTAGATAGCCCTTTTTGATAGAATGAAGTTATGAAAAAGAAACGTAAAACATTAGTCACAATTATCATTATTCTTTTAATTCTTATTTGTCTTGCTTTAGCTTGCTTTTTTATTATAAACAACATGAAGCCAAAGACCAACACTATGTATCTTGCGAGTAAGTCAAGCACTGTTTCTATACTAAGCAGTGAACATGAAGAAATATCTTTTGTTAGAGGAACAAAAATTGAAGTATCTGAAAGAATAAAAAAAATTGATGATATTGAATATCTAAAAGCCTATGTAGATGATCAAGAATACTATGTATTAGCTGCCAATCTAGTTGAAAATAAAGAAGATGCTGTATTAGAAGATAAACTATGGGTATATAGAACTTGCAGTGTATATGAAAACTTTGAGGGTAGTAAATTAAATGGACTAATCTATAAAGGCGAAGAAATTGATATCACTTCACATTCGCCACTAAAAGATGATGGAACAGTTGATCGCTATGGATTTGATGGTGGCTATATTTTAAGTAAATATTTAACTGATGATGAACAATATGCCAAAAGTTTGGACAATTCAAGCTATGCAATTAGATTACAAAGCAGTACTGTAAATCCATATGGTGCAGGTAGCGCAAGTACTTTAGACTATTATCCAAATGAAAAGCCTGTTTTTGAAGATAATAAGATGCCAGATATTTGTCAGGCTTTATATATCAATACCGAGGCTTTATATGATATAGAAGATTACATCGATTATGCTTTAAGCACAAATGTGAATAGTTTTGTTATTGATATAAGAGATTCACATATTGTATCTTATGCTTCACCAATAATGGAAAAATATTCCCCAAGTACTTATAAAGCCGCAGCTTTCACAAAAGATGAATTTATCCAAAAAGTCAAAAAATGTAAGGATGCCGGATTATATGTAATAGCACGTATCACTGTTTTCAAAGATTCAAATTTTATGAATGACCATCCTGAATATGCCATATTAGACAAAGATGACAACAACAATCCATTTAGATATGGAGGAGCATATTGGCCAAGCGCTTATGTTAGAGAAGTTTGGGAATATAATGTTGAGTTATCAAAAGAATGTATAAGCGATATAGGCTTTAATGAAATACAATACGACTATGTGCGTTTCCCAGAACAAATAGATTATTTTGCAGATGTTTTAAATGCTTTAGATTTAAGAAACACTTATAATGAAACACGTGCTGAAGCGATACAAAGATTCTTAATGTATGCATGTGATGAGATACATGCGTTACATGGATATGTTTCTGCCGATGTCTTTGGCGAAACATCAGAGGGCTATGTATGTGCTTATGGACAATTTTTGCCAGCTATTTCGAATGTTGTTGATGTCGTTTCTCCAATGCCATACCCAGATCACTTCAGCCCACATTTTTATGGTATTGAAGAAGTTGTTTGGGAAGTGCCATATAAATTACTCACAATATGGGGTGCGAACACTTTAAGACAACAATCTTTAATTCCTACACCTGCTAAAGTAAGAACTTATATTCAAGGCTACAACGCCATATACGAACCGTTTGTATTCTATGATAATGAAAAAGTTGATGAACAAATAAGAGCTTTAATTGATAGTGGAATATATGATGGATATATAGTTTGGAACTCAGGCAGTTATTTAGATACCTATCAGTTATTTAAAGAAGCCCTATCAAGTCACTAATTAAAATATTAAAAATCCTTATAAAAAAATAAGGATTTTTTTATTATGCCAGTAATAAAGATATACAGGGAACTAGAAAGGAGAACAAATGAAAGCGTTTTTTGAAGAATACGGATTAGCTGTAGTAGCTGCTTTTGTGATTATTTTATTACTTTCGGTATCAAAGAATTTAGGTGATGTTGTTGATGCAGATGCTTCAGGTATTATGGGTAATTTTAGTGAAAAATTAACCGATAGAATCGTTGAGTATAATTTGCAACCATAGAAAGGAGGATGACGGATGGCTTTAGAAATAAACGAAGAATTATTTAAAGAGTTATGGCCACTAATTCAAAACGATAACATTACCGATATTAAATGGAATGGTTCAGCGTTATGGATTACTGATTTAAATAAAGGTCGATATATTGATGAAAATATTAAGCTTAATGAAGATTGGCTAAGAATTTTTACTAACTTAATAGCTAATTCAGTTAATGAAAACTTTAATATATCTAAGCCTTCATTAAAAGCTGAAACTGATGAATTAAGAATTCAAGCTGTTCATAATAGTGTTTCTGGAAATAATGATATTTGTTTAGCCATCCGTAAGACCCCATCTTATTCAAGACTTTTAAAACAAGATTTAAAGAAAAACGGATATGCGAATGATTTTATTTTAAAACTATTGCCATGTTTAATGCGTTCCCATTTATCTGGCGTAATTACAGGTGATGTCGGTGCTGGCAAAACAGAATTAGAAAAATATTTATGTAGTTATATACCCGATAGTGATCCTATAGTGACTGTTGAAGATACTCTTGAAATGAAATTAAAAAAGCTTTATCCAAAAAAGGATATTTATTCTTTAAAAATAAATGAAACATATTCCAATGAGCAAGCTATCAGAGATGCTTTAAGACTTAATACTAAATGGCTAATTATTTCAGAATCAAGAGGAAGAGAAATATTAAGAATTATTGAAGGTGCATCCTCTGGCTGCATAGCTCTTACTTCAATACATGCAGAAAATGTTTGGGAAGTTCCGGATCGAATTATTAATATGGCAGGTGATAATGTACGAGCAGGTTTAGAAAACGATATTTTTACTTTCTTTGATTATGCGATTAAGGTAAAAGCTGAATACTTGGAAAGTGGAATAAAAAGAAGAATAGATCAAATTTGTTTCTTTGATCGTAAGGATGGAATTAACACAACTAAAACAATAATTAAAGATGGTAAACCTTTAAGAGTAATGATTCCAGAGAGAATACTGAAGAAATTTTATGATAATAACGAAACAGAATTCATATCAGCATATGTGAATTATTTAAAAGGTATAAAAAAGAACGTAGGTATTAGAAACTGATGAATAATATTTTAAAAAGATATAGTTTGAAAGAATTAAAAAATGACATTAGAAAATATGGTTTTAATTATGCGACAAAGGATTTTATAATAGAATCATTTTTTATAATTTTGGCAGTATTAGCGATAGCTTTCATTTCGCATCTAAGATACCAATATATTCTAATTTTAATTTCTATATCAATCTTATTGATTCCTTTTATCATTCATGCATGGTTTAAACAAAATTATAATATTAAAAATTTCTCACTTTTGTCTGACTATCTAACAAATATTATTCCCACTTTTATTCAAAAGACAAAGATACGATTTTGTCTTGGCGAATTATTTGATATTACAACCGGTAATATGAAAAACTGTATCGCAAAAGCTATAGATTATATTGATAAAACTGTAGATGACCCAGCTTTACATAAAAATGCGTTAAAGATAATAGAAGATGAATATCAAAATTCAAGAGTTATTTCTGTGCATAAATTATTGTTAAACATTGAATCTTCCAATTCAATAAACTATGAAGATGTATGTGCGAATATGTATGAGGATATTGAAAGATGGATTAAGAGAGTTTTTTCTTTTCAAAAAGACTTAAAAAATCGTCGGAACAAACTATTAGCTTTATGCGTTATTTCCCTTTTGTTAAACAGCGCAATAAACTACATGTATATTGGTAATGATTATTTTGTTGGTTATTTAGACAGCAATATGTATCAAATATCTACTTTATTATTTATAGTTTTCAATTTACTAATAATAACTATTATTTTGACTAAGTTACATGGAGAGTGGTTAATCAATGATACCTATTATTTAAAAGATGAAAATATAAAAAATAAATATCTTGTGTATAAAAAAGGAAAAAGCAAAAATAAAATACTAACAATTATTATTTCAAGTTTTATTCTTGCATCATCTATTTATTTCTTTTTAAAAGGACAAATAATAATTAGTTTAATATGCATTTTCTTTTCGATAATAGTTTTAATGAATAAAAATTTACGCTATAAGAAAGCATATAAAACAATAAACAAAGCATTCGCAATTGAATTTCCAATTTGGTTAAGAGAAATATCATTAAATTTGAATAATTATACTGTTCTAAATGCGATAGAACATTCTCAAAATAGCGTTTCTTATCCTTTAAGAAAAGAGCTGAGAATGTTTATTGATAAAGTTAGAAAAGACCCAACATCTGTAAAAGCTTATAATGAATTTTTAGAAGATTTTGATTTAGAAGATGCCAGATCAAGTATGAAAGTTTTATATGCATTACAAAACATCAGCAAAGATAACATTAACAAACAAACATCAAATCTTATTAGTAGAAATCAAGATATGTTAGACAAAGCAGAATCATTGAGGAACATGGACTCGATAGCTGGGATTGAAATGATTGGCTATTTGCCAATAGGATTACTTACAATTCAAATGCTCATATCGATGTATTCAATATTTATTTACATGATGAATATGTTGAATGGTGCAATACAATTATGAAAATTATCATTCGAATATTTGGACTAATCGTTATTGGAATTGTTTCTACATTAATAATTATGCAAAGTTTTGAAATGAATATTTATTATGATGAATTAGTTAAAATAAGTTCTTTAGCGATGGCTAATACACAAATAGTGATGGCAGAAAATATTGAAGATAAATATCATGGAACTCAGAATTCAAGAATCTTAATTAGTAATAATGATGAATATATAAACTTATATAGAGACAATTTAAATAAATTAATTAATACCAACGCAAAATATACAATTAGCGACCATTATGCTGACTATCAAAAAGGATTGTTATATGTAAAAGTACAATGCGAATATAGGACTATTAACGGTAAGAAAAAGATGTATCAAAACAAATTATTAAACATAATTGATGTGGTAGAAGAATGAAAAAAATATTTATCTATTTTTTAATAATAGCCATTATACTGGTATCAATCAATAAGAAAATATTTGCTGAAGATAATTTGCCACTTGGATTTGGTGAATGGACAACAGAGTATAAGGAAGACAAGCATAGAATTGAGATGATTCAGTATGGAAGAAAAGTTCCTATAAAATGGTCAGACTATAGTAGTCAAATTCCTAATAATCCATACTACAAAATAGGTGATGTAAAAATTGATTATTATGCTCATGATGGAAAGGAATATACCTGGCCCAATGCAGATGCAAAGACATTATTTATTTGGGATTTTAAAGAAAAGACCAAGTTAGTTTATTTTTATGCCGATGTAGATACTTGCGTTGACTCTAATTATTCAAATTATACAGCCCCACCATTACAACTATATTGTGATGACAAGCTGATAGCTAGTGTTGGCTTTCATCATTATTTAAAAAACTGGGAGCCAGACATTGATTGCGATTGTTCAATATTAAAATTAGACATGTCTTATGGTGGAGGTGAAGGAAGGAATAGAACATATATAGTTTCCACAAAAGCCACAACTCAAACAGACCAATATGCTTATGTTGAAAACTGGAGCGATGGTCAAGATTGGCGTTTTGAAAAGGAATATCCTCACCTTTATGGAGAAGAAAGCCAAATACCTGTTCAAAGAATGGTTTATTCCTATCCAGTCAAATACAGGATTGATTATGATGCCGATGGTGGAGAAATAATTGGTGAAATTATAAGTGAATATACAATATTTGATGAAGTTCTTCTTCCAATGGCAACAAAACGCGGTTATGAATTCCTTGCTTGGACAAATCAAAATGGAATAATTTCAAAAATAGATGTTGGCAGCGTTGGTGATTTAAAGTTATTTGCTCAATATGAAAGAAGGAAACCTGACATTTTTGTTGCTAATAAAGCTTTTGATGAGGAAGATAGATATATTTATTTATCTGAACTTTTAGAATATGTAGAAGCTAGTGCAATTGATGAACTTGATGGAAGTATTAGTGACAAGATAGCTATTGAATATATCAAATATGAAGATAATATCTCATATAATCCAGACTATTTAGATATCAGTAAAAAACAAGTTGTCGAAATATCATTTTATGTTTATAACTCAGGTGGTAAAAAAGCTTCCATAAAAAAGAAATACTATATATTGGGAAAAGGCGAAACAATTGATAATTTAAGATATATAAAAATATATTCACGCTTTCTAAAAGAAGAATATAACGATTCAATAGATGATCGTTCTATATGGAAAACAGAAGATTATCAAAGCACTTTAAAAAAAGCTTATCAAAAATATAAAGGAGAATGAATGCGTAAAATATTTTCAAGTTATGGATTATTTATATTAGCTCTATTCTCGAGTGTTGTTGGAATTAATATTTTTATAAACGTTATTTTATATGGAGATTCTTCGTTATTTAGCTTGGTAAAAAATTGGATAAATAGCCTAATATGAAAAGCATTTTTGAAGAATACGCCGACACACTACTATCTGTCGTTATTAGTCTAATAATCATTAGTTCCTTTGTGAGCATTTTCCTAACAATGACTTTACATTCTAGCTCAAGAATATTAGCAAAAGAAACAATACAAAAGATTTCATATTCTAATAACGCAACAATAGGAATAAGAACCTTTGAAGTAAAAGATATACTTGTTTATAAAAATGAGGATTTCAATTTTTATGAACGCATCACTGCTACTAATAATCGTGGAGATTTTGGTGGCGAAGATGAAGATATAAGGAGTTTTGTTCATATTTTTAACAATGTTGACACAACAACACTCGGCGAAAAAGAAATAATTTATTGTCTTTCTTATAATGATGAAACAATATTTAAAAAAGCATCAGTAATAGTAGTTGATGATAAGGAGTAAGTAATGAAAACTTTAGTTGAACATATGACAAGCATGATAATAATGTTTATTTTAATATTTGTATTCACAATAGTAATGAGTGTTGGCTTACAAATAATGAATGCACGCTTAATACACACTAGTGCTATTGAGAAGTTGCAATCATCATTTTATACAGTTAGCCTAGATGACATAAATACTAATTTGGATTCTAATTGGTATTTTGAAATTAATGAACTATCTTCAATTAATACGCGAAAAGATTATGAAGTTGCCTTAAATTATGAAATAAAATTGCCATTGTTTAGCAATGAAAATATAAAAGGTAGAATTGTAGGGTATGCAAGATGAGAGAACTGTTGAGTGAATATTTTGAATTATTATTAGAAGCCACATGTATGTTGATATTCATTACAATTGTATTTAAGATAATGGAAATGCTATGAATATTTAGAATAATAATTGTATAATGGTGGAGTAATGAAGGAAAGAGTAATTAACAAGAGTTAAAAGAGAGTCCTTGTAAGGTGTAAAAGGATAGCTTAAGTTAATGAACATGGTTCTGGAACATCTATTACGATATGTAGTGATAGACGCTTACTAGCGTTAAAGGTTAAAGTTAAAAATGAAGGTGGAACCGCGCTATGCGCCCTTTGGCCACCTTTTTTATTTGAGAGGTATTATTTTATGAGCGAAAAGAAAACATATTACATTACAACGCCAATTTATTATCCAAGTGATAATTTTCATATTGGCCACTGTTATACAACAGTAACGGCAGATGCTTTAGCTAGATACAAAAAACTAAAAGGTTATGATGTCTTCTTTTTAACTGGTTCAGATGAACATGGCCAAAAGATTGAAGGACGTGCAAAAGAAAAAGGTATAACGCCAATGGAGTTTATTAATCCAATTATTGATAATGCCAAAGACCTTTGGAAAGCACTTGATGTTTCTTATGATAAATTCATTAGAACAACTGATGAAGAACATGTTAAATGTGTTCAAAAGATTTTTGAAAGATTATATAAACAAGGCGATATCTATAAAGGAAGTTATGAGGGTTGGTATTGCACGCCATGTGAATCTTTTTGGACTGAATCGCAACTAGTTGATGGAAAATGCCCTGATTGTGGAAGAGAAGTTAAACTCACAAAAGAAGATGCATATTTCTTTAAATTAAGCAGATATCAAAAACGATTTGAAGAATATTTAAATAGTCATCGTGATTTAATGCAACCAGAGTCTCGCTACAATGAGATGTACAACAACTTCTTAAAACCAGGTTTAAAGGATTTGTGTGTTTCTAGAGCTAGTGTTAAATGGGGTATCCCTGTTACATTTGATAAAAGCCAAACAGTATATGTCTGGGTGGATGCTTTAAGTAATTATATTAGTGCTCTAGGATATGATAGTGATGATGATTCTTTATATCAAAAATTCTGGCCTGCAGATTTACATCTAGTAGGAAAAGAAATATTTAGATTCCATACTATTATTTGGCCAATAATTTTAATGGCTCTAGATTTGCCATTGCCTAAAAAAGTATATGGACATGGTTGGCTAACTATAGGCGGGGGCAAAATCTCTAAATCAAAAGGCAACTATAAAGATCCACGAATCTTTGTGAACGATTATGGTGTAGATGCCGTTAGGTATTTCTTATTGAGTGAAGTTCCATTTGGAAGTGATGGCAATTTCTCAGAATTATTGATGGTTGAAAGAAGAAATAGCGATCTTTGCAATGTACTTGGCAATTTAGTAAACAGAACTATATCAATGGCTAATAAATATTTTGGTGGAGTGGTACATAAAAACACTAATCCAACAGATTTAGATTTAGAAGTAATCGCTCAACTGGAATCAATGGACAATGAAGTAGATGAAAAAGTAGAAGCATTAAATATTCCAAATGCACTTTCATTAATATTCAATCGATTAGAAAGATTAAATAAATATATTGATGAAACTGAACCTTGGAAGTTGGCTAAAGATGACACAAATAAAGAAAGACTAAATAATGTCATTTATACTATTCTTGAAGGAATAAGACTATGTGCTATTGAATTAAATGCATTTATACCAAGCAGTGCTAATAAGATTTATCAACAACTAAACATTAATAACGCATCATTTGAAAATAATCGTTTTGGATTTATTGATGAATACCATGTAACTGATAAACCAGAAATCTTATTTGCGAGAATTGATGAAAAAGAACTTGCTGAAAGATTAGCTGCTGAGGATAATGAAGAAGAAAAGATTGAACATTTACCAGAAATTAGTATTGATGATTTTGCGAAAGTTGAACTAAGAGTAGGTGAGGTAATTGAATCAAAGAAACACGAAAAAGCCGATAAATTACTTGTATCTAAAATTGATATTGGTGGCGAAGTAAGACAAATAGTATCAGGCATTGCCAAAATAATTAAGCCGGAAGATTTTGTAGGTAAAAAAGTTATTGTTGTAACAAATCTTAAACCTGCAACTATAAGAGGTGTTGAGTCACAAGGCATGGTGCTGTGTGGTGAAAATGGTGATGATATTGAAATTATCACTTCTACTCTTCCAAAAGGAAGCAAACTAAGATAGGGACAAGGCCCTATCTTTTTTTACTGATTAAAAGAGTATAATTGTATTATGAGAAAATTATTAGCGATTATTGTATGTAAGATTGTTAGGGTAATTGGAAAATTAGTCGGTAAAGGATCAAGTTTGCCAGGCAAAATTGCTCTTAAAATAGATCCTAATATTTTAGCTAAGATAAAATTACCTAAATATGTAATAGCTGTAACAGGCTCAAATGGAAAAACATCAACAGTTGAGATGATTAAAGCTGTTTTAGATAATGCAGGATTAAAAGTTGCATATAACTTTGAAGGTTCAAACCAAATTGAGGGTGTAACAACATTCTTATTGGACAACGCCAATTTAAAAGGAATCGTAGATGCTGATGTTGTGTTGATGGAATCTGATGAAAGATATGCAAGATTAACATTTAAACATTTTATTCCAACCCACTATATAATAACTAATCTATATCGTGACCAACTCACAAGAAATGGTCATCCTGAATGGATTTATAAAATCATTAAAGATAGTATTCATGTTGGTTCAAGATTAATTTTGAATGCTGATGATCCATTAGTAAATTCATATGGTGATGATAATTCAATTTATTTTGGAATTGATCGCTATAGTGATTCAAGTGATGTTAATGAAAGTGTTTACGATGATGGCAAATACTGTCCAATATGCAAAAAACCAATGAGATATAAATATTATCATTACAATCATATTGGCAATTATAAATGTGAAGCTTGTGGCTATAAAAGACATGAGCCAAAATATCGTATTAGCGATGTAAATCTAGATGAAGGTTATTTAATTATAGATGATAAGAATAGAATTAATTTAGCTTTAAAATCTATATATAATGCCTACAATATTTTAGCTACTTATTCATTAGGAAAAGAACTTGGTGTAGATGATGAAATAATTGTTAATACACTGAATAACTATATTTTAAAAAATGGACGTGTGAGATTTTTTAAGATTGGTGATAAAAGAGGCACTTTACTAACTTCTAAACATGAAAATTCAATATCTTACAATCAATCATTAAGGGTTGCAAGTAAAGAAAAAGATGATGTCACAGTATTCATTATGGTAGATGCAATTAGTCGCAAATATTTTACAAGCGAAACATCTTGGCTATGGGATATTGATTTTGAGTTATTGAATAGTAAAAACATTAAAAAAATAGTATTAGCAGGAAAATATGCAAGTGATGTCGCTGAAAGATTGTTATACGCTAATATTGATTTTAATAAAGTACATATTGAAAAAGATATACCAACCGCAATTGAATATTTAAAACATGAAGCAATAGGTCATATTTATGCAATTACATGTTTTTCTGATCAACATAAATTATTGAATAGGGTGGAACAAGCATAATGAAGATTTTACATTTATATTATGATTTATTAAACCTTTATGGCGAATATGGCAATGTGGTTGTTTTAAAAAAACACCTTGAAGATCAAGGAATCAATGTAACAATTGAAAGAAAGACAATTAATGAAGATTTTAATTTTGATGATTATGATTTTATCTATTGTGGATCAGGAAATGAAAGTAATGAATTGTTTGTCTTAGAAGACTTATTGAAAAGAAAAGAATCATTAATTAAAGCTATAGACAATGATAAAGTGTTCTTATTCACTGGCTGTGCAATGGAACTCCTTGGGAAAAACATTGATGACAAAAAAGCTTTAGATATTATTCCAATAAGCTCAAAACTAACTAATAAGAGATATACGGGCGATGTTGTTGTGTGCAATAAAGAAATAGGAGAGTTGGTTGGATTTATAAACAAATGTTCAATTATTGAAGAAAATAAAGAAGATAGTCTATTTGAATACTCATTTAAACAAAAAGAAATTGTTGACAACGACTATGAAGGCTATCGTTATAAAAATGTCTTTGGTACGCATATTATTGGACCAATACTTGTGAAAAATCCAAACTTCATGAAGTATATTATTAAATTATTAATCAAAGATAAGGAATATAAAGAAATAAGCTATCAATATGAAGAAGATAGTTATAATGTTACATTAAATGCTTTAAAAGAAAGAAAATAAAAATCGCTATTTCCTTAGCGATTTTATTTTGGCATCTAATAATTCATAAGCTATTTTAGGGTCATCAACATCTTGAACAGTTTTTTCCATAGGGCAAATATCATCGCCTGTTCGATTTATAATCTTATCAACTAATGTTTTATATTCATAAGGAATATTATATTTTTCTAAAATCTCTTTTCCTTTGACACTTAAAACTTCAGTATATACTTCCTTAATGCCAGCATTTACAAATAAGAAAGCTGCAGCTTTGCCAACAATTCGATCAGCCACGCTAAAACTATTTAAATCAACTTTTTCATTTAGATAATTTAAGACAGGAGCAATACCTCTTGCCTTGCTTGTATATACGATGTCATCTTTAACTAAAACACAAGTTAAATCATCTTTTAATAATTCTTTTGCTTTTTCAATATTATTCATGAATGTATTATAACACCATATTTTAAGAAGTTATTTTAGAACACTTCAATGTAAAACATTACAAAAATAAAAATTATTTTCCTTTTTCTCTCTTTTGTTTCTTGGCTTTTCTTTGCTTAGGATTGTTCTTTTCTGATTCAAATAATTTAATTGCAACATCTGTTAATTCATCTGGCCACACTTTACCACTTGATATGACACTTACGAAAGGTGCAATTGTTTTATAATCATCATCAAATACAACGGTGTAAGGAGGGCCACATCTATCATTAACATTCATATATAGATGTCTGCCTTGGCTTATTATTCTAGAGGCTTCACTTTCCGACATTTTTTCATCTAGTAAATCAAATAGTTCTTTATTGATTTCGTAAATATGATAATCTTGACCACCACCATATTCAGCTGCATAATTATCACTTTCTTCATTGAAACATGCTTTCCAATAATCACCTTTTTTAAATATCATATTTGCCTTCTTTTCTATTAAAATTATATCAATTGGCAATAAAAAAAACGCTATCAATGATAGCGTAATAATCTTGGCGCAGTGGGTGGGATTCGAACCCACGGACCGTTTCCGATCAAACGATTTCGAATCGTTCTCGTTATGACCACTTCGATACCACTGCAATAATATTAACTTAAAGCTTTTTTAATTCTTCTGCAAGCTTTTTTAACATTATCTAAAGATGTAGCTAGATTAAATCTTACCCATTTTTCATATCCTTTTCCATACGTATCACCAGCATTTAAATAAACATCGGCAGATTCATAAAGCTTATTAGCTGCATTTCCTTCTTTAATGCTTTTTGAAAAATCCGCAAAAGCTAAATAAGTGCCTTCAAGATCATTTATATCACAATAATCTTTTAAACTCTTTTTAAGATATAAATAATTCTCATAAACCGTTTTCTTAAAACCATCTAGCCAATCTTCACCATATTTATATGCATAATATGAAGATAAACCATTAAACGCATTAGGACTAGCTATATGATGCGCATTTTGATATTCATCAATTTCCTTTCGAAATTTCTTATTTGGAATAACAATGTGACAATGATTAAACAAAGCTAAAGAAAATGTCTTTGATTCAGCATTAATGGTGATAATATCGTTTTGATACTTCTTAAACGATAGACTTGGAATAAAATGGAATCCTGGCATAATTAATTCACTGTGTACTTCATCAGAAACAACAATAACGGAATATTTATGAGTAATCGCAAAAAGCTTTTCAAGTTCTGCCTCATTCCACACTCTTGAAACAGGATTGTGTGGTGAACACAAAATCAACATTTTGACATTATTCTTAACAATTTTATTTTCAATATCTTTAAAATCCATTTCAAAATGATAATTATTATTTATTAAATTTGATACAACAAGTTTACGCTTAGAAACTTTAATTATTTCTCTAAAAGGATTATAGACTGGCTCACATATTAATATAGAGTCTTTTTCATGTGTCAAGGAATTAATTATTTGACAGATGCCATCAATAGCTCCCTTTGAAAAACGAATCCATTCTTTCTTATATTCAACATTTGATATCTTTTTATTCCAAGAGATCATTACATCATAGTAGTCTCTAGGCAAAAAGCCATAACCATAAGATCCTTCTTCAAGTTTCAATTTTAATGAATCGATTATTTTTTGTGGAGTTTTAAAATCTGTATCGGCTATCCACATTGGCAACTTGTTTTTAGCTTTATCGCTATCCCATTTATAACAATTAGTGTCATGTCGATCTACATAATATTTTTCTTGAAAACTTTTTGAATTCATATCTTTGACCTCAATTATATTTTAGGCTTTATAATATTTTTATACAATGAATGTCACATACAATTGTTGGCATGGCTGCCACAAAAAATCTGAAGGTTGTTTAAATTGTTATGTCTATAGAAGAGATGAATCGATAGGCAAGGATGCAAGTGTTATCTATAAGACAAAAGCTTTTAAATTACCAATTTGTAAAAACTCTAGAGGCGAGTATAAATATCCTTCTGGGACAGTTTTCTTCATGTGCTTTTCTAGTGATTTCTTGATTGAAGAAGCAGACGATTGGCGAAAAGAAGTATTAGATATGATAAAAGAAAGAAGTGATTGCCATTTCTTTTGTATAACTAAAAGGCCAGAAAGAATAATGGAATGTATTCCCAATATTAGTGATTATGATAACTTAAGCATTTATTGCACAATGGAAAATCAAAGACAATTTGATTTAAGAGCAGCAATTTACCTAAAACTTCCTCTTAAACATAAAGGAATCATGATAGAACCAATGTTAGAAAAAATCGATATGTCTAAATATTTAGATGAAACAATAGAAGAAATATCTTGCGGCGGTGAATCAGGAAGTAACGCACGTGTTTTAGATTTTAATTGGGTGAAAGACATAAGAGAACAGTGTATTAAAAAAGGCATCCGTTTTTCTTTTCATCAAACTGGTGCCAAATTATTAGTAAATGGAAAGATATATAATATCCCTCGTCATTTTCAACATAGTCAAGCTAAAAAAGCTTTTAAAGATTAGTATTGAATATTACTTACAACTTCTTTTGCTTTATCTTCACTAATTAGAGATTTGATAATTTCATAGCTGAATTCAAAAGCGGCTCCTAAACCTTTAGCAGTAATTATTCTATTATCTGTATAAGCTTTTGAACTTGCAGTTTTTAAACCCTCTTCAAATCCTGGAAAACAAATAAACTTTTCTTCTTTTAACAATCCTTTATGATTCAAAATTGACGGTGCAGCACAAATAGCGGCAATATATTTGCCATTATCGACAAAATAATCAATAATATCAGATACTTTTCTATTAGCTTCTAGATTCTTAGTTCCAGGCATACCGCCAGGTAAAATTAAACAATCATAGTTTTGATAATCAAAATCATCAATTAATATTTGTGATATAAACTCTACATTATGTGAAGATTTAATAATCTTATCCGTTCCTATAAGCTTTACTTCAATGCCTGCTCTGTATAATAAATCGTATGTGACCAAAGCTTCGCATTCCTCTAATCCATTTGTACAAATTATTCCAGCTTTCATCATAGCCTCCTTTATTTTTATTGTAGCTAATATGTAGTAAAATATAAATTATGAAACGCATTATGAAAATTTATGAAAGCTGTAAATTGCCAATTAGAATTGCCTATTTCGGTTTCATATTAATTGGCTTTGGCTTTTTAATACAAAACGAAAGTGTCAATATATTTTATACATTTAAAAATACATTCTTATTGATGTTTGCCCAAGGATGCATAATGCTTGGTCATACCATAATTGTCAATTTGCCATTAATATTTATGGTGTATATTGTCTGTAAAAAGGCAAATAGCGGTGTGCCGATTGCCTTAGCATTAATTGGCTATTTTGCATATTTGATTACTCTTACTCTATTTTCAAATCAAACATTATCTTCTTATGCTTATGCAAATGGGCTAGGAATAAATGCAATAGTTGATATAAGTGGGTTAATAAGATATCCGCTTGAAACAGGATTAATTGGTTCTTTTATTGTTGGCTATATTACAAGATACTCTTTTATAAGAAGTCGTCATCGTACTTCTCATAGTATCTTAGGATTTTTAAATAGGGATTCAGCAGCAATTATTTATAATGTTGCATTTTGTGTATTGGCAGGTCTAATTGTTTCGTATATATTCCCAATCATTTATACATATTTAAGTACAACAATAACTTATATTTCAAAAGATTTATCTGATCCTTTAAGAATTGGCATTTATGGTTTATTGGATCGTACACTTTCAATATTGGGATTAGGAAACTTTGTTCGTTATCCATTTTGGTATACAGCCCTTGGCGGTTCATATCAAACACTATCAGGACAAGCTATTGTTGGTGATGTCAATATTTGGGCTTATACCAAGGACGCTTTAACAACATATACTGGTGCCGGAAGATTTATCACACCATATTATGTTATCAATATGTTTGTTTGCCCAGCTTTGTATTTAGGTCTTCTATCTTCAATGTCTGATAAACAAGAAAGAAATCATTTTATTATCTTGTTTGTTTTTGCGATTTTGTTCTCGTTTATAGTTGGCAATCCTTTGCCGTTAGAATTGTTATTGTTATTTACATCACCTGTTCTTTTACTTCTATATATATTATTAGTTGGTGGTGTCTTTGCATATATGTCATATGCAAATATTTATTTAGGTTCCAATTTATCAAGCAATTTAAATACAATTACAGCTATGCCTGGTAATTTTCCAGATTTTATCATCAATTTAAGAAGTACACTTCATTTTGAAACTTTATTAAAAATCTTCTTAGTAGGCATTGTAGCTGCTTTATTTGCTTATTTAATTGCCATTTTGTATTATCGCTATTTGACATTCAATTTAATTAATTCAAAAAAGGACCAAGCAATTGTAAATTCAACAGTTGAGGCAATAGGTGGATATGACAACATTGAAAGTGTTGGTTCTGGTTTATTTAGAGTTAATTTCGCATTAATCAACAACGAACTTGTTTCAATAGATAAATTACAAGATCTAGGTGTATATAGAATTACTGAAACAAAAAACGGAATATCGATTGATTTTGGCTCTTCAAGTTATATAATTTCTCGCATGGTAAGGAATGTTTTGAAGGAATTAGGACGATAGCTTTAGGTTTGACAAAGACCGCCATTATACATAAAATAGAATAGTATTGACTAAAGAAAGGTGGCTATTGTATGAAAAGAACTTATCAGCCAAGTAAAAGAAAACACGCCAATACTGCAGGCTTTAGAGCTCGCATGAAGAGTGTAGGCGGACGTAAGGTATTAGCTAGACGTAGAGCTAAAGGTAGAAAAGTTTTATCTGCTTAAAAAATATGAGCCACAGATGTGGCTTTTATTATCACTATGATTAAAAAATATCGCATTAAAAAAAATGAAGAATTTTCTAAAATAATCGCTTATAAAAAATCAATTGCAAGCGATTGTTTTGTTGTTTACTGTAAACCTAAAAATGAAAATTATTCAAGAATAGGAATATCAGTATCTAAGAAATTAGGAAATGCGGTAATAAGAAATAAAATAAAAAGACAAATTAGAATGATGATAGCTAATTTTTATGATTTTGATAATAGCGATAAAGACTTTATTATCATTGCACGTAAGAATTATCTAGATAAAAGCTTTAAAGATAATATGTGCGATTTGGAAAAGCTTATCAAAAGTTCTATAATATAACAGAATAGCAAGGAGTTATTATGAATAAAAAACGTCTTACATTATTAGTAACAATTATAAGCTTGCTGGTAATAATGAGTGGCTGTAGCACAAGCTCTGAACTAATACATTTAGATACACCAATTAACGATGTATTTAATGATGGAATATTTGCAGTCATCCTTACTTATCCACTTGCTCAAGCAATCAACTTTTTAAGCCAATATACTGGCGTATTCTTTGCTGTAGCAATCGTAACAATCGCTTTGAATGCTATTATTATTGCATTGACTTTTAAATCTAATATGTCGATGCAAAGAATGCAAGAATTACAACCTGAAGTTCAAAAGATCCAAATGAAATATGAAGGACGCAATGACCAAGCATCTCAACAAAAGATGTCATATGAACTTCAAAATCTTTATCAAAAGAACAACATTAATCCATTAGGTTCACTTGTAACAACATTCATTCAATTCCCAGTATTAATTTCAATGTATGCTGCTGTTAGAAGATCTGCTGCTGTTGCTGAAGGAACATTCCTTGGACAATCTTTGGCACTTACACCTAGTCAAGCATTCACAGAGAAACAATGGATAATTGTTGCTATCTATGTTGTCATGATTATTATGCAGTTTATTTCTACTTCAATTACCCGCTGGTTACAAATTTATCGTGGTAAACAAGAAGCTGAAAGAAAACATAAAGCATATGAAAAACCAAAGAATCAAAACGGCATGATGTTATATGGAATGATAGTCTTCATTGCATTCATTATGCTACAATGGCCAGCTGCATTATCACTTTACTATTGTATCTATTCATTAGTAAACATCGCAAAAGTAGTTATTATTGATCAATTAATGCAAAAGGAAAAATAGGAGTTATTATGAAACAATATACAGGAAAAACAGTTGATGAAGTTTTAGATAATATTTCATCTGAACAAAATTGTGCAAAAGAAGACATAGTTTATAACGTTATTGAAGAAAAGAAACATTTATTGGGAATAGGCAATACAGTAACTATTGAAGCATTTACACCAAATGATGTAAAAGAATTCATTTTTGATTATTTAGGTGCTTATTTCACTGAATTAAATCAAGGTGTTGCAATTGAAATTATTATTGAAAAGACTAAAGATAATAATGATAATTTATATCGTGTTATTTTAGATGCTGAAAACAATGCAATTATTATTGGAAAAAATGGTCAAACATTAAGAGCTATTTCTATTGTTTTAAAAGCAGCTGCTAATGCAACATTTAAAAAACGTATTAATATCATAATTGATGTTAATCATTATAAAGAAGATCGTTATAAAAAGGTAAAGGGCATCGCTAATCGTGTGGCAAGAGAAGTTGTAAAAACACATATCGATGCTGAACTTGATCCAATGCCAAATGATGAAAGGAAAGTCATCCACCAATATCTACAAGATTTTAAGGGTGTAAGTACTGTATCAATTGGTGAAGGTCCAAAAAGACATCTAGTAATTAAATACACAGGTAATGAAGAATAGAAGATTTGTCAATATGACAAATCTTTTTTAATAACACAACATGTTGACAAACTCTGTCGGGGGGGGGGGTAATATTATCTTATATATTTAAAGGAGAGAATTTTTATGGCAATAGCTTCATTAGTTTTAGGCATTTTAGCGATTATACTTTCGCTAACTGGTGCCGGTGGTATTTTTGCAGTTATTTTAGGTATTATTGGAATTATTTTAGGTGCTTTAGGAAGAAAAGATCCCGAAAGGAAAGGTATGGCAACTGCTGGCTTGGTAATGTCAATAATCAGTGTTGTTCTTGGCGTACTTCTTTTTGTTGCTTGTGCAGGTGTGCTAGGCGCAGCAGGTGTACTTGCTTCATCTGGCTATTAATTAATGAATCCATATATCCACTTGTTCAGTATTCACATTCCTAGTTATGGCTTGCTAGCGTTAGTTTCTTTAATGGTACTATCTGCATATGGAATTATTAAAGCTAAACAAAATGATTTAAGCATTGATGATTTTCTGATATTAGAAAGTATTGCATTATTAGGAGCATTAATAGGCTCTAAATTATTGTTTGTTACTTTGAATTTTAATAAGATCCAACTAGCATTATCATCAAATCTCATTACGGTGAATGATTTACTAACAAGTGGTTTTATTTTCTATGGGGGATTGATAGGAGCGCTATTGTTCCTATATTTATTTAATAAGAAATTCCTTAAAGTTGATTTAAAAAGATACTTAAATATAGTAATTCCAATCATTCCTTTATGCCATGGCATAGCTAGGATTGGGTGCTATTTAAGTGGTTGCTGTTATGGAATTGCATATGATGGAATTGGAAGCGTTGTGTTTCCTGAAAACTCTTTAGCACCTTCTGGAATTCATCTTTTTCCAGTACAACTTCTTGAAGCGTTTTTATTGTTTGTTCTTTCAATATGCTTATTTATATTTGAGAAAAGAAAAAGCAATCATTTATTAACAAGCTACTTAGTTTTTTATGGAATTATGAGATTCTTTTTGGAATTCTTAAGAGGAGACAAATTAGAAAAAGTATATTTGTTCTCATTGTCCGAATCACAAATTATTTCATTAATGATAATTTTGTTTCCGGTTTTATATTTATTATTAGGGAGAAAAAATGGAAAAGGAAAAAGTTATTCATAGTTTATTAGGAGAAGATGGAAAGCTTACTGATAAAGATTTTAAAGATGCGCTTGATAGAATTAAAGAATCTGAAGAAATGAAAGATATTCTTGGCGAAGATGGAAAATTGACAGACAAAGATTTTGAAAGATTTGCTGACAAAATAAAAGAATCTGACTTTGGAAAAAAACTATTAGGTGATGATGGAAAATTCACAGATGATGATTTAAAGCGTATTAAGGACAAAATTAAATCAGTTTTCAATAAATAGTTTATTTTATAAAACTAAAGGGTCTCTAAATTCTAGCGTGTGAAAACGTGTGTTGAATTAGAGAATTGCCAAAAGCTATAAATTCTAGCGTGGGATTTATAGAAACAAACACACGCCAGAATTTATAGGGCCTAAAAGATTTGTCAATATGACAAATCTTTTTTTATGGCATAACATTAATTCGTTAACTTCTAAAAGTACAATACAGCCTAGCAAAATTATTAATGAAATATAATTTATAAATCAAAGAAGAAAGGATTTTAAGCAATAAAATCTTAAATAATTAAATAAAATTGGTTAATAGCATATGAAAATCTACTAAATCCATTAAAAACTAAAAAAACGGACATAATGCTCGGAAAAAACATAAAAATCAGTACAAAATGTACGAAAATGATATAATTATGGTGGAGAAAGTAGAAATGTATAGAAAAATATTGGAAGAATTAAATAAGTGGCTTCGAGATTATAAAAAGCCTTTAATGCTAATAGGCGCAAGACAAACTGGAAAAACATATATTCTTAATGAATTCTGTAAGAATAACTTTTCTGATTATTTTTATTTTAATTTGGAGAAAGAAACAGAAATCGCAAAAGTATTTGAAGAAACTCTTGATCCAAAAAGAATTATCGAAAGTATTGAATTAATAAAAAACATTAACATTGATTTAAACGATTCAATCATTTTCTTTGATGAAATACAAGTTAGTGAAAGAGCCATCACTTCATTAAAGTATTTTTGTGAAAGTGATGAAAAATATAAGATTATTTGTGCCGGATCTTTATTGGGCGTAAAAATAAACAGATTTAAGTCTTCTTTTCCCGTTGGCAAAGTAAATATTAAGTATTTATATCCTATGGACTTCGAAGAGTTTTTGATGGCGCTTAATGAAAACAAGCTTATAGAAGAAATAAAAAAACATTACGAAAGTAATGAAGCGCTTCTTGATGCAATTCATAATAAAGCACTTGATTTATATAAAAAATATTTATGCTTAGGTGGGATGCCTTCTGTGATAAACGATTTCATTTCTAAAGATTATGATATTGCTCATGTTGATTTTGAAATTCAAGATCAAATTATCACCTCATATTTAGCTGATATGAACAAATACACCGTAAATAGTGAAGGAATAAAAAATAGCAAAATCTATCACGCCATTCCAAGATCATTAGCTAGAGAGAATAATATTTTTAAGTTTTCAATTGTTGAAGAAAATGCTAGAAAAAATAGATATGAAAGCAGTTTAGATTGGTTGCTAGCAAGCAACATGATTTGTAAGTGCAATCTAGCTGATAAGAATGAATCGCCATTAAAAGCCTATGAGAATCAAGACAAATTTAAATTATATTTAAATGATGTTGGATTATTGAGGTCATTAGCGAACATCGATATTAAAGAGATATTGTTAGATAAAAATGAGATGTATAAGGGTGTATTAACAGAAAACTATGTTGCTAACGAGTTGAATATTAAATATAGAGAATTATATTTTTATTTATTTGAAAAATATGAAATAGATTTTCTTGTAAAAATTGATGGACGTATTCTTCCTGTTGAAGTTAAGAGTGGGAAAAATACTTCAAGTAAAAGTTTTAAAAAATATATCGAAAAATATAATCCAGATTACGGGATTAGAATATCAATGAAAAACTTTGGTTTTGAAAACAGAATCAAATCAGTACCTCTATATGCATTATTTTGTTTAGAAAAATAAAGAACAAGCTCGTTTATTAATATTTAATTATTTCTCAATAAACATAATATTTAAATCAACTTCTTTTTCTATGCCTGGAACTTCCCCACTATCACTATATTGCCATATAAAGAATGGGTATTTACAATCGGGCTTATCATAATATTGGGCGTACCATAATTTGTATTCTTTTAATAATTCCATATCATAATAGTCATTCAATAATACACCATTGGCATATAAAGCTACATCATCATATTCTTCTTTAATGGTTTTGAAAAAGGCAATAGCGTTTTTGGTGCATTGTTCCTTAGTGATTTCATCACTTCTGGCCTCATCATGGTCTATGTTTTCAAAATCGTAAACAATTGGCAAATCAAGTTGCCTTCCATGTAGTATATTTAACAGATATTTTGCTTCTTCTATTGCTTCTTCTTCATTGATAGCTTGCGAAAATAAATATACGCCAACTAACAAGTCGTTTTCTTTGGCATTTGTATAATTGATATTGAAATAGCTATCTGTATGTAGATAACCTTCAGAATAGCCACGCCATGCAGCACGCATATAGACAAAATCAATGCCACTTAATTTAACTGCTTTAAAATCAATAATATGATTATGCTCAGAAACGTCTAT
This sequence comes from Erysipelotrichaceae bacterium, assembly GCA_017404205.1. Classification (GTDB taxonomy): domain Bacteria; phylum Bacillota_I; class Bacilli_A; order Erysipelotrichales; family Erysipelotrichaceae; genus Colivicinus. The sequence goes on from JAFRCV010000011.1 coordinate 25,504, forward strand.
GCCAGCAATGCTTGTATAATTTTGATCTTCATATGATAAATAATCTTTTCGATGTATTAAATCATAATTATAAATATCATCACTTTCTTCAATTGTTCCATGATCAACTCTTTTAGTATTAATCACTATTAAAACAATTATTAATAAAATGATAAATGGCAAAAATAATAGATATTTAAGAAATCTTTTTTTCATCAAATTTTAATTCAATTTTATTGGCAATTTCTTCAAGCTTTACTTGTGCATCTAAATTACTTAAACGATACTCTTTATCATCATGAGTGTAAAAATCAAAGATGACATCAGCTTCATGAGTATAATATTCCAACAACTCTTTCATATATGTTGAAGTTTGAAAATAATTCTTTGTTCCATACAATTCAAAAACAGTAATGAATCTTTCTTGGTTGGTTTTGCTGCCATCAAAATCATAAATAACTGTTTTGTTGATGTCTTTTAAATAATCTTTTATTTCAGGATCAGAAAACAAGTAACGGATGAAACCGTAATTATCTTCTTTAAATAAAGAAACAACTGAAACTTTAATATATAAAACGACATCTAAAGGTAAAGATGCCATATCTTCTTCATTTGGTTTAAAATCAATCATTTGTCTTAAAGACATTTCTTTATATAACATAGAATAATTATATTATAAAATTCAAAATTGAATATAATAGGAAACTGCAAATCCAAGCTACTACGCATTGTAAGATAACAACATTAATTGCCCACTTTAATCCCAATTCTCTTTTTATAGATGCTATAGCGGCAACGCAAGGTGTATATAATAAACAGAAAACTAATAATGATAATGCAGCCGATGTGTTCAGTGTAGCTTGTAGGTTTGAAATGGAACCATACAATAAGGACAATGTTGAAACAACTGATTCTTTAGCTAAGAAACCTGTTATAAGAGCTGTCACACTTTGCCAATTGCCAAAGCCACATGGTTTAAATAATGGTGCCAATATTCCAGCAATATTTGCTAGTATTGATTCTTCAGGATTAGTCACCATTGTTAGACCAAATGAGAATCTTTGTAAGAACCATATTATGATTGTGGCAAGAAAGATAATTGTAAAGGCTCTTTGTAAGAAATCTTTAGCTTTTTCCCATAATAAGTGTCCAACATTTTTTGGATTTGGGAGTCGATAATTTGGCAATTCCATTACAAAAGGAACAGCTTCTCCTTTAAATAGTGTATTTTTAAATATTAAGGCAATTAGTATTGCCACAATTATTCCTAGAACATATAAACCAATCATAACTAGTGCTTTGTGTTTAGGGAAGAAAGCATCACAAAGGAAAGCATAGATTGGAAGTTTTGCGCTACATGACATAAAGGGTGTCAAAAGAATTGTCATTTTTCTATCTCTTTGCGATGGCATAGTTCTTGCTGACATTACAGCAGGAACACTACAGCCAAAGCCAATAAGCATTGGTACGATACTTCTACCAGATAAGCCAATCTTTCTTAATAATTTATCCATAAAGAAGGCAACTCTAGCCATATAGCCGCTATCTTCAAGTATTGATAAAAAGAAAAACAACACAACAACAATCGGAATAAAACTTAATACTGAACCTACACCGCCAAATATACCTTCGATTATTAAAGATCTTAAGACAACTGATACATTAGTCTTGATTAATAATTCTTCAGTCAATGTTCCAAGTGCTGTAATGCCTTGTTCTAATAGATCTTGTAAGAAACCACCAATTACTTCAAATGTTAAAAAGAAGACAAGACCCATAATAGCGATAAATACTGGAAGAGCTGTCCACTTGCCAGTAAGTATCTTATCTATCTTACTAGAACGTATGCTTTCTTTGCTTTCGTTTGGTTTTACTACTGTATCAATGGTAGCTTTTTTGATAAAGCTATAGCGCATATCAGCAATCGCTGCGGCTTTATCTAATTTAGATTCATTTTCCATTTGGCTTACTAAATGTTCTAATGTTTCTTTTTCATTTTGATCTAGATCAAGTTTATCAATAATTAGCCTATCGCCTTCAGCACATTTAGTGGCACAAAAGCGAAGCGGCAAATCATATTTTTGACAATGATCTTCAATGATGGACATAATGGCATGTAAACATCTATGAATAGCACCACCTCTTTCAGAATCATTACAATAATCTTGTTTGATTGGCTTTTCTTGATATTTAGCAACATGAATGGCGTGCTCAATTAATTCATCCACACCTTGATTCTTACTTGCGGAAATAGGTACAACCGGAATTCCTAAATATGATTCAAGACCATTGATATCAATATAACCATTATTGTTTTCAATCTCATCCATCATATTTAAAGCTAACACCATAGGAATATCCATTTCCAAAAGCTGCATTGTTAAATATAAACCTCTTTCAATTGATGTTGCGTCAATAATATTGATTATGCCTTTTGGTTTTTCATCTAATACAAAATTTCTTGAGATTAATTCTTCATTTGTATATGGCGACATCGAATAGATTCCTGGCAAGTCAACAACTAATGTATTTGGATGATTTTTAATAACACCATCTTTTCTATCAACAGTAACACCAGGGAAATTTCCTACATGCTGATTAGAACCTGTCAATTGATTAAATAAGGTTGTTTTGCCGGCGTTTTGTTGTCCAACAAGCGCAAATGTTAAAACAGTATCGTCACTAAGCGGCTTTTCTGTTTTCTTATCGTGAAATTTTCCATATTCGCCAAGTCCTGGGTGATCGGTATTTCTTTTTATATTTCTGTTTTCTATTTTTTCTTCATAATCTTCGATTTCAATTTGAGCGGCATCATCTTTTCTTAATGTTAAAGAATAGCCGTTGATTTGAAATTCAATTGGATCACCCATTGGAGCATATTTTATTAATTTGATATGGGCATCAGGAATAAGTCCCATATCTAATAAATGTTGTCTAGTTGCGCCTTCACCATTAATTTTTAAAATAGTTGCGCTTTTTGAAATTTCTAACTCATTTAATGTTTTCATAATACCGCCTATATATTTTCTATTTGCCAGTCTATTTCTTTTAGATTATTCTTTTTTAAAAAACTATTTGTCTTTGAGAATGGCTTAGAACCAAAAAAGCCATTATAAGCACTAAGTGGTGAAGGGTGAGCTGATTCAATAATTAAATGCTTAGGATTATTTATTAGGTTTTTCTTATTTCTAGCATTTCTTCCCCATAGTATAAAGACAACAGGAACATCTTTATTATTTAAAGACGCTATTATTTTATCAGTTAATATTTCCCAACCTTTCCCAGAATGTGAATTGGCTTTATGTTGTTCAACGGTTAAAACAGTGTTTAATAATAGGACACCTTGCGATGCCCATTTTATTAAATATCCATTATTTGGTATATAGCAATTTAAATCATTTTTTAATTCTTTATAAATGTTTTCTAAAGATGGTGGAATTTTAACTCCTTTGTTTACAGAAAAAGATAACCCATGAGCTTGATTTTCTTCATGATAGGGGTCTTGTCCAAGTATCACAACCTTTACATCTTTATAAGGTGTTAATCTTAGTGCACTATAAATATTTTTAGCTAAGGGATAGATGGTTTTACTTTTATATTCTTCATCTAAAAAAGATCTGAGTTTTAGGTAATAATCTTTCTCAAATTCTTTTTCTAATATTTGATCCCAATCGTTGCCAATGAGCTTCATAAGTATATTTTAGACTAAAAAAAGAGTAAAATAAATTACATGGAAAATAATGAAATTATTATAAAGGGAGCACGTGTCAATAATCTGAAAAATATTGACATAACTATTCCTCGCAATAAATTAGTAGTCATGACTGGATTATCTGGTTCGGGCAAGACTTCTTTGGCGTTTGATACTATCTATGCAGAAGGCCAAAGAAGATATATTGAATCTTTAAGTTCTTATGCTAGACAGTTTTTAGGTGGCATTGAAAAGCCTGATGTTGATTTAATTGAAGGATTATCACCTTCAATTGCGATAGACCAAAAAACTACCAGCAACAATCCACGTTCTACAGTTGGTACAATAACAGAAATATATGATTATTTAAGGCTTTTATATGCCAGATGTGGAATAGCTTATTGTCCAAATCACAATGAGCCAATTGAAGCTATGACTGTACCTACAATGGTAAAAAAAGTATTGTCTTATCCTACAAATAGTCGTATAGAAATTTTAGCTAATGCAGTCATTGATAAAAAGGGCAGCTTTAAAGATTATTTTGAAAATTTAAAGAAAGATGGTTTTTTAAGATTATATGTTGATGGCGAAAATAGAACATTAGATGAAGAAATAAATCTTGATAAGAATAAAAGACATAATATTGATATTGTCATCGATAGAATAGTTGTAAAAGAAGGAATCGAAACACGTTTAACAGATTCTATTGAATTGGCTTTAAAAATGGCAGATGGAACTTGTGTAATTAAAAATGGTGAGGAAAAAGAATTGTTGTCAAGCCATTTTGCCTGTCCAAAATGTGGTTTTACAATTCCTCGTCTTGAGCCAAGACTTTTCTCATTTAATTCACCGCTTGGAGCTTGTCCAAATTGTAAAGGGTTAGGTGTAACGCTAGAGGTTGATTTAGATTATTTAATGCCTGATAAATCACTAAGCATAAGAGATGGTGGCATTCGTTTTTATAAAAACATTGTCGATACGCCTAATATTGAATGGCAAAATTTTTCTGCTTTATTAAAACATTATAAAATTTCTATCGATAAGCCATTAAACAAGATGTCTAAAAAAGAAATGGATATTATTTTATATGGTTCAAATGAACCAATTAAATATGAAATACATTCAGCCGGTGGAACTAAATATTCTAAGAATACTTATATTGAGGGTGTAAAAACACTAATTGAAAGAAGATATGAAGAAACCACAAGCCGTCTATCTAAAGAATGGTATTACTCTTATATGAGTGAATCAGTATGCGAAAAATGTCATGGTGCCAGACTTTCTGAACAAGTTTTAGCAGTTAGAGTTGGTGGCAAAAACATTTATGAATTTACCAAGATGTCGATTGTCGAAGCATATGACTTTGTGGAGAATTTAAAGCTTACAAAGTCTCAACAAGAAATAGCTAAAATACTATTAGAAGAATTGAAATCACGATTGAAATTCTTATTGGATGTTGGTCTTGAATATTTGACACTTGATAGAATGGCAGGAAGTTTGTCTGGTGGTGAAGCTCAAAGAATTAGGTTAGCTACACAGATCGGTTCAGCTTTGACAGGAGTTTTATATGTATTAGATGAACCTTCAATAGGCTTGCATCAAAAAGATAATGCTAAATTAATCAAAACTCTAAAAAGAATGCGTGATTTAGGCAATACAGTAATTGTTGTTGAACATGATGAAGAAACAATGATGGAAAGTGATTATATTGCCGATATTGGCCCTGGTGCTGGGAAGGATGGCGGAAATGTTGTCTTTTTTGGAACACCAGAAGAAATATTAAAATGCGATAAATCAATTACCGGTCAATATCTAAGCGGTAAGAAAGTTATACCTATCCCAAGTTCAAGAAGAAAGGGAACTGGCAAATCAATTAAAATTATTGGTGCCAAAGAACATAATTTAAAGAATATTGATGTTGAATTTCCACTAGGCAAGCTAATATGTGTAACGGGTGTTTCTGGAAGTGGCAAATCAACACTGGTCAATGACATCTTAGCTAATGGTGTAATGAAGAATTTAAATCGTGTGCGAATTAAAACTGGCAAACATGATCGCATTGTCGGTTTAAACAATATTGATAAGATTGTATCTATAGATCAAGATCCAATTGGTAGAACTCCAAGAAGTAATCCTGCTACTTATACTGGTGTTTTTGATGATATTAGAGATGTTTTTGCCAATTGTCCAGATGCTAAAGAAAGAGGCTACAATAAAAGTCGTTTCTCTTTTAATGTTCCTGGAGGAAGATGTGAAGCATGTGACGGCGATGGTGTTAAAAGAATATCAATGTTATTTGTTCCTGATGTTTATGTTGAATGTGAAGAGTGTGGTGGTAAACGCTACAATAAAGAAACACTAGAAGTCAAATATCGCGATAAAAGTATTTATGATATTTTAAAGATGAATGTCAAAGAAGCTTTGGAATTCTTTAAGAATCACACAAAGATTAAAGATAAAATTCAAACTTTATATGATGTTGGTTTAGGTTATATTGAGCTTGGTCAAAGTGCTACAACTTTATCTGGTGGTGAAGCCCAAAGAGTAAAACTCGCAAGTGAACTTCAAAAGAAAGCTACAGGCAAAACATTATTTATTCTTGATGAACCAACAACAGGCTTGCATAGTGAAGATGTTTCTAAATTAATTAAAATACTAAATCGTATTGTCGAAAATGGCGATACTGTAGTTGTAATTGAACATAATTTAGATGTTATTAAATGTGCAGACTGGATAATTGATTTAGGACCAGATGGTGGAGAAAATGGTGGAACTATTGTTGGTGTTGGTACACCTGAAGATATAGTTAAGAATAAAGATAGTTATACTGGACAATATTTAAAGAAGGTATTGAAGAATGTTAGAACTAAATAAACAAGTAAGCGTAAGAAAAATTAAAGAAGCCTTTAATCTTATACAGGTGTGTGGAGATGATTCATCTTTGGATAGATGGACTATTGCACCCGATATTAATAGGCCTGGTCTAGAACTTTCTGGCTATCGTGAAGAATCAGAATTAAAGAGAATTGTTGTCATTGGTAAAAAGGAACATACATATTTAGATACCTTAGATTATTTTACCCAAAGAGATCGTTTTGGATTCTTAACCGATAGTTATACACCTTGTATAATCATTACAGCTGGAAGAAAGACGCCACCTGCTTTAATGGATGTCGCAAGAGAAAAGAATTTCCCTGTATTTGAATATGAGGGAGAGACTTATCGTTTTACAAGTGATTTGACAGCTTTTTTATCTAAACATTTAGCACCAAGTGAATATGTCAATGGTGGATTAATGAGCATTTATGGCGTTGGTGTTGCCATCATGGGAAAAAGTGGAATTGGTAAATCAGAATTACAATTAGACTTAATTAAAAGAGGACATATTTTTGTTGCTGATGACATTATTGATGTTTCTAAAATAAATAATGAACTTTTTGGGCAAGCTCCAGATAATTTAAAAAGAATGCTTGAAGTAAGAGGACTTGGAGTAATAGATGTATGCACAATGTTTGGTGGATATTGTTATCTTCAATCATGCCCAATTGAGATGATTGTTAAATTAATTAAATATGAAGATTATCAAAAATCTAATCCTGATCGTTTAAATCCACTAGAAAACTCAATAGATATTCTAGGTGTTAATAAGCCAATTATTGAAATACCTATAACTGAAGGTAAATTAGTATCAACAATTATTGAAACAGCTGTATCAAAACATATTGTTTCTAAACAAGGAATCGATACTAATGAAGAATTTAAACAACGTATATACGATGAAATAAAAAATAAGAGGTAAACAAGATGAGTTTTTTTCCAAATAGAACAACTTTTTTACAAATCGGTCCCATATCAATACAATGGTATGCGATATTGATTATTACTGGCGCTTTTATCGCCTATTATTTCGCAAAAAGAAATCTTAAATCATATCGTAATATTGATGTTGATGATTTCTTTGATGATTCTTTCTTATGCTTATTATGGGGAGGAATTATTGGCGCAAGATTATGGTTTTGTTTATTCTATAATTTTGATTATTATTTTTCTCATCCAATTGACATCATTAAAATATGGGATGGTGGATTAGCTTTTCATGGTGGTGCTGTTGGTGGCGTATTAGCGACTTTCTTTTTATGTAAAAAAAGAAATGTATCATTTATTAAATATCTAGATGCAATTGCACCAACCGTATTAATTGGTCAAGCCGTTGGCAGATGGGGCAATTTTATCAACCAAGAATGCCATGGTAGTGCAGTTACAGCTGATTATTTCAAAGGCCCTTTAGCTTTAATTAGAGATGGCATGCTGATAAATGGCGTGTACTACAAACCATTATTCTTTTATGAATCGATGTTGTGCTTATTAGGATTTATTTTAATAAATTTCTTAGTTAGAAAATTTCAAAGTAGAAGAGGTGAAGCGCTTGGGGCTTATTTAATATGGTATGGAATTATTAGATTCTTTATTGAAGGAGATCGTACTGATTCATTATTAATTGGCTCATTAAAGACTGCACAAGTTACTTCAATTATCTTTGTTGTCGTTGGATTATTCTTTTATTTTGCTATACAAGAAAAAATATTTAAAAAGAAATTACCAACAATTGTTTTTGATTTAGATGGCACTTTACAAGATTCAACTGGTCCAATTATTGAAAGTTTTAAAGCTGTTTTTGAAAAATACGGCAAATTAGAAGATTTTACTGCACAAAGACAAATGGAAGTACTTGGCCCACCTTTAAAAGACATGATGTTAAAATATTTTCCAAATGAAAATCCTGATGAGTTAATAGAATTTTATCGTCAAATAAATAATGATGAATTAAGAAGAACTTTAAAACCAATTGAACATGCAGTTGAAGTTGTAAGTGAACTTAGAAAACAAGGCTACCGTTTAGCTATTTTAACTACAAGAGCTAGACCTTCAACAATAGAGTGTTTGAAGATTTGTGGTTTTAAAGATGATGACTTTGAAGGAATAATAACTTTGGATGATGTTAAGAATACAAAACCAGATCCTGAGGGCATTTTTAAAGTTATAAAAGAACATAAGATGAATAGCGCTGATGTGATTGTTGTAGGTGATAGTATCGCTGATGTTAAGGCTGGTAAAGCTTATGGCGCATATACAGTTGCCTATACTGTTTTAGAAGGCAAAAAAGAAGGAATCGAAAAAGAAAAGCCTAATCGTTTCATTACTGATTTAAATGAAATATTAGGTATCGTTAACGAAAAACATTATTTTACTTACAATTTGAAATAATGGTTTAAGAAAAAACTTTCTTAGAAAATTGTCATTAAAGTATCACAAATTGAATGTGCCTAAGGGCACATTCTTTTGTATAATAAATACAGAAAATTGGAGGATAACATATGTTAACAGTATTTAATCATCCACTTATTACTCATAAGCTTGCGCTAATGAGAGATAAAAACACAAGCACAAAGGATTTTGCTCAACAACTTGATGAAATTGCCGGCTTAATGGCATTTGAAGTTTCAAGAGATTTACCTACAAAAGAAAAACGTGTAGAGACACCTATGGGACCATGTGTTACAGAAGAATTAGCTAGTGATGTTGTATTAGTTCCAATTTTAAGAGCAGGACTTGGCATGGTTGATGGAATCAGAGATTTGATTCCTACAGCTAAAGTTGGCTTTATTGGCATGTTTAGAAACGAAAAGACTTTGCAACCTAAAGAATATTTCGCTAAATTTCCTGATATGTCAAACGCAACAGTAATGGTATTAGACCCAATGCTTGCAACAGGTGGATCAGCGAGTGCTGCTTTAACTAAAATAAAAGAACGAGGAGCTAAAAATATTAAACTTGTTTGTTTAGTTGGTGTTCCAGAAGGCGTTAAAAGAATTGAAGAAGACCATCCAGATGTTGATATTTATTTGGCTGCACTAGATGAGAAATTAAATGAAATTGGTTATATCGTTCCAGGTTTAGGTGATGCTGGCGATAGAATCTTTGGCACAAAATAAAAAGAGGAACATTGTTCCCTTTTTTATGTTATAGAAAGAGGAAAATATATGAATAAAAAACCGGTTGTTTTGGTAGTAATGGATGGCGTAGGTGAATCGCCAAATGAATTAGGCAATGCCGTAAAAAATGCCTATACACCAAATTTAGATTATTTAAAAGAAAATTGTCCATGGACTACAATTAAGGCTCATGGTACAGCAGTAGGCTTACCTAGTGATGATGATATGGGAAATTCAGAAGTTGGTCATAATGCTATTGGATGTGGCCAAGTATATTCACAAGGCGCAAAATTAGTTAATGAATCTATTAATGATGGTTCTATTTATCAAAGTGAGACTTGGAAAAAGTTAATTGAAAACGCTAAAGATCATACATTACATTTTTTAGGCTTATTATCAGATGGCAATGTTCACTCAAACATTTCTCATTTGAAAGCTATGATTAAAGAAGCTAAAAACGAGGGCATTAGGCGTTTAAGAGTCCATGTCTTAATGGATGGAAGAGATGTTCCTGAAACCTCAGGGCTTGAATACATCGATGATTTAGAGAATTTATTAGCTTCATTAAACGATGATAATTTTGATGGCAAGATTGCTTCTGGTGGTGGAAGAATGTATATCACTATGGATAGATACGAAGCAGATTGGGAAATGGTTAAAAGAGGCTGGGATTGTCATGTCGCAGGTATTGGAAGAAAGTTTAATAGTGCTAGAGAAGCTATTGAAACATATCGCAAAGAACTTGGTGTAAACGATCAAAATCTTCCTGAATTTGTTATTTGTGAAAATGAAAAACCAGTAGGTGCAATTGAGAATCATGATTCTGTAATATACTTCAATTTCAGAGGTGATAGAGCTTTAGAAATATCAAGAGCATTTGATAATAATAACTATAAATTTGAAAAATCAAAAGAAGTAGATGTTATGTATGCTGGAATGCTTGAATATGATGGTGATTTACATATCCCAGCTAATTATTTAGTAAACCCACCAGCAATCAAAGACACAATGTCAGAATATTTTGTGAAAAATGGATTAAAGACATATGCAATTTCAGAAACACAAAAGTTTGGCCATGTAACTTATTTCTGGAATGGCAATAGAAGTGAAAAATTTGATGATAATTTAGAAGATTGGGTAGAAATTAAATCTGATTTATGTCCATTTGATGAGAAGCCTTGGATGAAATCAAGCGATATCACTGAACAATTAGTAGAAGCTATCGATTCAAAGAAATACACATTCTTGAGAACTAATTTCCCTAATGGCGATATGGTAGGACATACAGGAAATTATGAAGCTACTATCATTGGCGTAGAATCAGTTGATTTAAATCTAAGAAGAATCATGGATGCATGTAAGAGAAATGACTGTATATTACTTGTAACAGCAGATCATGGAAATGCTGATGAAATGTATGAAAAGAGAAAATCTGAAGATGCTCCATTGAAACCTAAAACATCACACACATTAAACAAAGTTCCATTCATTATCTATAATGCAGATGTTGAACTAAAAGAAGGAAACTTTGGCTTAAGCAATATTGCCGCAACAGTATTTAAATTATTAGATTTAGATATTCCATCTTCTTGGGATAAAGCAATGATTAAATAGCATAAGAGGTGTCAAAAGACACCTTTTCTTTATAATAATCAACAAGAATTTTTCAACTTTAAATACTTGCTATAAGAATAAAGTACGATTAAAAACAATCGATAAATAGGCACTATTTTTTGCTATGCCAAGAACATTTGGATTCTTGACAAACTCTGTCGGGGGGGGGGGTATTATTTTCTTATAAAACGAAAGGAAATAATAATTATGGCAACAGTATCTAGTGGCATCGTGTTAGATGCAAATTTAATGAATTTAAAAGCAATCAGTTTAAATGAAGTTAGGAGCGAAGTTCCAACATTACTAGTAAATGGAGAAGAGATAGTTCAAGCTTTTCAAACCGTTAGAGACCAAGTTATTTTTACGAACAAGAGAGTTTTTGTTGTTAATGTTCAAGGCTTAGTAGGAAAGAAAATATCTTATTTTTCATACCCTTATTCAAAAGTGCAATATTATGGAATTGAAACAGCAGGCCTGCTAGATATCGATAGCGAGTTAATTCTAGCTTTTAGCAATGGAGCAAGATTGCAATTTGATTTCAAATCTAATGTTGATATAAAACAGATCAGCTCATTAATTTCACAATACATTATCTAATTCTAATGATGTATTAAAGATTATTTTGTATTTTTGAACCGTTTTTATAAAAAAATCTAGCAGATGCTAGATTTTTTATTAGTATTCTATGATTTTCTTAATTGTTTATTCTCTCTTATTAGTGATTGATATCTATATGCTTTATTAAATGATTTTCTTATAGAACGTTTAGAATATTTAGTATCTTTATAATCCTTAAAAGCGAATCTAATAACCTCATAATAGAAGACAAAACGCATGAAGAAAGGAATAGATACTTGTGTAGTGTTATCAATAATTGCTTTCTTATTATTGAATGCTTCAATATTTTCGTTGATATTCTTAACTCCATCGCTTATAGGTTTAATGTTTTTGGATAATAATTTTATTTTTCCTAATATTCTAATAATTATCGCCAATAAAATAACTCCTAAAATAATATAGGCAATATAAGAATAATCACTAATTAATCTCAACATATTCATATATTTATTTTATCACTTTCTGAATTATTTCTTCACCTATGAGTGTTGGCGATTTGCCTTTAGTTATTTCTTTTATTTTGTCTAATATACTTTCATTTTTTAAAACAAATGTTATTTTTACATTAACATCATAATCCTTATTTAAAAGATAAGTATTATTCATTAATAAGTTATCTAATTTATTAGCTACTTCATAATCTGATATTAATTCATATTTAGGATAAATATAATCTTCAACAATAATAGCCTTTTTTAATGCTTCTAAAGCTGCGTTACTGTAGGCTCTTGATAAACCACCAACGCCAAGTTTAATACCGCCAAAATATCTAACTACTAAACAACAAGTATTATTTAAATTATTCTTTTCAAGAATATTTAAAACAGGGATACCTCCTGTACCACTAGGTTCTCCATCATCGCTTGATCTTTTAATATTATTAGAAATAAAAGCTGATACAACGTGGCTTGCATCATAATATTTTTTTCTTATCTCTTTTAGATACTCTTTATATTCATCTTCACTAAAAACAGGCTTTATATAGGCTATAAAACGGCTTTTTTCAATTATTAACGTTGATGATACTTCATCTTTAATATACATAGAATTATTATATATTTTTTAAAGTCCTTAATAAACTTATATAGTATAATTATGTAGTATTAATTAAGGAGTAATTTATGAAAATGCTAAAGAAATTCATTCTTTCGTTAGTCATGGTTTTCATGGCTATAAGTATTTTACCTACCACTGCTCATGCTGGCTATAAAGTTGATAGAGTGGCAAAATTAAATGCAGGCGAAGGACATTATATTTGTTACTATAATGAATACGATAGCGATTTAGGCTACAATGTCCAAAAAATTGCAGAACTTTCTGAAGTTGCTTTATTTGTCATTGACGAAGGCGATGGCTATAGATATGAACTTGAAGCACCAGAAATTGATGTAATTACGATTGATGAGATTCCAGTTAGAGAAGGCTATGAATTCTTGGGCTATAAAAAAGGTGATGATTATTACCAAAGCCTATATGGTGTCGATTTTGCTGATGGCGATACTTTTGAAGTTATTTGGGGTCAATTAATTGGTTCAGTAACTGTTGATGGCAATGGTGGCAAATTCCTTGCAGGAAAATATGATGCAGATACTGATAAAAACATTGAAGAAAAAGTATCAGAAATTATTGTCAACTTCTATCGAGTTGGAAATGAAGTTGAATGTCGAACAGCTAAAGAAGGCTTTGAATGGGTTGACCAATTTCCTGAAAAAATAGGATCTGATTTCTTAGGCTTTTCTACTTCTGCTGATGGTAAAGAAGTATTTGCACTAGAAGATACACCAGTTAATGTTGATAAGATTTATGCTATTTATAATGAACCGCTTAGATCATTTACAGCACATGCAAATGGTGGCGAATTTGTAACACATAAATATATTCCTGAAACTGATAAAGATGAAACAGGTTCTTTAGAAACTATTATTATTGATGTATTTGAAGATAGTGAAGGCAATAAATACAATAGAACTCGTAGAAGCGAAGAATATGATTATGTAGAAGAAGCTACAAGAGAAGGTTATCGTTTTGTAGGCTATGCTACAAAAGCAAATAGTGAAGAGGGTTCTTATAATATTGAAAGCCTTCCTGAAAGCGTAAAAGATTTATATGCTGTTTATAAGAAAGCAACAAAGGTTACATTGAATCCAAATGGCGGTCAATTTGATTGGCAAGATATGAATGGCAGCTATACAGATCCTAGAGTTGAAGACTTGCTAGTAGGCGAAAGATTAAGCGACTATGGTGTCAATAAAGAAGGCGAATACTTTATTGGCTGGTATATAGAAGCTGATGGTGGCAGAAAGGTTAATGAAGTTCCTGAAGAAGCTATAACTTTATATGCACGTTATTCACAAGATCCAATATTTATTCTTAATTACAACTTACCTGAAGATGCAAATGTAGGTTTTGTTCCTTTTGAAAATGCTAAACTAAGCCAATTAAGAAATGGTGTACAACTTCCAACTGTAACATCTGATAAAGGCACATTTATGAATTGGTCATATGATGTAGAAGACTATTCATTAAGATTTTCTACAGAAAACAATGTCTTAAAGATTGAAGAGGTCGGTGACAAAATCGACAATTACGTAATTGAACTTACTCCAAATTTCAAGAGAACTATCGAAGAAAACAATGAGAGACTTGTAGAAGAAAGTGGAGTTGTAGTTATTGATATTAAAGATAATGATGAATTAGCTGAAACGTATGTAGAAAATAATACTGGAAAAACACTAGTATTAAGATACAAAGAAGCAATAATGATTATTCCATATGAAGAAATATCTGCTATTCCTGCTCCTAAAAAAGAAGTAGTTGAAAGTTCTATTAATGGATCAAACATCAATCTTGCTGGCAATATTAATGACTATGTTGATTATTCAGATTATGTAAATACTGGTGATTTTGTATTATTGTTAGTAAATGCAATTGATGAAACAGCAACATATTATCTTGATGAAAATTATTTAAGTTTTATTAATAATTCAAAATTAACTGCTGGTTATAATGTTGATGATGCCAGATTCCTTAATTTATCATTAGGCTATCTAAACTTTGGAAACAGCGCTAATCAACATTTATCTATGGGCAATATAGAACTTGAAGAAGGAAAGAAATTAGCATATGAAATTAATATTGAAGGTAAATTTAAACAATTAGCTGATAACTATACAAGATCTTATAAAATGCTACATAAAAGACATGATGGTAGTGTAGAAGAAATTACTACGACAACAAATTCTTACGGCAATTATATTAAAGTAAATGGAAATATAATTACTGTATATGTTGACGAAACTTCTCCATTCATGTTGATGTATAAAGACAGTGCTAAAACAGTTCCAGTATATTCAGTTCCTGACACTGCAACAAAATAATCAATCTAATAGAACTAAGGTAAAAACCTTAGTTCTTTTTATGTTAGAATTGATTAGGCGAGGTTTTTATGAGAAATTTAGAAGATGTATTAAAGGACTTAAAAGAAGCTGAAAAAGAATTCCAAGAGAAATGTAATAAATATGGAATCGAAGAACAGCGCAAAAGAAGAAACAAAGAAGATAATAATGAAATAAAAGAAGATAGTGAAAAAGAAGTCGAAAAATCACAAGAACAACAATAATAAGCTTTTATCAATTTTAGGTTGTAAAATGCTATAATTATAACGCAAAAAAGGAGGAGAAAAATGGCAAAAAAATTAGTTACAGATTTAAATGTAACAGGTAAAAAAGTCATCGTTAGAGTTGATTTTAATGTTCCATTAAAGAATGGTGAAATTACTGATGACAATCGTATTGTTGCTGCACTTCCAACTATTAAATATTTAGTTGAAAATGGTGCAAGAGTTATTCTTTTATCACATTTAGGTAAGATTGATTATAAGAAAACTGAAGAAGAAATTGCTGCAGCTAAAAAGAAAAATAATATGGCTCCAGTTGCAAAGAGACTTGCTGAACATTTATCAGATAGAAAAGTAGTCTTTGTTGATGCAACAAGAGGCGAAGCAGTTGAAAAAGCTGTTAATGAATTAAAAGATGGCGAAGTATTATTACTACAAAATACTCGTTATGAAAAAGGTGAATCTAAGAACGATGAAGAGCTTTCAAAATATTGGGCAAGTCTAGGCGATTTATATGTATCTGACGCTTTTGGCTCAGTTCATAGAGCTCACGCTTCTACAGTAGGTATTCCTTCTAATTTACCTAGCGCTGTTGGTTTCTTAATTGAAAAAGAATTAAAATTCTTGGGTGATGCAGTTGAAAACCCTGTAAGACCATTTGTAGGTATTTTAGGTGGTGCTAAAGTTGCTGATAAATTAGCTGTTATTTCTAACTTATTAGAGAAATGTGACACATTAATCATCGGTGGTGGAATGGCTTATACATTCTTAAAAGCTCAAGGTAAAGAAGTTGGTAAGTCATTAGTTGATGATGAAAAATTAGACTACTGTAAAGAAATGATTGAAAAGGCAGCTAAACTTGGTAAGAAACTATTATTACCAATTGATACAGTTGTATGTTCAAGTTTCCCTGATCCAATTGATGCAGAAGTTGAAACAGAAGTAGTTCCTTCTGATCAAATTCCTTCTGATAAAGAAGGGCTTGATATTGGTCCTAAGACTGCTGAATTATTCGCTAATGAAGTTAAAGCTGCTAAGACTGTAGTATGGAATGGACCTATGGGAGTGTTTGAAAACCCTACACTTGCTGCTGGCACAAATACTGTTGCTAAGGCATTAGCTGAATGCGAAGGCACTACAATTATTGGTGGCGGTGATAGTGCAGCTGCTATTAAGAAACTTGGTTATGCTGATAAGGTAAGCCATGTTTCAACTGGTGGTGGTGCTTCTCTTGAATTCTTAGAAGGAAAAGGTCTACCTGGTGTAGATGTAATCGAGGATAAATAATGAGAAAACCTATTATTGTTGGCAACTGGAAAATGAATAAGACAGTTGCTGAAACTAAAGAATTTATAGAAGCTGTTGATCCATATGTTGCAGGAATTGATACTTGCGAATATGGTATTGGCGCTCCTTATACAGATTTATATTGTGCTACATCTTTAGCTTCAAATTTAATCATTGGAGCTGAAAACTGTCATTTTGAAGATAATGGTGCTTATACTGGCGAAGTTTCAATTCCAATGTTAAAAGAACTTGGTGTTAAAGCTTGTATTATTGGCCATTCAGAAAGAAGACAAATGTTTGGCGAAAGTGATGAAGCTGTAAATAAAAAAGTTAAGAAATTATTAGAAAATGACATTATGCCAATTATGTGCTGTGGTGAAACAGAGGCTGAATTTGATGCTGGTAAAACAGAAGAAAGAATCAGAAGTCAAGTTTCATTAGGTCTTAAAGGCTTATGCCCAGAATGTGTTAAAAGAGTAGTTGTTGCATATGAACCAATTTGGGCAATTGGTACTGGCAAATCAGCTGATAAAGATATCGCTGAAAAATGTTGTGCAATTGTTAGAGATGAAATCCGCAAAATGTATGGTGATGCTGCTGATGAAGTAAGAATTCAATATGGTGGCTCAGTAAAACCTAACAATATTAAAGAATACATGGCAATGGAAGATATCGATGGTGCTCTAATTGGTGGAGCTTCTCTAAAAGTTGATTCTTTCAAAGAAATTATAGACGCTACAAAATAAGGAGAAAAAAATATGCCTGGAATTATTGATGTTTATGGAAGAGAAGTCATTGACTCTCGTGGTAACCCTACTGTTGAAGTAGAAATCGTTACTGAATCTGGTGCTTTCGGTAGAGCTATGGTACCTTCTGGTGCTTCTACTGGTGAAAGAGAAGCTTTAGAATTAAGAGATGGTGATAAATCTCGTTTCCTTGGGAAAGGTGTTCTGAAAGCTGTTAAGAATGTAAATGAAGTTATCGCTCCTGCAATCCTTGGTATGGATGTTACTGACCAAGCTGCAATCGATAAAGTTATGATTGAACTTGATGGCACAAAAGACAAATCTAAATTAGGTGCTAACGCTACATTAGGTGTTTCACTTGCTTGTGCTAGAGCTGCTGCTGATTTTTATGGCATGCCATTATACAAATACCTAGGTGGCGTTAATGGTAAAGTATTACCAGTGCCTATGATGAATGTATTAAATGGTGGTAAGCATGCTGATTCTTCAGTTGATATGCAAGAATTCATGATTATGCCAGTTGGTGCTCCAACATTCAAAGAAGCAATTAGAATGTCTGCTGAAGTATTCCACAACTTAAAGAAAGTTTTAGCTGCAAAAGGCTATAACACTGCTGTTGGTGATGAAGGTGGTTATGCTCCATCTTGCACAGAAGGCAATGAAGAACCATTGAAGTTAATCGTTGCTGCTATTGAAAAAGCTGGATACAAGCCTTGGGAAGATTTCGGTATCTGTCTAGACCCTGCTTCTAGCGAATTCTATAATGAAGAAACTGGTAAGTATGAATTAAGCAAATCAGGACAAGGCGAAAAGACTACTGATGAAATGATTGAAATGTATGCAGAGTGGTGTGAAAAATATCCTATTTTCTCAATTGAAGATGGTTTAGCTGAAAACGATTGGGATGGTTGGAAGAAACTAACTGCTAGACTTGGTGATAAGATTCAACTTGTCGGTGATGATTTATTTGTTACTAATGTTGAATACCTACAAAAAGGTATTGATTTAGGAGTTGGCAATTCAATTTTAATTAAACTTAACCAAATCGGTACATTAACTGAAACATTAGATGCTATTGAATTAGCTAAGACTCATGGTTATACTGCCGTTGTTTCTCACAGATCTGGTGAAACTGAAGATACAACTATTGCTGATTTAGTAGTAGGCGTAAATGCTGGCCAAATTAAGACTGGTTCAATGAGCAGAACTGATAGAATCGCTAAATATAATCAATTAATGAGAATTGAAGATGAACTTGGCGAACTTGCTCAATATAAAGGTAAAAAGACATTCTACAACGTAGATATTAAATAGCTAAGTGTCTATTAGCCCTTCCCTTAGAGGAAGGGTTTTTTTATTTATTTTAGTGTATAATTAAGAAGTTAAATTCAAAGGGGATTTTTTATGGCAAAAAGAAAAGATGCAACAAGAGTTCAAATTGATGAACCATTACACATGATACTTCCTTATATCATGCCTCATAAGACAGAAGCAGAAGTTTCTTCTTTTGAACATTTTGATGTAACTAACCTTGTTGATTATATTGATGCTAAAAGAGCTAAAGGCAGTGAATTAAAACTATTCCATTGCATTTGTTATGCTGTTGCTAAAACAATTTATCATCGTCCATTGTTAAACAGATTTATTGCTGGTAAATACTATTGGCAAAGAAATGATATCTCATTGTCATTCAATGTTAAACAAAAATTCCAAGATGATGCACAAGAATCGTTAATGTTCTTATATGCAAAACCAGAAATGACACTTGATGATGTTTCTAAACTAATCTTAGGCGATGTCAAACAAATAAGACATAATGGTTCAAATGATATTGATGGTACAATGAAATTTGTTGGCAAATTGCCACGTTTTATCATCACTTTCTTAGTATGGGTTTTAAAACGTTTAGACTTCCATGGACACATGATTGAAGCATTAAGCAAAGGTGATCCTAATTTCTCAACTGTATTATTATCTAATTTAGGATCAATTGGTGCTGGTGCTCCATATCATCATTTGAATAATTATGGTACAAATTCAATCATGATTACAATTGGCACTCTAGATAGAAATGAAAAGAAAGCAACATTAGATATGACTTTCACTCTAGATGAAAGAATAGCTGATGGCTTCTATTTTGCGAAATCATTAAGATATATTAAATATCTATTTGAACATCCAGAAGAAATGGAAAAACCAATTTCTGCTGAAATGCCAGAAGGAATCATTGAAGCAAAACATCATCAAGCTAAAGTTGTAAAAGAAGTCAAAAAACCAGCTGTTAAAAAGGCTTCTTCAAATAAGAAAGCTACTACTAAGAAGACTACTACAGCTAAAAAAGCTACTACAAAGAAAACTAAATAAGCAAAGGGCTATAAAGCCCTTTTTAAATATTAATAAAAGAGTGCTAATATTTAGCACTCTTATTGACTGAGTGCTATTAAGTAGTATAATTGATTATGGTAAAAGGAGGTTTTAAGATGATTAAACCATTATATAACAATGTTTTATTAAGAAAAGTAGAAGCTTCTAATCAAACAGCAAGCGGAATTATTATTTCTCAAAAAGAAGAAAATGAAGACTTTGCGATTGTTGAAGCATTGAGTGGTGCAAAGGAAGTAAAAGTAAATGATCACGTATATGAAATGCCACTTAGAGAAGGTGACAAAGTAATGTACAAAAAGTATTCAGGAACTGATATAAAAGATGGCGATAAGGACTATATTTTAATTAAAGCTGAAGATATATTAGCCATCGTTGAATAGGAGGATATTATGTCAAAGATTGTTAAATATTCAAAAGATGCAAGAGATGCTGTTTTAAAAGGTGTTGATACACTTGCTGATGCAGTAAAAGTTACATTAGGCCCTAAGGGCAGAAATGTCGTTTTAGATAAGGGGTATGGCGCTCCTATTATCGTAAATGATGGTGTTTCTATTGCCAAGGAAATAGAATTAGAAGACACATTTGAAAATATGGGAGCTAAACTTATTTATGAAGTTGCCAATAACACAAATGATGCTGCAGGTGATGGTACTACAACTGCTACTTTATTAGCTCAATCAATGGTTCATAAGGGCTTAGAAGAAGTTGAAAAAGGTGCTAACCCAGTATTCTTAAAAGAAGGAATTGATTTAGCTAGTAAGAAAGTATCTGAATTATTATTAAAGAAAGCAAGAAAAATTGATTCTTCAAGCGATATTGCCTCTGTTGCTTCTATTTCTTCTGGTTCAAATGAAATAGGGGAAATTATTTCAGCTGCAATGGATAAAGTTGGAAAGAACGGAATTATCAATGTTGATGAATCAAAAGGTTTCGATACATCTTTAGAAGTAACTGAAGGCTTAAGATATGACAAGGGATATGTTTCTCCATATATGGTAACTAATAGAGAAAAGATGAACATTGAACTTGAAAACCCACTAATTTTAGCTACTGATCATAAAGTGAGCACAATTCAAGACATCTTACCAATTCTTGAACAAATAGTTGAACAAAACAGACCATTATTAGTAATCGCTGATGATTTTGAAACAGAAGTCGTTTCAACAATCATTGTCAACAAATTAAGAGGAACATTTAATGTTGTACTCACTAAGGCACCAGGTTTTGGTGATAGCCAAAAAGATAATTTAAATGATATTGCTATTTTAACTGGTTCTAAATTCATTTCTAAAGACTTAGGTATGCAATTAAAGGATGCTACAATTGCTGATTTAGGTAGCTGTAAGCGTGTTATTATCGAAAAAGATTCAACAACACTAATTGAAGGCAATGGCTCAAAAGAAGCATTTAAAGAAAGAATTAACGAACTTGAAGCAGCTTGTGAAAAAGCAAGTAATGACTATGATTTAAAACGTCTAAAAGAAAGAATTGCTAAATTATCTAATGGCGTAGCAGTTATTAAAGTTGGTGCTACAAGCGAAACAGAATTAAAAGATAAGAAGTTAAGAATAGAAGATGCATTAAATGCTACAAAAGCAGCCATTGAAGAAGGCATTGTACTTGGTGGTGGTGCAAGTTTATTAAACATCTATAAAGAATTAAAAGATGTTTTAAAATCAGATGAAAAAGATGTTCAATTAGGTATTGATATTGTCTTGAATTCATTAAGTGCTCCACTTTGTCAAATAGCTGATAATGCTGGTTATAATGGTAAAAATATTGTTAAGAAGCAACTTGAACAAGAAAACAATATCGGTTTTGATGCTAAAAAGGGTGAATGGGTTGATATGTTTGAAAAAGGTATCGTTGATCCATGTAAAGTAACAAGATCAGCAATTATGAATGCCGCATCAATCTCTGGATTGTTAATTACTACTGAAGCTGCTGTAGGAACAATTAAAGAAAAAGAACCTGCAATGCCTGCTGGCGGTGGCATGGGAATGTATTAATGTAAATATTTTCATAAAAAAATGAAAAACTTTCACACAATTTTCACAATTGTGATATATTATAAAAGTAGCTAAAGTTTTTCATTATTCTTATATTAAAAAAACAAGACTTATGTCTTGTTTTTTTATATAATGCTAAAGTATAAACTCGACGTAGCTCAGCTGGATAGAGCGACCGCCTCCTAAGCGGTAGGTCAGCGGTTCAAATCCGCTCGTTGAGGCCATTAAAAGTAACGCTTTAAGCCCTAGGAATAAGGACTTAGAGCGTTTTTATATTTTAAAGTCATGGAGAATCAATGACTTTGTTTTTTACTCTTGAAGTTCTGTAAATGGCAAAATAAAAATGTAGGAAAACCTACAAAATTATTTAATCAAAAACCGTTTTTTATTATATATGTAGCATTAAGAATTTTCTCTGCATCACTTCCATCATCAATAAACAATTCTCTTTCAAAAGAAATGTCTTGTTTGTTAAGACACAATTCTAGAAAACACATAAATATTCCAATATCTATACGATTATAGAAAGACACTTTATCTTCTGGCATAATACCTTTTTTCCCTGGCTTTTTATATCTATAGACATTTAATTTATTTTTGTTTTCTACAAACCAAGGTTGGGTGTTACATGCTGAAGGAGTAAATCGTACGATATCAGTGACTTTGTCTATATATTCACCTTGCCATATCTCTTCCACATTTTTTCTTTTACTCCGGAACATATCTTTTCTAAATTTTGTTTCATCATCGATTTTATTAATAGCAATCATGATGACATAGTCCAAACCATCATATGTAATCTTATCTGGTTTTCCAATACCAAACCACAATGTACCAATGTTTTTAGATACTAGATATAAATCTAGTTGTTCGCCCAAATAACCTATGTTTTGCAAGTAGCCTTCCTTTTTTTCGCTATAAAACAATACACAGTATTCTTCCCCTCTTTTACATGTAGTTTTACTAGCTTCTACTATTTGTATTGTAGTTTTGATTTCAGGATATAAAGGAGTAAATGATTCATATGCCTTTTGGATGTTCAAAAGCTCATTTTCATCTATTTTTTCTTCACCAACGTTTCGAAATAAATGAAATGATTTTCTTTTAAATATATTTGGATACAATTCTTTATTCATCATCTATAGCAAAAAATTCATTACTAAAGCTACCATTAGTTCTTTTTCTTGAGGATTACTTTCTGCAATCATCAATGTAATCGCAACTAGTGCAGCATCTGATATTCTTTTATCTCCGTCTTTGTAAAGAATGTCATTTCTAGCCAAGAATTCTAAGAAAACAGATGCAGCAATTCTTTTACAACCATCCGCAAAAGGATGATCTTTAACCATAAAGTACAAAAGATTACTAGCTTTTTCTTCTAAAGATGGGTAAACTTCTTTACCAAAAACATTTTGATATACTGCAGCCAATATCCCTTCTACTTTACCAGGTTCTTTTTCTACACCAAATACAGCTGTATCAAAGCCTAAATGGTGAATAATATTTTTAACATCTTCATATGTTATCTTGTATATATCATCAGTTCCTTTAGGCTTATTTAAAGATTGATGATCATAATCATCTAACATTTCTAATGCATTTGTGTAATGATTAACTGCTTTTAATACTTCTTTATTATCTAATTCTAGAGTAGATGAAAGCATTTTACTTTGAAGTTCTATTGTCTTATTTAAAGCATTTAGCCTTTTTTGATTAACAGCATATCCCTCAAGCATATATTGTTTTAAGACATTATTGGCCCATTTCCTAAAAAAGATACCTTTTTTGGAATTCACTCTATAACCGATACTCAATATCATATCAAGATTATATATTTTCGGTTTTCTACCTCCAGAACTTTTATCGGAAAAACCGATAGAAGTTTCATCTAATTCGCCAGAAGAAAGAATATTATTGATGTGTTCGCTAATTGTCGCCTGTTTAACATCATATAAAACTCCGATTTGTTTTTGTGTTAACCAAACAGTCTCTTGCTCAGGATTAACTTGAACTTCTATTTCTTTATCGTTATCGATGAATAATACGATATCAT
The DNA here is from genome assembly GCA_017404205.1 of Erysipelotrichaceae bacterium. GTDB lineage: Bacteria > Bacillota_I > Bacilli_A > Erysipelotrichales > Erysipelotrichaceae > Colivicinus. The sequence continues at coordinate 49,495 of JAFRCV010000011.1, forward strand.
TTTTCATCATTTTCACCTCAATTATCGTTTGATTTATGCATCTATTTTATCAAAACATATGTATGATTCGATGACAAATACATATCATTTTAATTAATAAGTACACTGGGATGACCTCGTTGTTTAGGATGTTGGCAAAATCCTGCAAACATTTTGCCAATAAATTATTTGCTTTTTGATGATACATGAGGATGCAGATGATAGAAAAGAATCTTCTGTTTCCCCCTCAAATAGTGCATCTTAGCATATTACTATGTACCTAGATAATACTAGTGCAAACATAGCTTTTAGAACTCCTAAGCGATAGGTCAGCAATTCAAATCCGCTCGTTGAGGCCATTGATAGTAACGCTATTTACCTTTAATATAAGGAAATTATAGCGTTTTATTTTTACGCGATTCTTAATGTAACTTGAAAGATAAGTTACAATACCTATGTTTTTAAATAATAAAGACCATTTTACTAAAATAAAAAATTTTCATTTCTTTGCTTATACACATTTATTACTATAACGAAATATTGGTTCGTTGTGCATTTTTAATTAATCTTTCTAATGCATCCGATTTATTTTAATAATATTTGAAATTAATGGCTATTGTTTAAATGTTTATTCTTCTTATACAACAATAGACATATAGAAGAATATTATATCTATAGAATTGACGTAAGATTATAAATATAAATAGAGTAATAAGTATACTAAACATTATCTCTATAAAAATAATAGAGGGAACACATCTGTTCCCTCTATTACATTTAAGATACATAATCTAATTCGTTGTTAATTGTATATAACTTAATATTTTTAATTGAATTATTTGAATCAATACTTATTTTAACAACACTTCCAACCTTAATAGGTAGTTTTTCATTCAATTCATCAAATGTGGTACCAACACTTTGCAAATCGACTTTAAGAGTTTCTCCACTTGGCGTAAAAGTATAAGTCTTACTCGATTTTGAGTTATTTATACTTTGAAACATGCCACGATTTTCACCTTGAAATTGTGGTACATCTCCATTAGGGACTGTTTCGTTACTGCTTGGCATTTCTGGTCTTTCACCATTCATTTCAGGTGGTGTACCATTTTGCTGAAATTGAGGAGCTTCGCCTTTAGGTTCTGGCAATTCTTCACCTTCAGAGAATTGAGGAGCTTCACCTTGAAATTGTGGTACATCTCCATTAGGACCTGTTTCGTTACTGCTTGGCATTTCTGGTCTTTCACCATTCATTTCAGGTGGTGTACCATTTTGTTGAAATTGAGGAGCTTCATTTTGAAGCTGTGGCACATCTCCATTTACTTGTTGTGATTGTTCATTTTCCTCTACATCGCCTAATTCAATAGTAATAGTGTTTCCATTTATTTCGCTTATTCTTCCGACAAGTGTTTGGTTACTATAGTTTGTTGATCCGCATGCGCTCAACATAGCGATAAGGGAAAGAATAAATAATAATTTGAATGTTTTTTTCATTGGATAATTCCTCCTTTATGCTTTTATCATAAAAAAGCGATGTGAAGTCTTTCTGAAGAATAAAGAAAATATAACTGAAATGTATGAAACAAGTTCTTAATTATTTTAAAAAATATTTATAACTAAGATATCGTGTTGAATATCTTTTGAACATTGTTGTTGTAAAGAATCAATAATTATGTAGTAAGTTTAGTAATTTATTGTTTGAAGCAACAATTAAAATTTAATAAAAAATTCACAAATATTTATTTTTGCTATGTTTACTAATGATATAATCAAAATATATTTATGTAGAGAATAATGGTTTATTATGCTAAAAGTAAGAATAATAACGGGAGGAACTTATGGCAAAATTGACTGATCGCGTCTGCATTATCGGTGGAGGACCAGCTGGCATTTCAGTTGCAATGTACCTTGAGAAAAAAGGATACGAGAATTATGTAATCTATGAAAGACAAAATAAAATAGGCGGTAAATGTTTTTCACCTAGAATTGAAGTTAATGGTGAAAATCGCACTTATGAAACTGGTGCTATTATGGGTGCCATTACTTATCATGCAGTACATGAAGTTGAACAATTTGCAGGTGTTGGACATGATGATGGTCCAAATATGCGTAGAATGTATCGTGATAAGACTGGTAAAGAAATTTTCCCATTTGATCCGAAGAAAGATTTTTCTATTTCCAAAATGCTTGGTTTACTTCGTTTGAAAAGACAAATGAAGAAATTAGTAAAAATAATGGAAACTAAATATAAAGGCTATGATTGTTATGGACATAGAGGTGTAGCTAGTGGTAAATATTCAGGATTGTCAAAAGGAGTTGGTGATGCTCTTCAATTAATTGAAGGCGAAAATCCTAATCTAAAAGATTTGGCATTACCATTTGATCAATTCTGTAAATTAAATGGTGTTGAAGAAGTAATGCGTATCTGGATTGGTCCATATACTTCATTTGGATATGGTTATTTTGATGAAATTCCAGCTGCTTATGTAATGAAATACTTAGATACAACAACAGCAATCGAATTTGTCAATATGCGTCTATGGACTTGGAAAGATGGCACACAATCAATTTATGAGGCCGCAAATAAAAAATTAAAACATCCAGCACATTTAAATACTGAAGTAATTAAAGTTGAAAGACCTGAAGGCAAAGTATTAGTAACAATTAAAGATTCAGATGGTGAAAGAGTTGAAGAATTTGATCAATTAATAGTTACAACACCTCTTGATCATTTCGTTAAATTTGCTGATGCAAGAGAAGAAGAAAAAGAATTATTTTCTAAAATTATTCATGAAAAATATGTTGACTTTATTGCTCGCTTTGATGAAAATGCAGGTCCAACAATTTCTGGCTATATCTTCGATAATATGACTGTTGATAGATTAGGACATGCAATGGTTTATTACCATAGATGGGAAGACCAAGCAGCTAATTGTCCAAGCACAGTTTATGCTTTAAGAAATCATATGGGCAGTGAAGATGTTCCATATGATAAAACTATCGATATGATGATGGAAGATATGGATAAATGTGGTTTCCCTGTTAAAGAAAGATTATATGAACAAGAAACATATTATTGTCCACATGTAAGTCCTAAAGACTATGCTGATGGCTGGTATGACAAATTAGAAGCTATGCAAGGCAAACAAAACACATGGTATGCTGGTGAAATCATAAGCTTTGGTGATATGGAAGATACATGCGCTGCTTCTAAAGACTTAGTAGAAAGATTCTTTTAAAAGATGAAGATTATTGAATTAAAAGAATCAATTACGGCATCAAATGATGAAGATGCTAGAGTTTTAAGAGAAGAATTAAAACAGAATCATACATTATTAATTAATTTAATGGCTTCACCTGGTGCAGGTAAAACAACTTTCTTAGGTAAGACGATTAAAGATGTTGGCGATAAAATAAAAATTGGAATTATTGAAGCTGATATCGATTCAGATGTCGATGCTAAAAAGTTAGCAGAACTAGGTGTCGAAGCTGTACAAGCACATACTGATGGCATGTGTCATATGGATGCTGGCATGACAAGAAAGGCTCTAGAAGAATTAAATTATCAAAACAATGATTTGGTTTTCTTAGAGAATGTAGGCAACTTAATATGTCCTGCAGAGTTTGATACTGGTGCAGGTAGAAACGTCATGATATTAAGTGTTCCTGAAGGTGATGATAAACCACTTAAATATCCATTGATGTTTACAAAGAGTGATGTATTAATTATCACCAAAATTGATACGATAAGTGTATTCGACTTTGATTTTGATAAGTGTGAGCAAAGAGCCAAGAAGCTAAATCCTAATATTCAAATCTTCAAAGTTTCCGCAAAAACAGGTGAAGGAATGGAAGAATGGGAAAAATGGCTTAGCGCTCAAGTTAAACAGTGGGTATAGTTTATGCATGAAATGGGAGTCGTTATTCATTTAGCTAAAACATTAGATAAATTAGCTGAAGAGCAACATATCACAAGAATCGGTTCAGTTACTTTGTCGGTTGGTGAAGTATCAGGAATCGTCAATGATTTGTTTGTTGACGCCTGGAATTATTTTCGAAAAAAACATCCTGTATTAAATGATGCAGAATTAAAAATGGAAACAATTCCAGCCTATACACATTGCGATGGCTGTGGCAGTAAATATGAAACAGTTAAGCATGGAAAAATCTGTCCAAATTGTGGCAGTAAAGAAACATGGCTTATACAAGGCAATGAATGCATTATTAAAGAAATAGAGGCTGAAACAGCCGATGAAGAATTAATAAATCAAGAAGACAAAGGAGAAGAAAATGCCGGAGATTTATAGAAATAAAAAAGAAACCATTTCCAAATATGAGGGCGAAGAAAACTTTAATAAAAAGTACGCTAAACTTGGAAGAAAAATCACTGATAATGTCAAATCTATTATTGGTGGTGTTAAGTCTACTTCACCTGAATATTGGGGCTTAAGAGAAGTTTTAACAGAAGATGAAGTTGATGTTGGTTTAACAATGAAACTTCGTAAATTCTATACTTTTGATGAATTGTACGAAAAAAATAAAAAGCAATTCTCAAGAGAAAGATTTAAAGAAATTCTAGATTTGATGTGTGATCACGGAATTGTTGAATATGATTATGGTGATCATTATGATGACAATGGACCTACACAAGAATTAAATCGTGATGAAATAAGATATCGTATTTCTTATTTCGTACCAGGTAGCGCAGAATTATTCAATTCATCAGTTGATAGAATTGATAAAAATCCTGCTGTTGCTTCATTCTTTGAAAGAATGACCTTCCTTCCACTTGAAGATATTACCTCAATGGTTAGACCTGGTGGTAATGGCATTGGTATGCATGTTATACCAGTTGAAAAAGAAGTAAGCATGCATAATGAAGCATTGAATATTGAAAAGATTTCTTATTGGCTAAATAAATATGAAGGTCATATTTCTGCTGGCATTTGTTCATGTCGTTATTCACGCGCAAAACTTGGTGAAGGTTGTACTGATGATCCTAACGATTGGTGTGTTCAAGTTGGTGATATGGCTGATTATACAGTTGAAACTGGTAGAGCACATTATATTACTAAGGAAGAAGCACTTGAAATAATGAAGAAAGCTGAAGAGAATGGCTATGTTCATCAAACTACTAATATTGATGGTGAAGACCATATCTTCGATATTTGTAACTGTAATGTACAAATCTGTAATGCTTTAAGAACATCACAACTATATAACACAAGAAATATGTCAAAGAGTGCATATACTGCTCATGTTGATAAAGAAAAATGTGTTGCATGTAATCGTTGTGTTGAAGTTTGTCCTGCTGGCGCAATTAAACTAGGCCAAAAATTATGTGATAAACAAGGTAAAGAAATTGAATATCCTAAACAACCACTACCTGACAAGATTCGTTGGGGTAAATATGCTTGGGATGAAAACTATCGTGACACAATTAGGGTAAATACTCATAAGACCGGTACTTCTCCTTGTAAAGCTGCATGTCCTGCTCATGTTCCTGTTCAAGGCTATTTACAAATGGCAAAAGAAGGACGTTATGAAGAAGCACTTGCACTAATTAAAAGAGAAAACCCATTCCCTGCAATTTGTGGTAGAGTTTGTAATAAACTTTGTGAAGAGGCATGTACAAGAGGTAAAGTTGACAAAGCTGTATCTATTGATGAAGTTAAGAAATTCTTGGCTGAAAGAGACCTACATGCTGAAACACGTTATGTTCCAAAGAAAATCATTAACAACTTAACAGGAGAATGGGATCAAAAGATTGCTATCATCGGTGCTGGTCCTGCTGGATTGAGCTGTGCTTATTATTTAGCAGAAAAAGGTTATCATCCAACAGTATTTGAAAAACATTCAAAACCTGGTGGTATGATGACTTATGGAATTCCATCATATAAACTTCAAAAAGATGTTATTGAAGCTGAAATTGATGTAATTAGACAACTTGGTGTTGAGATTAAATGCAACGTTGAAGTTGGTAAAGATATCACAATCGACGAATTAAAGAAACAAGGATATAAAGCATTCTATATTGCTATTGGTTGCCAAGGCGGTAGACTTCCTGGTATTCCAAATGAAACTGCTGAAGGAACAGACTATGCTGTTCATTTCTTAGAAGAAGCATTAAGCAATCCTGATCAAAAATATGATGGTGATGTAGTTGTAGTTGGCGGTGGTAATGTTGCTATTGATTGCGCTAGAACTGCTCATAGATTTAAACCAGATAGCGTTTCAATGTATTGTCTTGAATCAAGAGAAACTATGCCTGCTTCTAAACAAGAAATTGCTGAAGCCGAAGAAGAAGATGTTAAGATCAATGCTGGTTGGGGTCCTAAAGAAGTTCTTGTTGATGAAAAAGGACATGTTAATGGAATCGTCTTCAAACGTTGCTTATCAACAATTGATGAAGAAACTGGTAAGTTCTCTCCTAAATATGATGAAAATGATACAATCACTGTTAAAGCAGATAGAATTGTATTCGCAATTGGACAAGCAATTGAATGGGGTAACTTACTTGAAGGTACTGGTGTAACATTTGCAAGAGGCAATTATCCTCAAGCTGATGGATTCACATATCAAACAGCTGACGAATCAATATTTGTTGGTGGCGATGTATTCACTGGTCCAAAATTTGTCATTAACGCAATCGGTGCTGGACATGAAGCAGCTGAATCATTAATGAGATATGTTTCTGAATACAATGTTTCACAAACTATTGGTAGAGATAGAAGATTCTTTAAACCATTAGATAAAGACAACATCACTATTCCATCATATGATACAGCTGGTAGACAAGAACCAGAAGTTGAAAAGATTGAAGATCCAGGACATTCATTCTATGATCCTCGTAAGGTATTTACTGAAGAACAAGTTAAAACTGAATGTTCAAGATGTCTATCTTGTGGATTAAATATCGTTGATGAAAATAGATGTATTGGCTGTGGCTTATGTACAACTCGTTGTGAATTTGATGCAATTCACTTAGTACGTGACCATCCAGAAATGACTGATTACCGTAAAGCTGAAAATAAGATCACAGGCTTATTAAGCTATGCAATTCCAAGAGCTGTTAAGATTGTATTAAATAGTGGTTCTAAGGAAGCAAGAGAAATGGCTGCTAAACGTAAGGCATTTAAAGTTGATCCAAATAAACCACATACAGGTAATGCAGTAAACATTGAAGATTTAATGAAATAAACATCAAAAAAAGGCTGTCCAAAACTTAATTGTTAGTTTAAGGACTGCCTTTTTATATTGATTTAGTGTTTAGATTAAATAAAGAAAAAATAACCATAAATATTTGCGAAAGTAACAATATATAATCGTCAGTGCCATTCTTATTATTCAATAAAGTTGTATTCTCTTAAAGGTAGAACTTTGTTGAATAATTATTCTTTACTTAATATTGCTATATCAAAGTAAATTAATTGCCCTTGTTTAACAATGCATTAAAAACATCTTTTATATCATCATTAATAATAATTGATTTATCTTCAATACCTTCAGGAGCATATTTTTCATTTGGATTAATACATATATAAGTTGCTTTGGGCCACTTATTAGTCATGCTAATAAATGGATATTTAATAATGACTGGCGTATTGTAACCCACACCTAATTCTAAAAAGACTGTTTTTAATTCACTATGACGATTTAAGAATTGAATATAATTATCAGCTGCTTTATGCCAACCTTCATCTTCAACAAAAGCATCATCTGATCTTAGATTCATTGTCATTTGTTCACCACAAATTGGACAAACAGGTAATAACTCTTTGTCAATGTACATTTTTATATCGTTATTATTAAAAGATAATGTTTTATCTTCGTTAATAATAAAACCTTGTGATATTAACATTTTTTCAATTATTTCTTTGTTGTCATAAGTCTTTTTATGGCAAGGCTTACTACATTGAAATAGTCCATAATCACCTTGAGTATAGAAAAGCCTTTTGTGATCAAAGCCAGCTTTTTGGAAACAATGATCAACATTTGTGGTGATGACAAAATAGTCTTTGTCTTTTAATACTTTTAATAAGTCATCATATACTGATGATGGTATATCCATATATCGATTGATATAAATATAGCGAGACCAATAAGCCCAAAATTCTTCATTACTTTCAAAAGGAAAGAAGCCTCCACTATACATATCTTTCATATGATATTTTTGGATAAAATCAAAGAAGTATTTTTCAAATCTTTCGCCATTATATATGAAACCAGCAGCTGTGGATAATCCTGCTCCAGCGCCTACAATAATCGCATCAGCTTCATTTATTTTTTCTTTTAATTTATTTATATTAATCATTCAAAATCTCCCCTTTAAATTCTTTATTAGAATAGCATTCATCAAGGATTAGAAGCAACCTTTAAGCCCTTTTTTAAGATATAATAACACTGAAAAGGAGAAACAATTATGGCAGTAAATAGTAGAAAAGTTGCGATTGTTGGATGTGGCTTTGTGGGATCAGCTTCTGCTTTTGCGTTAATGGAAAGTCATTTATTTTCAGAAATGGTTTTAATTGACGCTGATAAAGATAGAGCTGAAGGCGAAGCATTAGATATAAGCCATGGGCTTCCTTTTTCTAAGCCGATGCAGATATATGCTGGGACATATGAAGACATAGCTGATGCTGCAGTAATTATTATTACAGCTGGTGCAAGTCAAAAACCAGGGGAAACAAGACTAGACTTAGTAAAAAAGAATGTTTCTATTTTTAAATCAATTGTTCCCGAAATAGCAAAGCACAATACAGAAGGCATATTGCTTGTTGTTGCAAATCCTGTTGATATATTAACTTATGTGGCAAAGAAGTTAAGCGGCTTTCCTTCAAATAGGGTATTTGGATCAGGAACCGTTCTTGACACAGCAAGATTAAAATATCTATTGGGTGAACATTTAGGCGTAGATAGCCGTAGTATTCACGCCTTTATCATTGGTGAACATGGTGATAGTGAAATAGCTGCTTGGAGCAGTGCTAATGTTTCTGGTGTGCCTCTACATAAATTCTGTGAAATGCGTGGTCATTTTCAACATCAACGTTCAACAAGAGAAATAGCTGAAAATGTTAAAAATAGCGCATACAAAATAATTGAAAAGAAAAAGGCTACTTATTATGGTATCGCAATGTCGGTAAGAAGAATCTGTGAAGCAATTGTAAGAGATGAAAAATCAGTTCTTCCAGTATCTAGTATACAAACCAGTGAGAACATTAATGGTGTAGCACTAAGTATGCCAGTAGTTGTTGGCAAGAATGGTGTAGAATGTGTTGTGCCATTTGAATTAGACGAAAAAGAAAAGGCAGCGTTAATAGAATCTGCCAATACATTAAAAGCAGTTATTAAAGATGTATTAGATGAATAAATAAAACTTGTTTGTATGCACTATACAAACAAGTTTATTGTAAGAGTTTTTTATATATTTCTAAATCATCATCTTTAAAGACATTAAAGATAACTTTTATATTACTATTTGTATTATTTTTATATTCTTTAATAGTGTTAATTGCAATCATAGCAGCTTCTTTTTGTGGAAAACCAAAAACGCCAGTAGATATACAACAAAAAGCTATACTATTCAATTTATATTCTTCTGCTTTTTTAATACAAGATAAGTAACAAGATTTTAGTAAATCTTTATGTTCTTGTTTAAGTTCTCCTTGAACAATAGGACCAACGGTATGAAGAATATATCTACATGGAAGATTATAAGCATTGGTTATTTTACAATCACCTGTTTTTTCTTCATGTCCTTGTTTTTGCATAATCTTATAACATTCATTTCTTAGCTGTGCACCGGCATAAGTATGAATGGCGTTATCAATACATTTATGATTCGGAAGAAAACATCCAAGCATTTGGCTGTTTGCGGCATTTACTATTGCATCACATTTTAATGTTGTTATATCTCCTTGCCATAAATAAATATCATTTTCTATAGGTGTTAAATCGTTGATATCAGTTACACCTTTTTCAATAATTCTTTGTTTTAAATATTCATCTTGAATCTTAATATAATCATCAGATAAATCATAAGGTATTCTAACATTCATTAGTGCTCTTAAATAATTTCTTTTTTCATCTATGTCTTCAAAGTCTATATTGCTTTTAAAGATATTACTATCTTCATTTTCTTTTAAATAATTAATTAAATAATCAATTCTATTTTCTTGATTCATAAAACACCTCGCTTGCTAAGATAATTTTAACATCTGTATAATTATTATATTTTTAATAGTCCTAATAAAAAAGTGGCATTGCCACTTAATTATTCTATTATTTCAACTATAGCTTTATCATCTAACACAAAGCGAACCATGCCAATACAAGTTGTATCAAAATCATTATAGATGTAGCCTGCTGAGTGAGAACCCCTTGCGACATCGTCAATAGAGTTAGCTACAATACCACAAACTTTATTATTGTCATCTAAGGCATTGATAGCCTCATCATCATATGGATTATCATAATCTTTTTTTAGTGCTAGTTTTTGGCCTATTTTTAGTTTTCTTTCGCCCATATAATAATCTAGGTCAGTAATAGTTACATACATATTTTTCCTTTCTAGACGTCTTCCCTGTATCTAAATTAACAAAACCAGTGAACAAAAAAAGGGCGAAGTTTAACATCTGTGTTGTTGTCCAATTATTTGGTCATTATATTCTATATATTGGTATATACTTCAAGTACACGGAGGTATACACATATGGAAATCAACCAAGAATTCATAGACACTTTAACTAAATTTGAAACCGATCTTCTAAAGGCTTTCTTAGATATTAAAGGAATTAAAAGTGCTAATATTCCTGAAATTGATCAACCTTTAGTCCAAGATGAATGTATATATTGTGGTTCTACCAACATTATAAAGAATGGTCGTAGTGTTAAAGGAAGACAAAGATATTTATGCAAAGACTGTAAAAAGACATTTACAGCTATAACTAAATCGTTCTTCAAACACACGAGATTAAGCTATACTCAATGGGTAAAATTTCTTGAATGTGAGATAGTGGGTTTAACACTAAAAAAGACAGCTTATCAAATTGGCATATCTAAAACTTCATGTTTCTATATGCGTCATAAACTATATAAATCACTAGAAAAATTTCAAGCTAAAAAACTAAAAAGAGAAGTTCAACTAGATACGACATTCTTAGATATGGATTTAA
>JAFRCV010000012.1 GCA_017404205.1 Erysipelotrichaceae bacterium
ATGAAAGAAATAATATTAGACAAAGACAAGCTGAAGGAATAAGAATCGCTAAAGAAAAAGGTGTTAAATTTGGTAGGCCTAAAGTTATATTGCCTATTAATGCTAATGAAATATTTAATGATTATTTAAATCATAAAATTACATATATAAAAGCTATGGAATTATTAAATATTTCTAAAAGTACATTTTTCAAAATAATCAGAAATATAAAAAGAACTGTTACTAATAAATAACAGTTCTAAGAAAGGAGGGTAAAAAAATAACATGAATTACTTAAACACCCAAAGTTATTATATCAATCTAATACTACTAAATCGCTATTAGTTTTATAAAAGACAGCACGAGATATTTTGCTTTTAATTAAATAATTATTTTTAACTAAATTTTCTAATACATTTTTTCTAAAATAAGTTGAATCACTAACACCAACTTTTTTTGCGATGTCGCTTGCTTTATGAGCGTGTGCATAACAAACAGATAGAACTTTTTCATCTAAATTTGTACCATTTAAGGCTGGCGCAAAAGTAACATAAGAAAAGCCACTATCTTCTACTCCTTCAGCATATGTTAAGTCAGGCAATACTAAAGTAAAATGATCTGATGATGAACATATATATGGCTTATGTGAAATACTGGCATTTTTATAATCTTCAATTATTTTATCAAAACCTGTTCCTGCAGCTTCCATAACATTACATGCTACTAATACATTAGATATTAATTCATTTCTTCTTTTTGAAATAATTCCTGATAAATTATATGTTTTCTCAATTCTTTCACCTTTATAAAAACCTCCAGGAGATGATATTTCAAGGCGATCTTTGAACATGTCTATTTGTATTTGTGTCCCATCTAGATAATAATCACGATGTGCTATTGCGTTTATTATTCCTTCAAATAATGCACGTTCAGGATATGAATCAATATTTTCATGACTGTTCATGTTTTTAATAATAGAATGATTCATTCTTTGTTTAATGAAGGTCATTGTGTAATCAATAACATCAATTATGTTTCCATTAAATCTATTTACAGTAATTATTCTTTCACTTCCTTTATTAAAGCCAGAAAAAACGGAACATTGAACCATTGTTTTTTCGCCATTATAATTGTCAGAAAATAAAGCAGCTCCATTCATTAAATAATTGTCTTCATTATAAAAACCCATAGATTTTAATGCCTTCTCGCTTAATTCTTTTCCATCATTATGTAATGCATAAAAGAAACGAAGTTTTTTAAAATCGTTAAAATCATATTTTTGGTTTGATACTAAAACATCATATTGAGTTGGATTGCTTTTAATACTCATATCAATTATTTCTTCATAGGTTGCACCATTTGTGAAGCCATCTCTTCTCATATAGATTGAAGGAATGCCCTGATATTTAAGTATAATTGGTTTAATAATTGATTCTTCGATGTGAATTTTAATAATAAACCTTTCTTTTGACCTAAATTCATATTTAAGAAAAGAGATATTCATTTGAGGCCTTGGAATTAAGTGCTCATTTACTTGATTATTAAAATAGTTTCTTTCGTTATCAGCTTCTAATCTATCAAAACCGATAAGCTTATTAGTTTTGTTTTCTACACCAATATAAAAGTCACCACCTCTTGCATTCGCAAACCCAGCTATCGTCTTAAGCCATCCAACAATATCTTCTCTATTTAAGACTCCTTTACATTCAAAATCAATATTTTCTAATTTAACTTCTCCTATTATTTCTTCTAAAAACATGTAGATGCTCCTTAGTTACTTCAATGTAACTTCAACTTCACTTCAATTATACTTCAATATTACTTCAATATCAACTTCAATATAACTTCAATATATAAAAAAATCGCCAAATGGCGATTTTCTAAATACTTTTTTATTAAATTTATATTCTGTTTTTGAAGAATGATACAGCATCATCTTCTTTTTCTTCATTGACGCTAATTCTATCTGTTCTTGTTTCGGTTGCTACTTCATTAACAGGTTTTTCTTCAACTGCTGGTTTAGCTTGTTCAACAAACAAGGTTGTATTTTGTCTTGTTGTTTTAGTATTTGGGAGTTCAAACCCTGTAGCAATGACTGTGACTATAATTGATTCTCCAAGTTGTGAATTAATTGCCACACCATAGATTGTATCGATATCATTGCCAGCAGCTTCTCTAATATATTCCATAGCGATATTTGAATCATTGAATGTGATGCCAGGACCACCAGTAATGTTAACAATTGCTGCTTTTGCACCTTTAATTTGTGCTTCAAGTAATGGAGACCTAATAGCTTTAGCAGCAGCTTCTTTTGCTCTATTTTCACCATTAGCCATACCAATACCAATTAAAGCTGTTCCTTTGTTTGCCATAACTGTTCTTACATCAGCGAAATCTAGATTGATGAATGAAGGAATAGCGATTAAATCAGTAATTGTTTGTACACCTTGTCTTAAGACATTATCTGCTTCTTTAAAGGCATCTTCCATTGGAACTTTGCCAAGTACCGATAATAATTTATTGTTTGATACAACAATCAATGAATCAATATGTTGCTTTAATTGTTCAATACCAACTTGTGCTTGGTCAGTTCTTTTTCTTCCTTCAAAATCAAATGGAGTTGTGACAACGCCAACTGTTAATGCACCAGCTTCTTTAGCTATTTTTGCGATAATTGGTGCAGCGCCAGTTCCAGTTCCGCCTCCCATACCAGCAGTGATGAAAGCCATATCAGTGCCTTTCATAACTTCTCTTAATTCTCTTTCAGATTCAATGGCTGCCTTTTGGCCTATTTCAGGATTCCCACCAGATCCTAAACCTTTAGTTAAATTATTTCCTAAATTAATCTTGTTGGCACATTTTGATAAATTTAAGCTTTGAATATCTGTATTACATACATAAAATTCAACACCTTTTACACCATCGTTAACCATTCTATTGACAGCATTACATCCAGCACCACCAACACCAAATACCTTTATTCTTACAACATTGTTGTATTCTAATTTTGTACTCATTCGATATCCCCCTTATCTCTATACATTTCAAATAGATTTCTTATTTTAGATGTGATTGATTCACTTTCTTCATCTTCTTCAACTTTACTTACTACTTCTTCATATTCTAATGGATTTAAACAATTAACATCAAGATTATTTAAATTTGCCTTTTCACGATATACATATAAAGCGCCATAGACCGCACATAATTCACTATTTCTTGCGCCAATTGTATCTGGATAGTAAGTCTTAACTTCTTGTCCTGATAAGCTTCTTAATTTCTTTACAAGGGCAAGCATATTTGATCCTTCACCACATATCCAAATATCTGCACCTTTTTCTAATAATGGTTTACACATCATCAATATTTTATCGAGATATTCATTTAATGGTTCTTCGATAAAGTCTGATAATTCTTTAATTGTTAGTGAATAAGTCTTATCATCTTTATTCCAAGCATATATTGCATCGTTTGGGTAAGCCGAATTAAAATCAACATTATATTTAATTAGACGCGGAATGGCTGTTAATGGCAAATGATATTTTTCATATAATTTATTTTCCATGTTAGCTAATCCGTCATGAATAATTTCACTAGACATTAGTCGTCCTTTATAAAGTAATGACAAATATGTAACTTCATTGCCTATATCTAATAAGATAATTTTTTTATTAATTGAATTATCTAATAAGACACTTTCTTTAGCTATAGCATAATTATTTAAGACAATGTCTAAAACTTCTACACCAGCTTTTAAAACGACATCAACATAAGAATAAACAACATCCTTATCTGCACACAATAAATCAATATCTAAAAATGCTTCATCACAAGATTCGTTTTCCAAAAGCCTTCTTGTAGAAATTCCATTAATTGTATATTTTGATATTAAAGTATTAACGACAACTAAATCATCATCAACATTAGCTTGCAAAGCATTAGTGGTGAGTCTTGCGATATCACTTTTCTTTAAAGTACCATCTTCGGGAACTGTTGAAACAGTTAAATAAGTCTTTTTAAAATTAACTGGCGGAACAATCAAAATTACTTTTTCTAATTTAGCACCAATCTTTTTAGAAATACTTTCAATACCCTTTTTTAAATAATCGACAACCAAATCTTTGTCAACTATTTTAAAATCAACAATGCCTTCAATTGGGTTATTATAAGTCGCAATAATATTAAAGCGTGTGTTAGAGTATTCTGCCACAATAATTTGTAGCTTATTATCGTCAAACTTTAAAGTTGCATATACTTGTTTTAAACCATTTGTCATATAAAATAATTATACAACATTAAAATAATCGTGATTACTAATATTTGTCGCTATAATCGAGAAAACATATTGATTTTTGGTGTTGTTTATGATAAATTAATAAAGCGTAGTTTTATGAAAGGAGGCTGGTATCTATGTCAAAAATATGCGAACTTTCTGGTAGAGGACCTTTATCTGGAAACAATCGTTCTCACTCTTTACGTGCTACTCGTCGTAAATGGAATGTAAATCTTCAAACTGCTACTATTATGGTTGATGGCAAACCTAAAAAGGTAAAAGCCTCTGCCCGTGCATTAAGAAGTTTAAAAGCTCAAGCTTCAAAAGCTTAATTAAGATTCGAAAGAATCTTTTTTTAATCCAAAAACTTTAAACGTATCGTTCATTATAATGTATGGTAAAAAATTAGAATTGTATGAAATAAACAAATAGATTTTATTAAAAAGAATTATGTTAAAAATGTACCCCCTTTACTAGATTGTCCAGTTTAGGGGGTACACTTCATTATTCAGATTCTTTTTTATTTAACAATATCAAAGACTTCTTTAGTATATTTTCCTAGTAAACTTATAGCTTATTCATAAACATTTAAATCATCAATATTCTTTTCTAAGTTGTCTTTAAATAAATGTGATCCAACAACAATTATGTCACAACCACAATCTTTTAATTTGTGGGCATTTTTATCATTGACACCGCCATCAACTTCAATTAGATAATTGAGATTGTGTTTCTTACGATATTCATCTAATTGTCTGATTTTGTCATAAGCACTATCAATAAATGCTTGACCACCATATCCTGGTTCTACTGACATAACTAACACTAGATCAACACTTTCTAATAAAGGAATGATTGCTTCAACATCTGTTTTTGGTTTAATAGAAACACCTACTTTACAATAATTATTATGAATTTTATTGATTAAAGCCATTTTATCTTCCAAAGTTCCAAGTGCTTCATCATGAAAAGTAATACCATCAGCTCCAGCCTTAATAAATACATCGCTAAAATACGATGGATCACTAACCATTAAATGAACATCCATAAATAAATTAGAGTTTTTTCTAAATGCTTTAAAAATGTCTGGTCCAAAACTAAGATTTGGGACAAAATGTCCGTCCATTACATCAAAATGAATATAATGGCATTTTTCATTAATAGTATCTAATTGTTCTTTAAATTTACTATAATCTAAAGATAATATTGATGGTGCAACGTACATTTGATTTACCTCTATTGATAATAATATAAAATTATTGAGTTATCTTCACCTTGTTCATATAGACTTCCTTCAACAGGATCTATTCTAACAACATTATTAGCTCCATAAGATTTTTCACTCTCAGTTAATGAATCAACACTTATTAATTCCATCTTAACTTTAAAACCTGCACTAGAAAAATCATCATATACAGTTTGAACATTTTTTCCTAAAGTATTGTATGGTATTTGAATACTGCGACTTGCACTATATTCAAAGATGACAGTATTAACTTCGTTTGGGTTATATTTATCTTCAGGTTCAACACCTTTTTGTGAAATAATTGTACCTGCTTCTAAAGAAGATTCTACTGCTTCAGCCTCAACTGTAAAGCTCAATTCTCTTAATTCCTTTTTAGCATCTTCAATATTCTTACCTACATAGTTTTTCATGATGCCATAAATTCCTTCTGATACGACAACTTTTATCTTGCTGCCCTTTTCAACCGAAGTACCTTGTTCTGGTGTATAAGAAACAATTTCGTTAGTTGGAATATCATCAGTTAATACCCAAGTAGTTTGTGAATCATCTATTATTAATCCATAATTTGATAATATATCACGTGCCTCATTAACTGTCTTGCCACTTAAATCAGGTATCGTAACAAAAGAGTTTTTGCCACCAATGATGCCTGTTAAGAAAAGAATTATCAAAACGGCTACAACAGAAATAAGCGACATAATAATAATGAAGAAAACATTAAATGCTTTTGAAGTATCTTCTTCGTGTTTCTTCTTGATTGCAGCCTTAGCGTCGTTAGCAACATTTACATTTTTAAATTCACTGTTATCAATTTCGCTTAAAACAATTGGTTTATCATCTTTAGCCTCTTTACTAAGACAACGATTCAAATCTTTTATTAATAATGCAACATTGGCATATCTTTGTTTTAAAGAGCGAGCTGTCGCTTTAATAACAATGTTTTCAACAGCTTGGGGAATATTTGGATTAAAGTCTCTAACGTGTGGTACATCATTTTTAACATGCTTTAAAGCTACTTGGACTGGTGTATCAGCTTTATATGGAACATCACCTGTAAGCAATTCATAAAAGACAATTCCTAAAGAATAAATATCCGATTGCATAGAAGCACTTCCACCTTTAGCAAGTTCAGGTGCTAAATAATGAACCGATCCAAGTACAGATCCTTTTGAAGTTATTTGCATCGCATTGTTAATAACTGCAATGCCAAAATCAGCCAATTTAACAGTTCCATCATCTTTAATTAAAACATTTTGTGACTTAATATCGCGATGAATGATGCCGTTTTTATGAGCTTCAAGAAGCGCTCCAGCTAACTGTTTCATAATCCAAACAGCTTCTTTTGGAGATAAAGCACCTCTTCTTTTGATTAATTGTTTTAAAGTGTGACCTTTAACATATTCCATGACGATATAGTGTTTATCACCTTGCTCACCAACATCATAAACATCAACAGCATTTGGATGTGACAGTTTTGTTGAAGCATTAGCTTCTCTATTGAAGCGTTCTAAAGCAACAGGGTCATCATTACCACCTTTTAAAACTTTAACGGCAACTTCACGGTTTAAAACTTTGTCAAACGCTAAATAAACATTAGCCATTCCGCCCTTGCCTATTTCTTTAACGATTTCATATCTGTTAGCAATCAACATTATCTTTTTACTACAACAACGGTGATGTTGTCATAGCCTCCTTTTAATAAAGCTAGTTGAATCAATTGTTCACATTTTTCTTTACATGTTGATAAACTTTCATCATAAATAACCTTTAATATTTCCTCATCGCTACAATATCCACACAAGCCATCAGAACATACCAAATAATAATCCATATCTTTAACATGATGAATATCAAATTCTACTTTGTTCAATATGCCAACAGCTCTAATTAAATAGTGCTTCATAGGATGATTTAAACTTTCTTCGTATGTTATTTCACCTTTGGCTAAAAGTTGATTAACTAAAGAATGATCAACAGTTAAACGGAATGATTCATTATCTAAATAACCATAAACTCTAGAATCACCAGCATTAAAGCATACAGTGCCATTTTCATTAATTAATATACCTGTTACGGTTGTGCCCATTCCTTTAAAAGCAGCATTTTTATTAGCTAAATCATAAACATGTTTATTAGCACTAGCTAATTCTTTTTTTAAATATGCTTTAACATCTTCAATATTATTAAAAGGTCCTGATTGTTCAAATCGATCAGAAAAATATTTAACCACTTCACCACTTGCCACATCACCAGCATTAGAACCGCCAATACCATCGCAAACCATAGCTAAAACATCTCCATGTTTATTTGTCAAACATAAATATGAATCTTGATTAACTGGCCTTTTTAAACCTACATCACTTATTGCATAATATTCAATCATTTTATCATCTCTTTCGCTCTTAATTGTCCACAGGCAGCATCAATATCTGTTCCTCTTTTTTGTCTTAATGTAACAGCAATTCCACGTTTTTTAAGCATATCGTAAAATGCTAAAGTCTCCTCATCGCTAGTAGAACGATATGGATTTTCCTTTACTTCATTATAAGGTATTAAATTAATATAAGCATTTTTTCCTTTTAAATATCTAGCTAAGTCATCAGCGTCTTTTTCATGATTGTTAAGTCCAGCAATCAATAAATATTCAAAGGTAATACGACGATTATTGAATTCACTATAATATGATAAAGCATCCATTAAACTTTCTAAATTATATGCTTTATTAATTGGCATTAATTCACTTCTTAATAAATCATTTGCTGCATGCAAAGAAACAGCTAAATTATATTGAACTTTTTCATTAGCGAATTTTCTAATCATTGGTACAATGCCACAAGTTGAAATAGAAATATGTCTAGCACCAATTTGTAAGCCATATGGACTATTGATGATTGATAAAGCTTTTAATACATTATCATAATTATCAAAAGGTTCGCCAGTTCCCATTACGACAATATTATCTAAACGCTTATCTTTTGTATCCAAATATTTTTGTAAAGATAAAACTTGAAGGACGATTTCTCCAGCTGTTAAATCTCTTTGTTTCTTTAAAAGTCCTGATGCACAAAACTTACATCCCATATTACAACCAACTTCAGATGATATACATGCTGAATAGCCATAATCAAAAACCATCAATACTGTTTCTATTAAGGCTCCATCATTCAATTTAAATAAAAACTTAATAGTTCCATCTTTTGATTCTTGTCTTTTTACAACTTCAAATTCATTTATAATAAAATCTCTATTTAATTGTTCCTTTAAAGAATTAGAAATATCACTCATCTGTTCAAATGAATCTATTCTTTTTTCATATAACCATTTAAATATTTGTTTAGCTCTAAATGCCTTTAAACCATTTTCTATTAAATAGTTTTCTAAGTCTTCAAAGCTAAGATCATAAATCAATTTCATCTAATTAATTATACCCTTTATTAATAATGCATAATAGAAACAATCTCCCAAATCATTAATAATTGTTTCTTCTTTTTTTAAATGACACTCAGGATGTTTCAATAAGAATTTCTCTATTTGCCTATTATTCTCTTTCTTATTTAGTGTACATGTGCTATACAATATTTCACCATTATCTTTTAATAATTCTAGGCAATTATTCAATAGTTCAGCTTGAATATTTTCTAATTCATCAAGATTGTTAGGTTTAATATGATATTTTAAATCAGGTTTCCTTGATAATGTACCAAGACCAGAACAAGGAACATCAAGTATTATCTTATCAAACTTAATATCTAATACATCTTTTAATACTCGCCCATCATAATTTAAATAATGAATATCTTTAAATCCCAACACTTCAGCTTTATCTTTAATAAGTTTTAAACGATGTTCATGTATTTCATTTGCGTAAGCATTTTTATCATCGATGATATCCAAGCAATTAAATAATTTAGAACCTGGGGCACAACAAACATCTAGCAATACATCATCTTTTTTTAAATCTAAATTTTTATATAAAGATGCCGAATTATAATCTTGAATATAGGCTAAACCATTATTAAGATAATCAAGATTTATTAAGCGCTTATTAACAATAAACATATCATCATTAACAATTTCAATATCTTCAAAATCGCAAAATTTCGCCTTTGAATGATTAATTCGATAATATGTTTTAGGAATACGATTAAAATTATTAATTATTTTATCAAAATCTTCTTTTGAATACTGTTTACTTAAAAGGTTGTAAAGCCATTTAGGTAAAGAACAATTAATATAATCTTCTTCAGCCTTCTTGAAGATAATTTCTTTTCTAAGCAGCGCATTAATAAAAGCTTTATCATATTTATTATTAGCTAACTTAACATATTCATTGTTGACCACGAAGTCTTTTTCTTTTAAATAAAACTTTTCATATATAGCCATCGCTAAAATGATTTTATTTCTTAAAGATGTTTTATCATTTAAATAATCATTTATCTGATATATAAGGAGATCATAATTTCTTAAAACCATATTGACAATATTAGTCACAAAAGGCCTTTCATCTGGCTTTAAAACATTTAGTCTTTTGCGCATTAAAAGATTAGTGTACGATTCATCACTAATACTTTTATAAATAATTTCTAAAGCTATACTTCTTTGATTCATCTTATTCTAAATATAAAGGATCAATATCTATTTTTATCCTTGCCATCTTATTTTCTTTTAAATATTCATCAATAATTGTCCATATATCATTTATTAAAGGATTTAATTGTTTATTAATCATTAATATACGATAACGATAATTGCCCTTAATTTTTCCAAGTTCACTAGGACGATAATGTTTATAAGGAAGCTTATTTATTTTTTCTTCCAAAAAAGCAAGTGATTTATTAATATGTTCTATATTATTATCATCAAGTATTATCTCTAATAAATGGCTATATGGTGGATATGAAGTCTTTGAACGATAATTCATTTCAATGTTGTAGAAATAATCATAATCTTGATTAAGAATTGATTTCAAAACATAGTGATCAGGGTTGAAAGCTTGAATAATAACTTTGCCAGATGTATCAGCCCTTCCACTTCTTCCAGAAGCTTGCATAAGCAAATCAAATGTCAATTTAGCAGCATTGTAATCTTGATGAGCAAGTCCGGCATCAGCATTTAAAATGCCTACTAATGTGACATTAGGATAGTCAAGTCCTTTGGCGATCATTTGTGTGCCAATAAGAATATCTATTTCTTGCCTTTCAAAACGATTTAATATTCTTGAATGTGAACCTTTTTTTGAAACATTATCTCTATCCATTCTTTCAATAGAAGCACTAGGGAAAAGATTATGTAATATCTCTTCAACTTTCTCTGTACCAAAGCCATAATAAATCAAAGATTCTTCTTTACATTTTGGGCAAAGTTTAGGAAGTTTATAAGTTCTACCACATTGGTGACATTTCAATAATTTAATATCATTATGATAATTTAATGGCACATCACAATCATTACACATGAGTGTTGTTCCACAAGATGCACATTTAACAATTGGTGAGTAGCCTCTTCTATTTAGTAATATGATAGCTTGTTTATGATTATCTAAGACATTTTGAATTTCATCTTTCAATTTATCAGAAATAATATATGATTGTTTATTCTTTAAGACATTTAAAAGGTTAATAATTTCAATATTTGGTAAAGTATTATTAATTCTTTCGCTTAATTTTAAAAGCTCATATTCACCCTTTAATGCCCTTGTATATGAATCTAATGAAGGTGTAGCACTTGCCAGTAATACCTTGGCATTAAAATGCATAGCTCTTTTTATAGCAACATTTTTAGCTAAATAACAAGGACTATTATCTTGTTTATATGATGTATCATGTTCTTCATCGATGATGATTAATCCTAAATCGTTAAATGGTAAAAAGATTGATGATCTTGTGCCAACAACAACTTTAACATCGCCATCTTTTACGCGCTTATACTGTTCGTATCTTTCTTGATCATTTAATTCAGAATGATAAAAGATGACATCGTTAAAACGTTCTTTCACTCGAGCTATCATTTGCGGTGTCAAAGATATTTCAGGAACAAGTATTAAAACTTCTTTTCCTTGATTTATATAATGTCTTGCCAAATGAAGATAGACTTCCGTTTTTCCAGAACCTGTAACACCAAATAATAAAGAAACCATTTTTTCACTAGATAATAAGCTATCATAAACTTTCTGTTGGTCTTTAGTTAATTCTTTAAAATTGTTGTTTATTGATAATTCGCTACTTCTATAGCTACTTTCTTTTTTATATGTTTCAACAACACCTAAATCAATGAGTTTTTTAACCATTGAAGTAGATATTTTTCTAGCATCACTTGCGAGCATTTCATCATGTAATTTTGATAATACTTCACTTTGTCTAGAAGTAAGTTTTATTTCTTTGTTGATAATTCTTATATATTCTTTTTGTTTAGCCAAAAAAATATTCTTAGATGTTCTAAGTGCTTTTGGAAGCATTGTATTTAAACAGCTTATAAAAGAAGAGATAGTTGTTTTTGAAAGCCATTTGGCTAATTCATATTGTTCTAAAGATATTATTGGTTCATCATCAACAACTCTTAGTATTTTTAATAATCTAAAGCCAAGCTTTTCTTCTTCAACCTTTAAATCATTTATTTCTCTTGTCTTAATTACTAAAGCATTAGTCTTCCCTGAAGCAAAATATACTTCAACGCGCTTAAAAGGCTCAATATCTTCATCATAATAATATGAATATAGTTGATTAACACTAAGTGAAGAATTAGTAACAAAAACTTCAATAATATACATGTCTAAATTATATCATTTAATAACGGCCATAAGAAAAAGCGGCTAAACCGCTTTTCATAATTAATTAAATGGAATTTCTGGTAGGCTATATGAGCCATTACCGTTATCCTTTAAACCACTAGAATTATTGCCACTTGTGATAATGATATCTTCAAGAAAGTCAATAATCTCTATTCTTGGCTCATCAAAAGTATTTTTCATATCTATCACAAAATATAGAATAATTCAATTATTCAATTGGAGTAGGATATTCATTATCAACATCTGTACTAGTAGCAATAACATCTTCAGAAGAAAAGACTATCACTTCTAATTCAGGTTTATTTAATAACTCTTTTTTCATTCTTTATCCCCCCTATTTACCAATAACAACAATTTCAGGTATTGCGATATGACTATTTTCATTAAATGTAATACTTATTGTCGTTATACCTTTTTTGTATGTATTCAATATTAGTGCAGCATCCAAAGCATCTTTATTATTCCTTGAATACTCACTACTATCATATATTAAATTACCATATTCATAGTTTTTATTCAAGTTAGATAACACTATAGATTCAATAGAATTGAAACGATAATTTGCGTTTTTACTATTGTAAATCATTAAGCCTCTAACTTCTGATGCTTTTGGAAGGTCTATTGTAATTGTGACTTTGCCATTTTCGCTAATATATTCAAATCCTTCATCGAATAATGGTAAGAAACCATCATTTAAATAAGTTGAGCCATCCCCTTCACTTACACTCACAACGGCACCTTCAGCGATATTCTTATAACCAGTCAGTATTTCTGGCTTTAATTGAGGAGTAGTCGTTGGACCATTTGTCTTTAAAACCATCAAGCCACTGCCGTTATCTACAAAGACCGCTTTGTCTAATGCTGGTCTTCTTCCATCCTCGACATCAACATCATTATAGAAAGAATGGTAAACAATATATAATTCATCTCCTAATTGTAAGAAAGAACTATGACCTGCTGACTGACTGATTAAGTCATCATTTGTCTTAATAACGACACCACCATCACTAGGTTGAATCTTTGTATAATTTCCAAGTGGCGAACTAGCTATTGCTTGCCTTACTTGATAATTTGTATTTGAATAAATATAAGTTGAGAATGTTAGATAATAGTTGCCATCATGATAATAAACTGAACAACCTTCATTAGTGCGCTGACCTTCAGTTATATTTGTGCTACCACCAACTGTAGTCTTGCCAAATTCAGTTAGTTTAGTTAAAGTCTCATATTTTGGCGTTGTCCAATCTTCCATCTCCATACCTATAACAAAGCCGTTTGTAGTATATGGTGTATCAACATCAGCGATAAGATACAGATATTTCTTTCCTGTTACAGGATCAACAAATGGTGAAGCATCAATAACTTTAATGAAGCCTTGTTTACCTTCTTTTCCAATACAAGTAGATGCTAGATATGAAGGTATTTCGTCAGCATGATCTTCAAATATAATTAATGGTTCTAAAGCTGTTTTTGAAGGACCTTCATATTCATAGAATGTTCCATTTGGTTCTTCACATACTGCAACAGAAGCATAGAAACTATAATAACGATCATAATAGCTGCCATAATTATCAATTAAATAATTATTAACGCTTCCCCATCTTGCAGAATAGAACATGTAATATAGATTAGTTTCTTCATCATAGATTACTTCTGGTGCCCACAAATCTCTATTGCACCATGTTCCACCATTTGGATCTCTCCTAAATACAACTTTAGGATTTTCCCAATCAGTTAAATTTGTTGATTCATAAGCATAGAAACCAGCGGCTTGGACTTGGCCGGTGGTTCCGTATGCATAAAATTTATTTGTTCCGTTTTCCCTATCATCATAAACGATGAATGGGTCTGCCAATTTTACAGATGATTTGCTTACATTTGTATATAGTAAGTCATCTACTGCAATTCATAAATCCTCACTTGCTTCTATTGCCTTTTCGTTGTATAGATAAATAGCTTTCATTGCGTTAACAAGATTAATCTTATCTTGGTCACTTGAATCAGCATATTTTTCAATAATTACATTTGCATAGCTTAATACAGAAGCTGTTACAGATAGTGTGCCTTGTCCACCTTTAGTAACAGTGAAGTTATGTTTAACTGCTAAATCTGGTGCAGCAACATTTGAAATTGTTACAAAGTATACATTGCCACCATTACGTTTAGGTGTTAGTATTGTATCTCCATCTTTAAATTCAAATACCGATACTGGGCTACCATCAGTAATTTGGAAATAGATATTTAAGCTTGTTGTACTCTTTAGATTTAGTGATTGACCATAGAATACAATTCCATCTGTTTCACCAACTACACTTCTATCGTTTGTAGCATTTGCTTCAACGTTAGAAACATCAATAGCAGCACTTTCTAATTCACTGTTAGCTAAACCGCCATCAGTTTCACCATAATAGATTTGACAATATGCACCAAAATTTAACATTGAAATTGCAAATGGTTTTAAAGCATGATCAGCTTCAATTAATGACATCAAATATGATTTAGCACTTGTAGTTGCTTCAAACTTATTTTCACCATTTTCATCTTTAATAACGATATTTCTTTCAGCAACTAATTTAGCTGGAGCTAATGCAGAAAGTTTAACTTCATATCTTCCATCTTGCATAGCTTCTAATTCAACTTCCTCGCCATCAACAGTAGCAACATAATTTTCATTATATTCAGGAAGATCATATCTAATATTTTGAGTTACCGTACCATCATTATTTAATGTTAAGTTTTGAGCTGCTGATACAGTTCCAACTGATTCAATTGTTAAATCTTTGTCGATGTTATAGAAACGAACATTGTAGAATTCAGCACCTTTAACTTGAACAAAGTTTAGAATTTTAGTGTCATTAACATACCATGTTTCATTCACACCATTAACATTATCCAAAGGATATTCAACAGTATCATCACCATATGTTATAACGACTTTATCATGTTTTTCATAATCTTCATGGATAAGTAAAGCGGCTCCAATACCAGAGTTATTCGCATAATCGCCATAGATAACTGCTGTACCTGTAGAGTAGTTAATTGTACCAGCGTTTCTC
The DNA here is from genome assembly GCA_017404205.1 of Erysipelotrichaceae bacterium. Lineage (GTDB taxonomy): Bacteria > Bacillota_I > Bacilli_A > Erysipelotrichales > Erysipelotrichaceae > Colivicinus. The sequence continues at coordinate 15,342 of JAFRCV010000012.1, forward strand.
TTATTGCTTATTCCATATGGATCCCAACAACGAACACCAACATAACTACCATTACTACTTGTTGAATAAGCACCTACACCGATAGAATCGTGTGTTGCGTTACCGAAGTTCTTAATTTGAATTACATGTGGATCATCATAAGTAGCTTCAACACTAATATTCTCTGTTATTTCAAAGAATCTAATATTAATTGTATTTACAGTTGTGCTACTAATTGCCATTTTGAATAAATCGCCATCTTGTGCAACTGTATCAAATCTAATCTTATAATCTTTATCAATAAAGATTTCAAGTCCATTCCAGCCATTTTCAGGTTTTTCTAATACGATTGGTTCTTTTTCACCATAAGTAAAAATAATAGATTCTAGATGTTCTAGTTCAGTTTGTAATGTGCCACCAACACCTGTACCTGTTTTCGTAGCATCACTATGATAATCGCCAACAGTTATAGCAGCTGCTTGGTGATGTGCACCAGGATAAATTCCTGAACCAGCTTCATATTCGCCATCAAAATAATCAATAGCTGCTTTTGGAGAAGCATATAATGTTCCACCTGTTTGAGCTGTCCAAGTTGCACCATTTGTGCCAAATGAAACATAGTTTCCTAACATGAAAGTACCAGAAGGACTTGTATAATTACGTCCAAAGTTTGTGAATGTAACTACACGGTCAGTAATTGCAACATCAACAGTAATATCTTGTTTTAAATTCCAAAGTCTAATAAACATACGGTTCTTTACAGATTGATTTGCTGCACGTGAAACCTTAAGAATATATTCAATATTTTCAACATCTTCTAGTTCATCATGCCAATTACCTTCAGAATCTAAAAATTTATTTGTATCTACATCAGAAGTAAAATAGCTTCCTTCTAAATTAGCAACTACATCACCAAATGTGAATGCAGCATTTTCAATAGCTGTATTATAGTCAAAGCTAATAGCAAAACCGTTACTGTTAGCTTCTGCTTCTGTTTCATATATTCTGTCACTATATGCACTATATGTACCATTTTCACCAGCAAATGTAGCACCACCAGCATTAGCTACCCATGTGCTTGAAGAAGAAGCTAGTACATTATTGAATGTAAAACTATAGCTATTGCCAAATCTTGCATATAAAGTTGTATTTGAAGTTATAGGTGTATTGAAAGAGAATTCTTCATCAGAATTTTCTAAATACCAACCAACAAATCTATTGTATCCTTCAGGTATTTCAGGATCTGATGGTCTAGATGCTGTAATACCTTCACCAACTGTTTGAACTTCACCATATTGTTCGTTGTTTACCATGAATGTTACATCATAGCTTACATCAGTAGCATATACAAAGTTAACACTTATATCATTATTTACTACATAATAAATGATTTGATTATTATCAAAGTCTATCGCTAAGATATCACCACTTGCATGTGTATCAGAGAATGTATAAGAACTTGATAGATAATGAACACCGCTAGCATTTTCTGTTGAAACATTATTTGAACCTATGCCAACAGAAGCATTAGCTAATGGATTTTCAGTTAATGGTTCAAAGCTTTGAATCAAACCATTTGTATCAGAATAATTATTTGAAATTATTGTTGAAGTTGAATTGTTTGAAGTATCTTTAGTTGAAAAATATGTATCATATTCTTCACTTATTAAAGTATCATTTACTCCATTGACTGCAATTGTATGTTCGTTAGTATAATGCAAAACTAATTTAACATCACCAGGAACATTCCACCAACGAGAAGCCATCGGATTAGTATTTCCTGATTTTGCAGCAGCAAATGATACTATTCTTGTTGCAACATCACTTGGCCAAGTAGTTGTTCCATCGTTTGTTTTACAAAGTTCACCAGCAGAATTTAAATAGAAATAGCTCTTTATACAATGTGTTCCGCTAGAAGTAACTGAATTAGTTGTAAGCATTTGGTTTCCATAATAAACATCAACAGATGCAATCTCACCTTGTGGTGCCTGATCATATCTGTTGGTCGCACCGCTACTTGGGCCATTTGCCGTATATCCTCCAGCTGATGTTTTAGCAGTAAATTTATAAGCACCATCACTGCCATTTAAAACACTTAAAGTATAGCCTGAGGTTACTTGACGACCATAGCCATGATAAATCTCAATATCATAGCCATCTGTGTCATTACCAGCGCTTACTGTCTTTGTATTAACTGTCAATGTTGTAAAAGTCAACATTAAAGCCATTACAAAAACAAGCAATGTTTTAATAATTTTCTTTAATTTGCTCATATAAAACTCCTCCCCTAATAAAAACAAAAATTCTATATTAAGCTAATATATTCCTTATCTTAATTATAAATATAATATGTAAACGCTTACACGCTAAAAAAATATAAAATTATCATTAATTTTTGCCTTGACAAATTATTATTTTTATATTAAATCTTGTAGATCTTATCTGCTAATTCAAGTGCTGCTTTCTTATGAGTAACAATTATTACTGTTTTATTTGTTAAACTACGAATATTATTCAATAATTGTTCTTCAGTATTTTCATCTAAAGATGAAGTTGCTTCATCAAATAAAAGAATTGGTCTATTGGAATAAATCGCTCTAGCAATAGCTAGTCTTTGAATTTGTCCTTCTGATAAGCCATTACCTTTTTCACCTAATTTTAGATTTAAATCTTTTGTAAATTCTTTTGCACATGCAATATTTAACGCATCCTCAATTTTATCATCATTTATCTCACCATTAAAGCTAACAATTTCTCTTATTGTGCCAGATAAAAGCTGATTACCTTGAGGTACATAGGCAAATAAATGACGATAGCGATAATCTAATGTATCATCATCAATATAGATGCCTTTTGTATCATAAAGATTCATTAATAATTTAAGAACAGTTGATTTACCGATTCCACTTTTTCCAGTTAATACAACAATTTCACCTTTTTTAACTTTTAGATTAAAATCTTTTAAAACTTCTACACTATCTTCATAAGAAAAACTAACATTCTTTAATCCTAATTCTTTAAAGTCTTTATCATAATAATCTTTTATATAATCATCATCAAATTGTGTGCCTTCTAATTCGCATTCTTCTACTTCCAACATTCTTTCACATGATGATAGAAGTGCATAATACTGAGGAACAAATCCAGTAATGTTGGCAAGTGGAGTTTGAATTTGCCCAACAAGTTGAGTTACAGCTACAAATGTTCCATAACTTATATTGCCAGTAAATATTCCATAAGCACAATAAATTGTATTAACGACATAAATTAGTCTCATCACAAAGCTAAAACCTACATTACAAATATTAGAGAAAGTTATTCTTTCCATTCTCTTCTTTTTGTGATTAGCCATATATAGGTTAGCTTCATTTAAACTTTCTATTTCTTTAGAAAATGCTTTGACAATCAACAAATTACTGATGCGTTCTTGTAGAAATACTCTTAATTTGCCATCGCTTTCTTGAATTCTTTTGTGTAATACTTTTAATCGCTTTCTAAAATAATATGTAAAAACAATAGCAATAATACCACAAGGTACTAATAAATAAATGATTTTAGGAAGCAAATAAACAATTGACACAAGAGCAGCTATAAGCATTACAAGCATTCCAATTAGCCCTGGCAATATATTTACTAAGCCATTAGAAATCACTACCGCATCATTAGTTAATTTATTCATCCATTCACCAGAATGAACATTGATAATCTCTGAATATTTTCTGTTTAAAATGTTTTTAAATAATCTTTCTTTAAAAAGATTTTCATAAGTGCTATGAGCGTTTTCTTTTATTTGCCTTTCGATTGCTTTTAGGATGATAAAGAATAAAGAAACAGCTATTAATAAAAATGCATATAATTTTAAATTATCGCCATTTTTATTTACAGCGCTATTTATTAGCGATCTCAAGATGAATGCATTTATAACACCTGTTAAGCCACCTAAAAAACTTATTATTACTAAAATGTAAATAAAATATTTTTTATTTTTTATTGTTTCATTTAAGTATTTATTTACTTTTTTCTCCATGATCAAACAGTATGTGCATTTCTGCTTTTAAATGTCTTTTTTCTTTATCTATAAAAATAATTCTATATGCTCTTAAGATATATGTAAATGGTAAAAGAATAGGAAGCTTTTTCAATATTGGATATATTTTAGACATATCTGTATATTTTGGAAAAACTCTTTCTAAAACATATGCCAATTTGCCCTTCTTTTTCATCTTCAAGCGAATGTTATTATCAAGACTTCCATATGCATTACCAGAAAAGATAAAACATATTTCACTAGCTGGAACATCTTGATTGGTTTCAAATAGAATATGAATCATATTCAATATATAATCATGGAAATCTTTTAATCCACATTCTTCAATAATTCTGTCAGCTACTTCAAAATCAATCTTTAATTCTTTTCTAATGTAATATATATCAAGATATTGTCTAATTCCTACACCAAAATTGTTGTAATGCTTTTTAAAATGACAGATGCTATATGCATAAAAATCTTCATTACTCATATGATATAAATATTCATTATTTGAATCTTTTATAGCTTTAGAAAAATAATCTTTGAAATATGGATAATCATAAATGTCTTCAAATAGTTGCCAATGAGCTTCAAAATTAAGAAATTCTTTACGGTATGAGTTTTCTATTTCGCCTTTTATTTCTTGGTATTCTCTTTGTAAAAAGACCTCACTTGTCTTTTCAATATCGCTAACTAAAAAATCATTATCAGCGAATTGTCTAATGTTCTTTATTGGATATAAATTATTTGTGATAGCTCCCTTAAAAGGTAAGTGCTTTACTTTTTTATCATCTAATTCTTTAAAGATTCTCTCTCTTTCATCATCAAAAAGTAATTTTCTTTGAAGTGCCAAATAATATAAATCTTCCCAATCAGCATATGTCTTTTTAGGACATAAGTCTTTATTAATCTTTGGAAATACATAAGCACAAATTGATTGTTTCTTTACTAAATTAAAAAGCGCTTTATAATCAACATCTAAATTGTATTCTTCATCATTTATAACACTTCTAATAAGTGCCAATGTATCACTATATAATTTCGGAACCTCTTTATGACGATAATATCTTTCTCTTTTATATAAATCTCTTTGTAATGCTTTCAAATAATTTAAATATTCTTGATCTTCAATAGATACGTAGCGTCCACTTTTAAAATAGCCAACAACTTTGCCTATAACAGCTTTAAAAGGAACATCTTCTATTTCTATTTGATTATCACCACATATTTCATAATGATCTTTTTTGATAGACATAATACGATGAAGTACCAGCTTATCATCTCTTTTAAATAATGCCATATCATCAACTTCTAATAAACCATTAACTTTTTCTATTTTGACTAAGTCTTTTGTTTCATCTAAAAGAGGAAGCATGCTGATGCCAGAAAAACTTGTGATAACATAATTATCTCTATTTAAAATATCTTCAATTTTCTTTTCTTCTGTGTTCATCTTAATTAATATAGACACCCTAGGGTGTCTTTCTTTTAAAATTAATATCCAAGTGTCGTCTTGAATTAGTTGTTTTTTGTTTGTAAATCAACATTTAACACTCTTATAACATTATAGCATAATGATAAATTATGCTTTTTAAATAGAAAAGATTTGCTAGTGCAAACCTTTTTACTTTTTAATCAACTATAAAGCCGATACTCTTTAGTTTTGAGATAATATCTAAGACGTCCTCTTTAACATCTTCAATATTTACATCATATTTTTTTGCAAGACATTTTAATAGGTCTTCTTCACTGATATCATTTTTTAGAATTTCCAAGATATCTTTGGCTGTCTTGTTTAATTTAACCATGCCATTAAAACGATTATCAGCTATTTTAGTATCAATGGCAACAAAATCATCAGCCACTGAATTAATAACAATGCTTTCTTTTAATTTCATAACATTCTCCTGACTAAATGACTTTACCTGGATTCAAGATATTTTTAGGATCAAATACTTTTTTGATACCACGCATTAATTCAATCTGGTGATTGCCTAATTGATTCTTTAAATAATCCTTTTTAGCATAGCCAATTCCATGTTCGCCAGATACCATTCCATGGTATTCAATCGCTTTAGCATATAATAAATCAAATCCTTTATTCAAGCGTTTTTCGAATTCTTCTTGAGGCAAGCCATCTCTACATAAGTATAAATGAAGATTGCCATCACCAGCATGTCCAAATGAAGGAATTCTTAAACCGACTTCTTTTGATACTTCATTTGTATATTTAATAAATTTAGCTACTTTATCTTTTGGAACAACAACATCACATTCATCCATTAGATCAGTCGATGCCTTAATGGCTTCAAGCAAAGCGCCTCTTGTATTCCATACTGATTTTTTTCTTTCATCAGTATCAACAAAATAACCATCAATTGCGCCTAGCTCAATACACATATCAGCCACTTTATTATATTCAGCTTCAATTTCATTTGCGCTATTGCCATCAAATGTTAATAAGATATATGCTTCATAATTTGTATCTGGGAATTTCTTTCCTAAGAAATCTTCAGCATATTTAATTGTGCTTAAAGACATAAATTCAATAGCTGTCAAACTAGCTTTTGATTTTATTATTTCGGGAACTACTTCAATTGCTTTATCTAAAGTTTTAAATGGAAGAAGCATTGAAACTGATTCACTTGGTTTTGGAAGTAATTTCAAGATTGCTTCAGTAATTATACAAAGTGTTCCTTCTGAACCAATGATTAAATCTTTTAAATCATAGCCAGATGAGTTTTTCACAACTTTACCACCGAAATGTTCAATATCGCCATTAGGCATTACAACTGTAAGCCCTCTTACAAAATCACGAGTAACACCATATTTAACCGCACGCATTCCTCCAGCATTAGTAGAAATATTTCCACCAATTGTAGCTGATTTCTCTCCTGGGTCTGGTGGATAGAAGAAATCTCTTTCTTCTACATAGGCTTGTAATTCCATTAATAGAACACCTGGCTCAACAGTTATTGTTAAATTATTTTCATCAAGTTCTAAAATATGATTCATTTGTTGAGTACAAATCATGATACCACCTTCAAGTGCAACAGCAGCACCAACTAAATCAGTACCAGAACCTCTTGCGACAACTGGTATTTCGTTATCGTGAGCATATTTCATTATTTTAGAAACTTCTTCTGTACTCAATACATTAATTAAAACATCAGGTTTAACTTCTATGCCACCTAATTCATCATGTCCATAATCATCAGATATTTCATCATGAACAAAGATTCTGCCTTCAGGAATAAATGATTTTAAATAAGCAATATCTGCACTATCTATTTTCTTATACATTAGCTTTCTCCTCTTTGATCTTTTCAATTAATTTAGGAACAATATCATAAATATCACCAATAATGCAATAATTAGCAACATTGAATATTTGAGCATCAGGATCATTGTTTATTGCGATAATACAATCAGAATTATTCATACCTGATGTAAATTGAATAGCTCCAGATATACCTAAAGTAATAATCAATTTTGGTTTTACTGTTTTACCACTTAAACCAATTTGATGTTTAGAATCAAAGACACCAGCTTCTACTAATGGTCTAGTACATGCAACAACAGCATTTAGTTCATTAGCTAATTCTTCAACCATCTTTAAATCATCCGTTGATTTTAGTCCTCTTCCAACTGCTACTATAACATCTGCTTCAGCAATATCTAATTCTTTAGGTTTTTCTACTACTTCAATTATTTCATTACGGCTTTCTAACCATTCATCTTTTATTACAACGTTTTCGACAATGCCACTTGGATTTGTAACTTTGCTTGGTGCATTGAAAATCTTATATCTTACAGTCGCAAATTGTGGACGATTGTTAGGGTTAATGATTTGAGCCATAATATTGCCACCGAATGCTGGTCTAATCTGTACAAGATCAGTGTTTTCTTTCATTTCAAGTTTTGTACAATCAGCAGTTAAGCCTGTATGAAATCTAGCAGCGACTCTAGGTGCTAAGCTACGACCAACATTAGTTGCCCCAACAAGAATACTTGATGGTTTAATTCTTTTAATGAAATCTTCAAAACAATTTGTATATTTTTCGATATCATAATCATCTAATCCTTTATGATCATATACAAACACTTTATCAACGCCATAGCTTAATAGTTCATCAACATTTTTCTTTGTGTTATATCCAATAACAATCGCATATACTGGATGATTAATTACAGATGCAAGTTCTTTTGCTTTACCGATTAATTCAAAAGTTACTTTATGTGTTATGCCATGATCAATATCGGCATAAACACAAACGCCTTTATATTCATCTTTATTAATTAAGACTTTCTTTTCTTCTTCAAAAGTTATAACACCTTTAGGCCCTCTATTAACGCAAATCTTACATAACTTACAACCAGCACTAATATCAATCTTGCCATCTTTATATGTAAGTGCACCAAATGGACAAAGACTTTCAAGTTCTTTGCCAGTAGTTTCATTAACTAACTCTTCATGAATTATTAATCCCATATTGTCACCCCTAAATGAATTTTCTATCTTTAATTATGTCAAATACTTTTAAAGCTAAATCGCCATCAGAAATAATTTCTTTTTCATTTCGTTTATCGGGTTCAAAGATTCTTTCAACTTGGGTTGGTGAACCTTTTAATCCATAATGACTTTCATCTTTGTCTTCAACATCGTTAAAGGTAATCATTTTGATTAAATCTTTACAATCACCGAATTCTTTCTTTCTTTTAAAAGAAGGAAGTCTTGGAGTATTGACATCGCCATCCATACATATTAGACATGGCTTTTTAATTCGACCTGTAACAATTTTGTTGTCAAGGTTTGAAATATATTTAATTGTTTCGCCTTCATCAAATATTTCTTTAACATTTGTAACATGTGGAAGGTTTAAGTGTTCAGCAAGTTCGCTTCCAACTTGAGCTGTATCGCCATCAGTTGTTTGTTTGCCAGTCAAAATAACATCAAATTCGCCAACCGCTTTTATACCACTGCATAGTGTATAAGAAGTCGCAAGAACATCAGCACCGCCAAATTTTCTATCAGTGATAAGTACGCCTTCATCACATCCCATATAAATAGCTTCCCTAATTGCTACAAGGGCGCTAGGAGGTCCCATTGAAACTACACTTACTTTGCCACCAAATTCACCTTTAAGCTTTAAAGCTGCTTCTAAAGCATAAAGATCATAGGGATTGGTTTTAGAAGATGCACCATCTCTAATCAATGTTCCAGTAACAGGATCAACATTGACATTTGTTGTACCTGGAACTTGTTTAACACATACAATAATTTTCATTAAGCTTCTCCTTATTCTTTTACTATTATTGATATTCCATCAGGTAAGGCAAGAATACTTGCATCATTACCCATTATTTCTCTAGCTAGCATAATTGCTTCATCAAGTGATTTTACAGGAAGCATCCTAAAGTTTTTAACCATTTCATCATCTAAGTCAGAAACATAAATGACCGTCGCTTTTTTTAAGATTCGCGTAAGTATTTGAGCTTCCCATTGATCATCAACAGTATGCTCTGCATCTTTTTCCATAAATTCAGCATATAATTCATCAAGCGATTTATCATTATTAAATGTATCAAAGAATGATTGTCCACCATGGCCATCGCTTGCACTAGCAATCATAATTATGACACCACCTCTTTTTACACAAGCTTCTGCACTTGTCATGCCTTTAACAGATTGGTAGATATTTTGATCAAGCGGATAACCACCATTTGTGCTAATAACGATATCAGCTTCAACTTTTTTAACGCCACATAATTTTTCTAAAAATTTTACTCCTTCTTTATGTGCTAAATCAACATCACCACTAACGGCATACACAACTTCTTTTTTTGCATTAATTACAACATTACAAATAAACTGTAAACCAGCCTTTTTAGCTGCATATAACATATCAATATGTATAGGATTATTATCAAGAATTCCTGCTCTAGCATCTTTTGAATCAATAAATTTTGAACAATGATTAGCTAATATTGTCTTTTTTGAAGCGATGCCAGGCAAAACAGATTTTCTTCCGCCAGAATAGCCTGCAAAGAAATGTGGTTCAATAAAACCTTCAGAACAAAGCAAATCAGCTTCTACAACTATCTTATTAACAAGTAAATCACCACCTGATGGCAGTTTCCCTAAATAAGTCATCTCATCTTCTAATGATTTATGTATAATAATTTTTTCTTCACTTACGATCTTTTCACCAAATTTATTGATTAATTCTTCTTTAGTAGTAGGACGATGAAAACCGGTTGCCACAAGTAAAGTAATATTTGCATCTTTATTTCCTTTTCTTATTTCTTCTAGCATCAAAGGAATAATTATTTTACTTGGAACAGGACGTGTATGGTCTGAACAAATAATCACAACATTTTTCTTACCAATTGAAAGCTCGCTTAAACTTTTTGAACCAATAGGATTTTTTAAAGCATTTCTTACAAGTTCTATCTCACTTGTTTGTCTTACATACTCATCAATATGAGAATTTAAAACACCTATCAAATGTTCATCAAAATCATATTCAAGATATTTTTTTCCAAATGGAAATCTAACGTTCATAGTAACTCCTATAAGTATAAATGTTTATTGGCATATATCATGCCACAAAGAATATCTACTCCCGAATTAGAACCAACAGTGAATAGATCATTGATGTTTCTAATTAGTTCTTCTTCATTTTTTGAAAAACAAATTCTTTCATATAATTCAAATTTTTCTTCTTTTAATAAGGCATCATAATAAGTCTTACTTATTTGATTTGTGTTCTTATTAATAAATGGCAATAAAATATTTTTGATCTTGTTTATATATTTGAAATCAACAGCTTTATTAACATTTATTAACCAATAAAGATAGCCAAATATAAAGTCATCACCTGAAGGAGTAAGACCTGGGCCAAGACCAACAATTTCCTTTAATCTTTCTTCGCTATCTTTATAATCTGCTAATACTTTTTTTAATCTTTTTGAATAGATATTATCTTCAAAGTTATCATCTATCAGGCTCTTAAATACGCCTTTGTTTGTGTTAAATAATTGTTTTGTCGCTATTTTCACAAATGTCTCATCACTTAAATAATTAGATATAAATGAAGGCAATTCTTTTATATTTAAATATATCTTTGCATCAGCTATGTTTAAGATATTGTCATTTAATATGCCTAAACTGCCTTCATTTATTTTGCTTTGTTTAATAGTCTCTTTAAAATTGTTGATTCCGATTCCAAAAGGGATTAAACCATATTTATTATCATGAATCATGATAATTTTTCCTTTTTTATCTTTTAAATAGATGCCACTAGAGAAAAGACCAATAATATAGAATTGTTCAATCCCTTTTGAATAATCTAAAATCAAATTTTTATTAACTAAACCTTCTACTTTAAGCATTCTTCTTGCTATTAATATAGTTATATGTTTCTATAGCGATTCCGAGTTCTTCATTAGCCGCAATAACTTGAATCTTAACTTTTGAATCATCGCTTGAAATATATCCATCAACAGAAATATTGTTGTTTTTGTTTTCATCAATTTTGATGCCAAAGCATTCAAGAGCTTTTGCGACACCACTTCTTACAAGCTTAGAGTTTTCACCTATACCACCAGTAAAGACTAATTTATCAAAGCCTCCCATTTCGGCATAAAATGAACCGATATAGCGCACAATGTCATTCACAAAAACATCTATCGCTAATTTAGCTCTTTGCTCACCTTTTATTGCAGCAGCTTCAATCTCTCTAAAATCATTATAACCAGACATGCCTTGTAAACCGCCTTTATGTGCTAGTCCTTCAATGATTTCTTCTTTACTAAGTCCTTCATTTTCTAAGAATAAAGCAATATATGGATCACAATCACCACTTCTATTCATATGTGGTAAGCCTGTTTGCAAAGAGAAGCCAAAACTTGAATCATAGCTCTTGCCATCTTTAATTGCACAAATTGAACTGCTTCCACCCAAATGACAACCAATGATATATTTATAATCACCATCTTTTCTTGCTTTATTTGCAATATAAGTAAATGATGCACCATGGTAACCATTTTTAGCTATGCCATATTTTTCATACCACTCATAAGGTATAGGATACAGTTTGTTTTTTAAAGGAATTGTGCGATGGAATGATGTTTCAAAGACACCAATCATTGGAATAGAACCTAATATAGTTTTAAATTCTTCTATAGCTCCAATATAAGCAGCATTATGAACAGGAGCAATGAATAAATAATCTTTCATTCCCTTCATCACTTCTTCATTTAGTTCTACTGTGCCATTGAAGCCTTTAGAAATGACGGTTTTAAAGCCAATTGCTTCAATTTCATTGACGTCTTGAATAACACCAAGTTCTTTGTCACATAAATCTTTAATGAATAGATTAATACCACTTTGATAATCTTTTAAAGGAATATCATGTTCATTATGTTCTTTATCATTTTCATCATTTTTATAATGATAGATACCATTTAGTGAGCCAATTCTTTCAATTTTAGCATCACACAAAACATGCTCACTAGGCATATCATATAGTTTAAATTTTAATGATGTTGAACCGACATTGCTTATTAAAACAAGCATTTATCTTTGAACCCTTCCACTAGCATTACCACCAGCTAATGATTCAACTTCAGCAACACTAACTTGGTTGAAGTCTTTTTCAATACATTGTTTTAGACAAGATGCTGCTACAGCAAATTCAATAGCTTTTTGATCATCATATCCGCTGATTAATGAATAGATTAATCCACCACCAAATGAATCGCCACCGCCAACTCTATCAACTATTTGAATACGATATTCTTTAGAGAATGTAGCTGAATCACTAGCGCTATCATAAATCATACCTGCCCAATCATTAATCGATGCCGAAATAGAACCTCTTAATGTGAAGGCAATCTTCTTACAACCAAATTGTTTAGCTAATTTTCTTGCGACAGATACATATCCTTCATGATCTAATTTACCAGAATTAATATCAGTATTTTCAGCTTCAATTCCAAAGACATCTTTAGCATCTTCTTCGTTGGCAATACATACATCAACATATGGAACAAGTCTAGACATGCATTCTTGAGCTTCACTTGTAGTCCATAATTTCTTACGATAATTTAAATCACAAGAAATTGTGATACCTTTTTCTTTAGCTTTCTTACATGCTTCTAGACATATTTCAGGTAAGTCTCCACCTAGTGCTGGAGTAATACCTGTGAAATGGAACCATTTTGCGTCTTTGAAGATTTCATCCCAATCAAATTCTTCTTTTTTAGCTAAAGCAATTGATGAACCAGCACGGTCATAAATTACTTTTGAAGCTCTTTGAGAAGCTCCTTTTTCACAGAAATAAATGCCAAGTCTTGGCCCACCTCTTAAGATATAATCAGTTCTAACGCCATATTTTCTTAATGAATTGATACAAGCTTGCCCGATTTCTTGATTTGGAACTTTACATACAAAATATGCATCTAAGCCATAATTCGCAAGTGATACTGCGACATTAGCTTCTGCACCTGAATAAGATACATCAAAACTATTAGCTTGTACAAAACGATAATATCCAACAGGATCTAGACGCATCATAATTTCACCGAATGTAACAACTTTACTCATAATTACTCCTTTATTGCTTCTAGCAATTTTATTGCAGCTTCTGTGAGTTTATCATATTCACCAGATTCAATCCATTCTTTTTTGGCTAAGTTGCCGCCGATACCGGCACCTACACAACCTGCTTCAAAGTATTCTTTAATATTCTTTTCATTGACACCACCAACTGCTAGTAGTGGCACATGATTAATTGGTGCTCTTAATGCTTTAACATAAGCAGGAGAGAAACAGCCAATTGGGAATAGTTTTACAAAATCGGCACCCGCATTGTAAGCAGTTAAAACTTCACTTGGTGTCAACGCACCGGGCATAGAAATCATTCCAAATTCCTTTGTTCTTTTAATAACTTCAACATTTGTATCTGGCGAAATAATATATTCTCCATGATTCTTATGTGTTAAATAAACAAGTTTTGTATTAGTAACTGTACCAGCACCAATATGAACTCTTCCTTTGAATTCTTCAACAAGTTTTCCAATTAAACAAGCTGTGTCTTCCCATGTTTCTGGTTTTGCTTGATTATAAGTAATTTCCGCAAAACGAATACCGCCTTTATATAGTGCTTCAACAACTTTAGAACACTTTTCTAAAGAAGCGCCTCTAATAATAGCGATAATTTTCTCTTTTTTTATTTCTTGAATTAATTCTTCTTGATTCATAATTAACTCCTATAGTCCATATTTTTCGCAATATGCTTTGAAAGCTTTTTCGAAACACTCCATTGGAACTCTTGCCATACCAGCACCAATCAAACCGCCTTCTTTATTGAACATACCACCATGGATACATGGACAAATTCCTGTTTCAATAACTTTCATCATATCAATACCGCTTGGTAAGAAGTCAAAGTCTAAATTCGGAATTGGATAATTATAGTTTTTAGAGATACAAATCTTTTCCATTTCACGAGTTTGGCCAATAGCTTCTTTTAATGTCATACCACGTAAGTTACAAACAATTGGCGAAGCAGCAGCAGCTAAGCCACCTAGGCCAGCACATTCAACAACACAACTATCGCCAATCCAAGGAAGTTGATCATCAATAGTGAATTTGCTTGATGTATATTGGCCAGTCATATATGGAGCTTCTGTCTCAAACCATTCATCGCCTAGTGCAGCAATCTTAATTCCAAAACGAACACCATTGCCACAAACAGCAGTAACCATTGTTGAATATTCTCTTCCTACATTGCCTAAATTTGCCGCTCTACTAGCGCCTTGTCCAAAGCAGTGGAAGAAACGAGGTGTTTCAACAATATAATTCATTGAATCTAGAACTTGTTGTCTTGGCATATCATCAATCTTAGCCATATCTAATAAAATTTGATGTTCAAATAATAAGTCAGCTGCAGATTGTCTAGTATGGTTTTCATCACCCATTTGCATACTTTCTGCCAAAATTGGTTTAAGAGGTAAACCACCTTTATTTTTTGCAACTTTATCCATTGGTGGAAGCAAATGATCACGCATATAATAAAGGTTTTCAGCAATTTCTTTAGAGTATAGTCCCCAACCACAGAAACCACCTTGGAACTTAATGCCTTCAGCAGGGAAAGTAGCAGTAACTTTGCCATTGTGACGATCTTTTACAATTATCATCGCAACGTTCTTAGTAATGATTCCTGTACCAGCACCAACAGTATTTGTATCAAGAGCAGAGATCATCTTAATTTTGCCAGATTTAATTAATTCAAGAGCTTCTTCTTCAGTTTTTGCCCAACCTTCAAATAGACAAGCTGAAACCATACCTCTTTGATGAAGCATAACCATTTCATCAAATGAAATTGGTGGGCCAGAGTGTGTTACTGTATAGTCATCAAGACCTTCGATAACATTGCCTGCCAAATCAACACCTACCCATACTGGATCAGCATTGATTAACATATTAACAGCATCATCATTGGCTTTGTTCATCTTTTCAGCAAAATCAGAAGCCATTATTTCTTTAACTTTATTAGCCAATTCATCATTAATCTTTACTGGAGGTTTCCAATCAATTTGGGCAACTTCAACGCCTTGTTCAGCCAAAGCATCGTAAAAAGAAGAAATACCAATATTAATTACTTTCATTTTCTTATCCATTTACTTGCCTTCTTTCTAATTCATCCATCATAGCTGAAGCAATTTTAGCACTTTCATAATTGCTTCCAGTTACAATAACGCCAGCATCTTTTAGTAATTTAACCTTTTCTTTAATGTTTTGAGGATCATTATCTGAACCACAAATATTAGCAATAAAGATAACAGGCAAGCCACTATCTCTTAGTTTTTTAATTTCTTTAGCATGAGAACCAATTGGATCGCGGGCTACACCAGGACCAGTGATGAAGTCTAACAACACTACGCCAACTTCAGGATCTTTTAATTCTTCGCGAAGTCTCTTTAATCTTAATTCTGGATTAAATACCGGATGTGGAGCTTCGGCAGTAAAATCTTCAGCGCCCATATCAAGAATTGTGTGGCCTACAGATTTGTGACTATCAGCTAATTTTTCAGCATATTTATTGCTTAAATTTGAATGCAACAAGATATTCTTGTTATGTCTGCTGAAATATAATAGACCTTCTTCCGTAAATGTTCCACCACAATATAAACCACGGAAATATTTTCTTTCTAAAGGAAGTTTTGCGACTTCTTCTTTAGCTAATTGTTTAATTTCTTCATCTGAAAATTGTGGATCTTGTTTGACACCTGTAATCTTTTCAACAGCTTTTAAACCAGCTTCTTCAAGCGAGAAAGCAGCTTCAACTTTGTGCTTTTCGAATAAAGATTCATCACTTCCAAGGAATATCGCAATAACGGGTTTTTTACATTCATCTGCACGATATAAAACCTTATCCATTACATTGATATCTGCTAATTTAGAAACAAGAACGATTACTTTTGTATTGTCATCTTTTTCAAGAGCTTCAATACCTTCTAACATGGTGATACCACCAATTTCTGGATATAAATCTCTTCCGCCAGTACCAATAATTTGTGAAACACCTAAACCACGATGTTCGATTAGACAAGCTACTTCTTGAGCACCAGAACCAGATGCACCTACAATGCCAACAGGGCCAAATGAATTCATTGAACCAGCTGCAAATGCTACACCATTAATTAAGCCAACACCGGCATCAGGTCCCATAACTAACTTGCCTTTTTTCTTTCCATATTCTTTGATTTTTCTTTCTTCATCCAAAGTGACATTATCAGAGAAGATGAATAAATCTAATCCTTTATCTAAGGCTTTTATAGCTTCTGTATATACATATTCACCTGGAAGAGATATTTGACATAAATCAAATGTCTCAGCCTTTAATTCTGCATCATCTAAGCTAGTAAATTCAACATCACTTTCAACGTTTTTACGATCAATGATGTCCATAGCTGCTTGAATTGCTTCATCACATCTTTTTTCGCTTTCGCAATCAACAGCGATAACTAAATCATCAGGAGTGATGTCGCTTGGTAATTCATAACCTTCTTCTTTTAATACACGTTGATTGATGATAGTAGCCATTGCAACTTCAGAGTTTTCAACACCCTCAAGTTCATTAACTCTACCAGCTACAGACATCAAACTTACCGAATCGACATAACGCTTCTTTTTAACAAGAACTTTTCTCATTATGACTAATCCTTTCTATTATTCCCAAATACCACCTTTTGACATTGGACCAACATTCTTCGCAAATAAACGTAAGAAACGTGGATAATTTTCGCCTTTGAATTCCCAATGGAATTCAGCTTTACGTTTTTCTAATTCTTCATCGCTAACTTCCATATTGATTGTTCTATTGACAATATCAATATCAATCATATCGCCATCTTTAATTAAGCCTAATGGACCATAAGCAGCTTCTGGAGAAATATAACCAACACTTAATCCTGATGTTCCACCAGAGAAACGGCCATCAGTTAAGATAGCACATGAATTAAATAATCCTTCATAGCCTTTTAATTCTTCTTGGAATGTGAATGCTGTTGTGCCAAAACGAGCTTTTAATCCTAAAAATCTAACAACACATGCATCACCTTTGACAATCTTGCCACTACGAAGTGCTGCTAAAGCATCATCTAGTGAATCAAAACATTTTGCAGGACCACGGAAAGTCATTAAATTATGTGGAACAGCAGCAATCTTAATAATGCCACCTTCAGGAGCAATATTGCCATATAAAACACCAATGCCAGGTTGTTTTGAAACTGGATTGTCTAGACTATGAATTACATCATCGTTATAACATTTAGCAAGTTTAATGTTGTCACCCAATGAATTTCCTGTAACTGTTAATACATCAGTATTTAATACGCTTTCCATTTTCTTCATTAAAGCAGCTAAACCACCAGCTAAATCTAAATCTTCTAAACTATATTCACCGCCAGGAGCAAGATGAGATAATAGAGGAACTTCATTTGAAGCTTTATCGAATTCTTTCCACCAAGGAAGATCATAACCAGCTTCATTAGCGATTGCTGGAATATGAAGAATCAAGTTTGCAGATGCTGCAACAGCCATATCAACTTTAATAGCGTTCTTAATTGATTCTGGAGTAATAATATCTCTTGCAGTAACGCCTTCATAAACAAGATTCATAATTTGTTTACCAGCACGATAAGCTAGATTATAGATTTCTGAACTATCAGCAGCCATTGTAGAGTTATTAGGCAATGTCATACCCATAGCTTCTGCCATCATACACATTGAGTTAGCAGTAACCATTGATGTACATGCTCCACAAGAACCCCAAGAGTGTTCAATTAAACCGTTATAGAAATCCATATCAATTTTGCCTTCAGCAGCCATACCAACTTTATCTTGAGCACGAATATGTAGACGTTTCTCACCTGCATATCTGCCAAGAGGCATATAGCCACCAGTAACAATAATTGTTGGAATATTAAGTCTAGCAGCACCCATTAAATGTCCTGGAACTACTGAGTCACAAGTACTAAGCATTACCATGCCATCAAAGAAGTTGCCTTCTACTGTCAATTCAACTTGGTCAGCAATTGAGTTACGGCTAGGAACTTCAATATAACGAGGATCCTTAAGAACCATACCATCACAAATACCAGTTGTTTCTACTTCTAATGGCAAACCACCAGCTTCTCTAATGCCTTGTTTAACACGTTCAGCTAATTTATCAAGATGAACATGACCAGGATTATATTCATTCCAAGAGTTAACAACACCAATTAATGGTCTTCTTTGTTCCTCATTGGTATAACCCATACCACACATTAATCCTCTACGACATTCAGAAGCCTCAGAGAATTCCCAGCATGAACGCATATCTTCATACTTCTTTTTCATAATAATTTCATCTTCCCCCTTTTGTTTAATTATTATTCAACGATATTTTCATCGTTTCTAGTTGTTTGATAATTTCTGTATGATAGTTTTTACTAGGAGCATCGGGATAATCACTTCTCTGATGGCATCCACAACTATCTTTTCTCTCTTTAGCAGCTAATACAAGAGCTTTAGAAACAATTAAATTATTTTCAAGTGCTAAGCGCTTATAGTTTATTTCATCATCAACACTTTTTACACAGTGTTTTACTTCATCTAATAACTCATCTAAGGTCTTGTATGCTTTTTCTAATAATTCTTGATTACGCAAGACTCTAGCGCCACTTCCTAAAGCATCTTTTCTTAAATCTTCTATTTCCTTTAATCTAGATAAACTGATTTCTTCATTTAATCCACCGATTGGTTCATAATTGAATTCTTCAATATCTAAACTATTAATATCATCAATGATTGTTTTTGCAGCAATGCGTGAGAATATAAGCGTTTCACTTCCTGCTGATCCACCAATACGATTTGCACCATGTAAATGGCCAGCAGCTTCTCCTGCTACATATAAGCCTTTAATATCGCTATGACATTTTTCATCAATCTTAACGCCACCTAAACTTGTATGAGCAGCATTAGCTAATTCGACTTTCTCTTTGCAAAGATTGATTCCAACATCAGCATATCTTTTCACAAATGGTTCATATGCTTCATGAAGTCTATTCTCATCAACACCAGATGCATCAAAGAAAATACCTCCATGTTCACTTCCATTACCAGCTAATAATTCTTTTTCAATTGCTAAAGACAAAACATCTTTATTGACTCTTTCGCCATCTTCACCATATTTGAGCATAAATCTTTCGCCTTTATTATTGGTCATGATTGCTCCTTCATAAAATAAAGTTGTAATCATGCCTTTGCCTCTTATTTGTAAAGGCCATACAGCGCTTGATGGTTCAAATTGAACAAATTCCATATCAATTAATGGACATCCCGCTTCATAAGCCATTGCAGCACCATCACCAGATATATCTTTTGAATTTGATGTAAATGGGAATATACCAGCAAAGCCTCCGCTACATAGTAATACAGCTTTACTATATAGATTTACAAATTTCTTTTCTTCAAAGTCATAGCAATATGCACCATTAACTTTATCGTTTTTCTTTAGTAATCTTAATGCTCTAAGATTTTCTAATACTTCAAAGTTTTCATCTTTTGCTAATAATTCATGAAGGATACTTAAAACTTTAGCTCCTGTATGATTGCCTTGTCCAACAACCCTTCCATAACTTGATCCTAAAGATTTACGGGCTTTTAAATTACCTTTTTCATCTTTATCAAATTCAAAGCCTAAATCTTCAAGATATTTTTGAATTGTTAAACTACCATAACACAATTCATCAACTAACTTTTTATCGCCTTGGTTTCTTCCAGAAACAACTGTATCTTTAATAAAGACATCAACATTGTCCCCTTGTTGAACGCCACAAATATTAAAGCCCGAGATACCAGGAGAGGCACCTAAACCATTTCGTAACATTCTTACTTTTAAACCGGCTTTGACTAGTTCATAAGCTGCTACAGTACCTGTCATTCCTCCACCGATTATTAAGACATCAGTATTGTTGTACATTTTATTTCCTTTCAAAATCTTCCTTCATAGAAACAATCATGCCTGTTACTGATTGTCCACCATCAACATGGAATGTTTGGCCAACAATAAAACGTGTATGTTCAGGATCAGCAAGATATAATACCATTTCTACAATATCGTTTGTACAACCTAAAATACCAGCAGGTATATGATCAGTAAATGCTTTTACTTGTTCAGGAGAATATCTCTTAGTTGCATCAGTTGCGATAAAGCCAGGAGCTATGCCATTTACTCTAATTCCATACGGAGCAACTTCAATTCCTAAAGCCTTAGTGAACATATCAAGTCCAGCTTTAGCAGCACAATAAGGGATAAATTTTCTCTTTACCCAAGTAACAGTGCCATGTACTGAGGAAATATTGATGATAGAACCATTAATGTTGTTCTCTTTCATATTTCTAATTGCATATTGTGAACAATATGCTGCAGCATTAAGATTAAGATTGATTTGGCTGTCCCAATATTCAAATGGAATATCTTCAAATTCACCAGCAGGAATCTTTAAAGCTCCGCCTGCATTATTTACTAATACATCAATAGTCTTAAAATCTTCCAAGAAACTTTCCATTAAATGAAATACTTCTTGCGGATTACTTAATTCAACTTTGTAAAGAACAGCTTTAACGCCTAATTCTTCACACTTCTTTAAGATAATCTCAGCTTTTTCTTTGTTGCGATTGTAAGTTAATCCAACATTGCATCCTTCTTTAGCAAAAGCTAAAGCGATGTCAGCACCAATACCACTAGATGAACCAGTAATCAATGCGTTTTTGTTTTTTAAATATCCCATTATAAAATCTCCTCTTTATATTTATTAATATGTTCATTAACTGTATAAACGGCCATGAACAATTTTGGTGGCATTCCACATCCTAAATCATTAATCATTTTAACAGCAATATCTCCTGCAGAATTCATACCTTCAGATAATCTGTTGTTGATATATTTCTGATAAACGTTGGTAATTGTTAATGATAATTCCAAAGCTTTTTTTACATTATCTTTTCCTTTGATAATGGAACCAATTGAATCATAATCATGTCCACAAATAATATTATCAATATCCATATTTAGTAATCTATGCATACTACTTCGATAATCATCTAAACTTTGATAAAAAGCGATTCCTTGCGTTGGCGTACCATTTCCTTGAATGCTATCACCAGTAATTATTGTCTTAGTCTTTTTGTCATACCAACAAACACAACCTGAATCATGTCCTGGTGTTTCAATAATAGATAAACGCTTTGTTAATGATTCACCACTTTTTAATACAATGTCAACTTTAACACCTTTTAAATAAGATTGAGGAGCAGGTGAATATTCAGGATATTTAGTACGAATTGAAATAGCTTTTTGAGCTGGATTTTCAACATTATCCTTATCACTTTCGCTTGCGACAACTTTAATCTTTGGACATAATTCTTTAATACGATAATATGAGCCAATATGGTCTCCATGACTATGAGTATTTGTTAAATAAGTAATATCTTCTAATTTGTATCCAAGTTCATTTAATGCTGGAATGATATACTCATCACAATCTTCAAGTCTAGAGCCAGAATCAATTAAAACTTTTTCATCATCATCAACAAGTGTTACTCCAGTCCATGAATCACCAAATGGCACTTTTAATAAATATAGACCTTCAAATATTTCCTTAAACATATATTCTCCTATCTACCTAGAATAATTATTTCAGGTATACCAACTGTATAATCTTCGTTAATTGTTATTGTTATTTTTTTAGCTTTAAGTGGTTCTTTAAGAACTGCACTACAAGCTTGATCATATGCAATCTTTTTATATTGCATATATTTTTCATCATCTAATTCGACATTTCTAATCGTTTCCGATTCTTCACCATTTTCAAAGACAATTGATTCAACACTTCTTAAACGCATCGCATCTTTAATACTTGTATATACAAGTACAGCAGCAATTTCTGTTTCCTTATCAAAATCAAATGTGATTGTTGTTTGACCTGGATTAATAATATATTCGCTTACTGGACTTTGCCTATGTAGTGGTATAAAGCCATCATTTACAAGTGATGCATCTAATTTTCCTGCCCCATTATCACAATTAACCTTAGCTTCTAATGCAACATTTCGATATGAAGAAATAGTTGCTGGTAAAGGTTGAGGAGTAGTGGTCGGTCCATTTGTCTGCATAACAGTTAAGCCTTCATAATTCTTCACAAAAGCAATCTTATCAACTGCTGGTTTTCTTCCAGCATCAATTGTCGCATCGTTGAAGAAAGTATGATAAACCATATATAATTCGCCATCTAGTTCAAATATTGAACTATGACCAGCCGATTGTCTTATGGTTGAAGCTTCAGTAAATATTACTGTACCTCCATCATTGTTTTGGATTTTTCTAAATGGTCCAAGTGGACTATCAGCTAACGCTTGTCTTACTTGGTATTCAGCTGTCATATATGTAAAAGTAGAGAAAGTTAAATAATAGATTCCATCATGATATGTTACAGTACAACCTTCATTTGTTCTTCCGCCTTCAAGAACTATTTCATCACCACCAGGAACAGCTTTTCCAAATTCAGTAATTCTTGTGAGTGTTTCATATTTTGGAGTCGTCCAATCTTCCATCTCCATTCCAAGAACAAATGATTCATATGTATATTCAGTATTTAAATCAGCTATGAAATATAGATATTTTTTACCACTAACAGGATCTACAAACGGTGAAGCGTCAATTACTTTAATATAACCTACTTTTCCATCAATACCAGTTAAATTTGATCTAAGTTCAGCTGGTATTTGATTGTTGTGCTTTTCAAATGAAATTAATGGTTCACTTATAGTTTTACTTTCGCTAACATATTCATTAAATGGTCCAGCTGGTGATTTAGAAGTTGCAACAGAAATATAGAAGCCTTCATTATCTGTTTTATTTTGAGCAGAATAGAATAAATAATAAATTCCATTGTCTTCAATAACTTCTGGTGCCCATAAGTTTTTTGAACACCATGTACCATCACACATAAAGATTGGTCCACCATTATGCCAATTAGACAAATCATTAGAGAACAGTATTTCAAAGCCTTTAGCTCCTAATTCTCTTGATGTTGAATATAGATAGAATATTTTTTGACCATCTTCTTCATCTACCAATATGAATGGATCAGCACCGAAATTTTCCGTTTTATTTTGATAGAATAAATTACTCTCTAAGATATCGATGGTTTCAACAGTACTTTTAGCACCATTAGAGCATCCACTTGCAAGCAATATCATGATAATTATTATTAAACTTGCTACTTTTTTCATAATTAATCCTCAAATTTTAGTTTTAGCCAAGTTGAAGGATCAGTCTTACTTGCTTTTTTAGCAACTGTATTTAATTCTCTTTTGATTACGCCTGTATCTTCTATGCAGTGCATTTCAAGATAAATTCTCATTGAATCAAAGTCAGCTTTAGATTCATATCCTAATGATTCATATGGAATAAATGTTTCTACAGTATAACCAGGACTAACAGTAACATCTTCTAATGTTCCTGATTTTAGTTTTGCAGCATGAGCACCAGTAAACCACGATCTTAACCAAGCTCTTTGTGACCTAACACCAATAGATCTTTGTGATTCGCCAGATGGATCAACTTTAAATGCTACACAATGTTTATCAACTAAACCCATATCTCTTGACGAGAACATAATTAGAATATCAGAGTTTTCAGCAACGCTTGCTTTTGGATCATAAACTAAATTAGCATCATGAACATCACAAAATGCATATACGCCTAGTTCATCACGATAAATATATAAATCAGTGTATGTATCTGTTTCTTCAGTAGCACTTGTATATAGACGATATACTGGTGCGCCATATTCTTCATCCAAGTCACCATCAATGTTCAAATTAGCATCACAATTCTTCCAATCAGGAGTTACAACTTCATTTTCAAATGAATATTTATCATATAATGCTCCTGTTTTGCCTTCGTTTGCACTTGAACCATCAGCATCTTTTCCAAGTAAGACGATTTCTGGAATTGCGATACCATAAGGGTTATCAGGATTGACGATTTCAATTGTAACTTTATTCACATCTAATGATGCAAATTCAGCAATACATGCAGAACCAACTGCTGGTTTGTTTTCTTCAAAATTATAATAATCCCAATTGTATTCTACAGGTCCAATTGATACAGTTCCTGTTTTACCGTTTTTAATATAATCAAAAGTAATTTTTTCTACTTGATTAAACATTTCGTTATAATCTTTTGAGTTATAAACCATTACTGCTCTTAATGATACATAATCATCAAAATCAAATGTGATTGTTGTTGTATCACCATTAGCTTTATATTCAGGAGCTAAAGAGTTGTCATGGTATGGAATAACCCCATCAACTAGATATTTAACATCACTTCCAGCTCTTGTATTGTCGCTTGTAATAGTGGCTTCTTTTGCCATATTGCGATAACCACTAATAGCTTCTGGAAGAGGTTGAGGAGTAACACTAGGACCATTAGCTTGCATTACAAGAATGCCATCTTCATTTTCTACCCACGCAACTTCATCAACAGCAAATTTTCTTGAGCCATCATATTCCTTATTATTCTTGAATGTCATATAAGCACTCATAGTTGAATCACCTGCTTGTGTTAATCCATGAATACCTACAGCCTGTCTTTGGAAATTAGGCTCAGTATAAATAACTTGAGCACCATTATCAAGTTCGAATTTTTCATAAGGGCCCATTACATTATCAGCAACAGCAGCTCTTGTTTGATATTTTGCATTGAAATAAGTATAAGTTAAGAAAATTAAATAATATTTTCCATCTTTATAGAAACACATTGGTCCTTCATTTGTACTGCCGCCTTCAGATATTTCTTCTTTTTCTTCAGTTGTGCGATAACCAAAACTTGTGATTCTCTTTAATGTTTCATATTTTGGAGTTGCCCAATCTTCCATTTCAATACAATATGCACCAGATGCTTCAGCACCAGAAGTACCTAAATCTGATACAAAGAATAAATATCTCTTACCAGTTTCAGGATCAATAAATGGAGATGGACCAATAACTTTAATAAAGCCAGAAACACCATAGTGACCAACTTGTTCAGAGAAATATCTTGAATCAAATTCATCAGTATGAAGTTCAAATTGAAGAACTGGTTCAGCAGCTGTTTTTGTATCGCTTGTAATCTCATAGAATGGACCAACAGGACTATCAGCAACACAACATGAATCATAACGAAGTGTTCCATCGCTTCCCCAAGGTGCACTATAGAACATAAAATATTTTCCATATTCTTCATCATAAATACATTGAGGAGCCCAGAAACCTTTATATGCCCAGTTAACATCCACATCAGGCATAAAGGCATTTCCCATACATTCCCAATCTGTTAAGTTTTTAGATTTCCAAACTTGTAGACCAGCAGTATTAATATAGCCAGAAGTAGCATAAATAAAATAGTTACCTGCGTATTCACCTTCAGTACAATACAGTATTGAAGGGTCTGCGCCCCATTCATTACTTGAGTTTACATAGAATAGGCTCTTGTTAACTTCCTTATCATTACTATCATAGCTGTAATAAGATAATTTTCCGCCACCATTACTACAAGCAGTTGTAGTAAGAAGTGAGCTCATAGTTAATAAAATAGTCATAATCTTAATAATTGTTTTCCTCATAATTTTTACCTAACCTTTTATTGAAGAACCAATTTGGCTAGCAATGATACGTCTTTGCAAGATGCAATAAACGATGATGACAGGCAAGATACCTATTGTACATGTTGCACATGCCATAGCTAAATTTCTATCGCCACCTACCATTGCGAAAGCAGATCTAATGACCAATATAATTGGTTGTTTACTTGAATTGTTTATTAAATATAATGGCATCAAATAATTGTTCCATGCGCCAATTGCGATCATTATTGCACGAGTAACAGTTATTGGTGTCAATTGCGGTAATATTATTCTAAAGAAAGTATTAGTTACATTAGCACCATCAATTCTTGCGGCTTCATCTAAAGCCATTGGAATTGAATTGATAAAATTCATATAAATAAATGAACAAGATGGTATACCACCAGCTGCTGTCAATAAAGCTAGCGCAAATAGTGAGTTTGTTAAACCAAGTTTAGTCATAAGAGCATATGTACCAACAAGGGTAACAACACCTGGAACCATCATAATCAACATTTGAACAGATTTAATGCTTCTTGTTGTACGCTTACTTCCTCTTGATAAGCCATAACCAGCCATTGAACCAAGTACGACTTCCAAAAGAATTGTTAAGCCTGAGTAAATGATCGAATTCTTAAATCCTATCCAAACTTGTTTGTTCAAGAATGCATCTTTAAAGTTTGAAAGTTTAACTGTTTCTGGTGGTAATAAACGTGATGAATAATCAGAAATATCTCTTACTGATAAATTCAAAAGTTCATATAATGGCCAAATAGCAATTAAACAAACAATAATGGCAACAATTAATATCCAAAGACGAAATTTCTTTTTCTTTTTCATATTAGAATTCCACCTTCTTACTATTCAAATATTTATTAATTGGCCATGCAATTATAACAATCACCACAAAGAATATAACAGCAATT
The DNA here is from genome assembly GCA_017404205.1 of Erysipelotrichaceae bacterium. Classification (GTDB taxonomy): domain Bacteria; phylum Bacillota_I; class Bacilli_A; order Erysipelotrichales; family Erysipelotrichaceae; genus Colivicinus. Next base: position 42,504 of record JAFRCV010000012.1, read on the forward strand.
GCTGATGCATAACCTGCTCTTAATTGTGTGAAGTAATATTTTGATATTAATTGTGTTAACGAACTAGATGCTCCATCTGGTCCACCAGCACCCATTGCACCGATAATATCATAAATCTTAAAGCTAGCAATCAAATTCAATACAACCGATGAGATTATTGAAGGTTGCAATAATGGCAAAGTAATATAAATAAATTCTCTCCAAGTATTTGCACCATCTAATCGACAAGATTCTTTTAGTTCATTTGGAATACGTTGTAAACCAGCTAAATATGTTAACATTGTTGAACCAATATGTAATATTGAAGTAGTTAATATTACAACAATAATTGTTCTTGTTCCTGTTTCCATGAAATATATTGGTTGTAAACCAATTAATTGTAATAATTCATTGAAAACACCACCATCATATTGATAGAAATAATACATGATTTGACCCATGATAAAGCCAGAAATCATAATTGGTAAATAAACGATAGCTCTAACAGCACCACGGCCTTTGAATTCTTTATTAACAAATAAGCCAAGCGCTAAACCGACAATGTTTTTAACAATTGTAATACCGAATGCATATGCTAAAGTAGCCTTTAATGCTTTCCAAAAATATTGGTCATTTATTAATGCTTTAAAATTATCAAAGCCAATGAATTCCATATCTTGAGAATAGCCATTCCAATTAAATAAGCATAATCTAAATGCATTACCTATAGGAAAGAATTTGAAGGCAACAACCATCAAGATAGCTGGTAGTATAAATAGGAAATATTTTCTATTTAATCTTTTTTGCATATTTACTCCTAAGGGTTATTGTTGTTTTGTTTCTTTATAAAGTCTATCGAAATTCTCTTTCAAATAAGAAATTGCTTCTTTTTTATCTGCTTCACTTCTACCAGCGAAGATTTTGCCAGCAACATTACCTAAAATGCCAAACATACCAGCTGGAAGATATTCTCTATCAAAGATATTTGCATAAATCATTTTGTGATCAGCATATTCTTCCTCAAGTCTTAAGAATGCTTTTGTACCATCGGTATCATCATTTGCAAGTACTGATTCTTGACAAGCTTTTCTACCAGTAGCACTAATTAGTTTTCTTGTAACTTCTTCTTCTGCTAAATATCTTAAGAATATTTTTGCAGCATCAATATTTTTAGAATTCTTAGAAATAGCGAAAGCATCACCTTCACCAACAGTAATAGCTTCAACACCTTCTTCAGTAGATGCAGGGAAAGGTCCTATAGCGAAATCGCCTTTAGAATTCATTTCATACATTGTTTGAACAGATGCAGTGTTATCACCAATGATAATGCCAGCTCTACCAGAAGCAAGTCTTTCAAGAGTATCCATTTCATTCATTGATTTAGCATCAGCAAAGAAATATCCTTTATCTACAGCCTGTCCATAAGCATCTAATACATAACGATATTCTTCCCAATTCCATGTACCATCTAATAATTTATCGCCAACATTAGCAACTTCGCCTTCGTAAGTTAGCCATGTGCCAACGGCATTAGAAGTCATACCAGCATTTGGGCGAGAAGCGATTGGTGTAAAACCAGCTTCTTTAATCTTTTCACAAGCAGCCCATAAATCATCCCATGTATGAATTGATAAATAATCAACACCTGCTTCTTTACATACATTGACATTGTAAACAACACCGTTAATACCTTCAGATACCATACATACATAGATGCTACCGTCTTTGTCTTTAATAACACCTAATGCAGAATCTGTGTAGTCTTTACAATAAGGCTCATCTCTTAAGTCTAAAGAATAATCTTTATACTTCTTGATTGACCAACCAGCAGTTACATAAACATCAGGCATATTGTTAGCAGCCATTCTCGTTGTCATCAATGTCGCATGGTCAGAACCATACCAGTCAACAGTTACAGTTGCACCATAACGATTTTCAAAATTAGAACAAATTGCTGCAAAGGCAGTTTGTGCATCGCCAGTGAAGTTAACAGCAACTTCAAGGTTTACACCAGCTAAAGTGTTAGCATCAGGATTATCATGAATTTCCTGATTTGGTTTTTTGTTGTTATTGTTACTTGAGCCATCTCCTGAACAGCCAACAAGCGCAAGCAACATCACAACAGATAATAGGCAGATCAATACTTTCTTCATATACTTTTCCTTTCTAACCTAAATATTCAAGATCTTCTTTAGAAAGACTTGAAATTGTATGTAATCTCCAAGCACCCATCCAGGTTTGAAGATTATCATTGAAGTGTCCTCTTTCCTCACATGTAGGACGATATTTTGTCCAACGTGCATGGAAGAAGCCCTCGTTTTGTGAGCCAAGTGGGCGAACATTTCCATGAACGCTCATGCCTTCTTCAGTTGTAATACCAAGTAACGCATTACACCAAGTCATCTTAGCCCATTTGCGATAATTCTCTTTACCAGTTAAGTGGTAAAGTTTGAATAAATCATAAACAAGTAGTGCGCCCCAAGGGTCAAGCGCACTATGCTCAGCAGAAATTAGTGTGCCACCAGTTGTATAGTAGCCATATTTACTAAATTCGGCATCAATTGGATAAATGGCATCATACCAAAACATCCAAGAGAAGAAATAAGCACAAGCTTTTTCAGCCCTTTCTAGCCATAATGGTTTTTTTGTTATTTCATATAAATCAAGAGCTGCTCTTACAAATGGATATGCAGTTTCTTTATCAGTACACAAACAATCTAAAGCACCAGCCGTACATACAAATTCATCTAAATCTCTCTTATAATAGAAATTCATAGCTTTAATAGCGACGTCTAAATAAGCTTTTTTCTTAACAGTTTTATAAAGTTCAGTTAAGCCCATAATCATAAAGCCACCTGCACCACCATCGGTTTTACGAGGTGAACCATCTTTGTTCCACGACTTGCCAAAGCCATATTCATTACTGTATGCTTTAACAGCGAAATCGCCAAGTTTCTTTGAAAACTCTAAATATTCAGGTTTATCAATACCGTGATCTTTAAATAAATGATATGAACGAACCATTTCACACATTGCCCAGCCCATATTACATGCATCAGGAAGTTGTCTTTTTGTTTCATCAGGATTGAAATTAGCTGAATAGAATGGATGAAGTAAGCCATTTTCCCATTGGGTTGATACATAGGCATCAAGGGTTTTCATACCTTGATTGATATTTTCTTGATTATTATTCTTAAAGCCATCTAAGGCAATTAGTCTAGCTGTCATAGCTCCTTGGTCTGCCCAACCAATTTCAAATCTTGTTGAGAAAGATGATAAACAAGTATTAGCTGGATCTTCCATAGCTATCGCCATCTTTTTACCAACCATTGTAGCAGCGTGGCACATAACAAATAATTTATCTGAATAATGTCCATGAAGCATAGGGACACCCTTATATTCAGTTGTTAAGAATTTAAAGAATGAAATTCCTAAATCCCATACGCGTTTATGACTTAAACAAACTTCTTTATTGAAAGCAAATAATTTGTCACATTCAAACATCAATGAAGCAGTCGCATAATTTTCATACTCTGGAACACATACAAAGATAAACATTGTTAAATATTTAACTCCACCTGGAACTAAATGCATATATTCTTCATATGGATCTAACATTCTATTTTTTCCACCATATGTATATGGCATCTCTGATACTGGATGAAAGATTCTTTGTCGCATATATCCTTTTTCATCTTGAATCATTGAACAAGCTGATCTTAAACTATCTTCATCAATATCGCTAGCAAATAATGCTAGTCCATGTTTCTTATCTTCACTTACAGTGCAAGAAGGGATGCCTTCTCTATCATAGGCAAATACCCAAGGTGAGCCATCTCTGCTTAATCCTGTAGGAGTATTTGAACCACCATAATTATTGCCGTTGTAATTAAAGCCCGGAAATACATAGTGACTTGCTTTAAAACAACTTTCTATTTCAAAGATACTCTTGAATCTAATACGTTTATCAGTTGTATTTGTAATCTTTCTTTTAACAACAACCGTATTTTTTGTCTTAAATTCAAAACTATCTTTAATAGACAAACCATCAATTTCGCTGATTAAAAAGTTCTTGTTTTCTTTAACAATCTTGCCTTGTTTTTCTTCTCCATCAATGACAATAGTTGCTGGAAACATTTTCGCAAAACATTGTCCAACCTTTTTGTTACTTAAAGTAAATAAATTTTTTTGATTTCTAATAATATACATTTTGAGCTCCATTTTTGACATTTGTCTTTTTTTGTATTAATTTTTTCTTAAGAGGATTACTATGAACAAGATTTACGTTTATTGCGAAGATAACTATCAAGAAACTACTTGGGCAAAGCTCATCATCAAGGGCATTGAAAGTGATCTCAATCCTAAGAAAGAAGCTTTGTGTCTAATCACCAACGATAAGCTTAAGGACTTAGAAGAAAACAATGTCCTAGTTGTTGTTGGTTTCACCAATACATTTATAGACGAAACCTTAACTTATTGTTTAAGAAAGAAGATTCGTCCATTACTTGTTGGCTCTACACAGAATTACATCAACATCAATAATGTAAGTTGTGTATCAATTAATCGTGAATCATCAATGTATGATAATGTTTTAAATCTCATTAACAATCACGCTTCACGAGTTGCCATAATTGGTGTCAATCCTTCAGTGCAAACTGATTTATCATATCTTGATGGCTACAAATCAGCTTTGAAAGTAGCGAATATCAAAATTAATGATAACGATATTTACACCAACACTGTCGGAATTGAAGATACAATAAGCAATTTTTTAAAGAACTATAAGAAATATGATGCTGTAGTTTGTACAAACGATTATGTAGCAATAATTCTTTTGTCTAAACTAGATCAATTAGGTATCGCTGTTCCAAAGCAATTACAAGTAACTGGTTCTGGAAACATCGACATATCTAAATTTGCCAAACCATCACTTACAACAATTGAGATTCCTCTTGAAACTGTTGGTAAGCAAGCTTGTACACTATATCGTTTGCTCAACGATGATCCATCATTCAAATCTCTTTATTCATCAGTTGAACACAACATCATTTATCGAGATAGTACTTCAATTAAGAAATATAAGAAGTACTCGATAGACTTGGGTAGTAATGTCTGTGAGCCTTTAATTTCTAAGGCTTATGAGACAGGCATGAAACCTATTTGGACTTTGTCCGATGCATTCTCTTCAATGGATGAAGTTGATCGTAAGATTATTCATGGAATCATCAATAATCTAACTAATACAGAAACAGCTTATGAAGCATATGTTGCTGATTCTACACTTCGATATCGTCTTAAGAGAATTTATCAAATAACTAATACCAATGGTAAGCAAGAACTTAAAGATTTAATTCTTAAGTACTTACAATCAAGTGCTTTCTAAGGGTGTAGCCAAGGGCTACACCCTTTTATTTTTATTGCGCTTTTTTATTTTTTCTTTTAGCGATGAAATAAATAACGCCACCTACAACAACTGCGCCACCACCAGCAATTACATATGGTAAATAGTTTGCACTATTTGTAGGATTTGTTTCAGGTTCAACATCATAGCCATATTCATCAATTACTTTATTATCGAATGTTTCAATATAGTTACCGATATCATATGTCTCAATGTCTTCAGGAACTTTGACACCTCTTCTTGGGGTTTCACCATCATAGAATAATGTAATCTTAATATCATCTAATACACCCCAAACACGAAGTTCAATCTTTCCATCATATCCTTGGTAATATCTAACAACTACGCCTTTGACTTTTACATCTTCCCATTCAGTTGGAGCGAATGTGCCACCAGCTGTTACATAATCACCACGACTATTTTCAATCATGATAGATGTTATTTCGTGTCCATCAAGTGGTTCAAACCAGTATTTGATACCACTTTGTCTAGCGGTAGTAGTTCCACCTTCAACATAAGCTACAGCATAGTTTTTAGAGAATTTAGTATTGACAGCATTTGTATAACCTTCAGCTCTTATTACCGCAAGTTTTTGAGTATTCATAATAACTTTATGCGTAGCTTTACGATAATAAACTTTTATTGAACAATCTCTATCAACATGTACAGCTCTAATTTGAGCGATACCATTTGAATCAAGATTATATCTAATTGATACACCATTTAATATTTTAGTGAGAAGTGTTGTTCCATTTGGAAGCGTCTTAGCATCTAAGCGATGTGATTCACCACTTACATTTACAATAATGTAATCAATATCATAACCAATATCAGGAGTTACATCATATCTAATAGATGTCTTATTGCCAGCCTTAGAATTTGGTGTTTCACCTCTCTTAACTCTAATTAGTGACCAGTCTTTTGTTAATACTTTGGCACCAGAAGGAATATCAGTTACTTTTGCACTGCCATGATCGCCAACATCAAACCTTATTAAGTTACTATGGCCATGAGATACATGTAATTCGATATCTACATCATTAGATACAGCCCAAGCTCTTATTTGTGCATATCCATCAGTACTGCGATAGAAACGAATTCTTGCGCCTGGGAATACTTTTCCAGTAACTTTGCCAATTGCTGTGTCTTGACCAATATCATATGATTTGCCATCAATTGTGATTGTTGCATAATCGATATTGTCGCCTAGGTTCTTAGTTTCAAACATATATTTGTAGCCATCAGCTTCTTTTGCATATTTGTTGAAACGAATCTTAGTATAACCATTCAACAACTCAACAGGCTTTTTACCTTTATTTTCTCTAACCATGCTTTCAGAATTGATTACAGCACCATTTAACTTAATTGTGATAACGCCATCATATACAAGTTTTAAAGCACTGTCGTTAGCTTTATATTCTTTTCCTGTAGCATAGTCTTTATAATAAGTTACAATCTTGAAATTCTTATATACATTCCAAATTCTAATTTGTGCTTCGCCATAATGAGACTTGTTGTAACGAACAGATAGGCCAACTAATTGTTTACCTTGTGTTTGATCTTTTTCGCCATCTTTATATGTCTTATAAGATTCAAAGTTTTCTCCAAGAGTTGTAGCTAATTCGTATAGTCCATTTTCAGGATTTTGAAGATATACTTCAACTTTTGAATATTCATATCCCATACCTGCTGTAGAAGACAAGTTCCACAATAAGCTCTTACCAGCAGTAGCTGCAGGAAGTGCATCTTCAGGAACAACAATCTTCTTGCTTCCTGATTGAACAGTTACACTTGCTGGACTTGAATTATCAACATTTAAGCTTAGTGCATCATCTATAACAAGTTCTCCAGTATATGGTCCATCACCAATTGATTCATATTCAACTGTTATAATAATTTCTTCTTTTGTGAATATTCTATTAAATCTAATATGTGTATCCGTTGTATTTCTAACATATTGGAATTGTCCTAGATTATTATCTTTAATTGTTTGATTTGAAGTTAATTCATAAATAACAGGATTATCACCACCAACAGAAACCGTCACCTTCTTAACTGCATATTTTCCATGATCAACCAAAGATAATCTAACAATACCAGAAACGATCAAATCATCAATTGTACTAATTTGTTCATTATTACCTGTTAAATCATTTGATGGTAAAGTGATTGAATTAATTTGATAATCTACACCATTCTCATTTATTGTTTTATTTGTGATTGTTGAATTTGGTGTAATAAAACTATATTTAACATCAGACTTTTTAGCATCATCAATTGTTTGTTTTAATGTAACTTTAACATTGTATGGTGCAAAGTCAGCATTTTCATAAGCTATATCACTACCGCCATTTGTGAAGTCTTTATAATAAACTTTTAATTTAACATCTTTATTTAATGCCCAAATTCTTAATTGTGCTGAACTATCTAGAGCTTTATTATATTTAACGAATATGCCATTAGCGAAATTCATTAATGTTACGGTTTGATCAGAAACAGCAGTCTTATAAGAAACTAAGCTTTCGCCTATTGTTGCGAGTACTGCATCATTTGAAGCATCTAAGATTTCAATCTTAGAATATTCTAAGTCATAACCAGCAATTGGTGCTAAATTCCATCTAAAACTACTTGCGCCAACTTGAGCATTAGTTGTCACCTTATATAATGCACCATATTCAGCAGTTAATGTTTTATTATCACTTGAAATACTTACGCCATCAGGCAAAGCATCATGACTAACTGTTAAATTTTCGGCAGTTAATAATGTAGCTTTATGACTAACCTTGCTTTCAGTGATTATTGGGCTAATAATTAAATCACTATATAGATTCAAGAAACGAACATATAAGATACCATCAGTAGCACCAGAAGCAATTGAATAGGCAACTTTAATATTTCCAAATTTAGTTAATGTTGCATCGTAATTTCCTTCAGCTGTAAATGTAAAATCTTCATAATCATTCGCATCATCAGCATTAGTGAACCTCAATCCTCTAACTTTAGTTAAGTTAGGATCAATTGCAAAACGGATTGAATTAGCATTATCGCCTTTTAGTTCAGAAGAAGCTACTGTAAATGATCTTAAATCATCACCAATAACAGTTCCAGGAGTCTTAGCATCAATATTGAATACTAATGTAGCATCATCATTATCAATATATTTAACATTAACTTCAGGATATTCAATAGTAATAGTTATATCACTAGTGATTCTGTAATATCTTAAATTGTAATAATATCCGCCATTGTCATAATCTTTATCATGCACAAATTTAACAACAGCGTTTGTTGGAACTGTTCCACCTTTTAATGCAACTTCATATGTTCCATCTTCTAATAAGAATAAGCCATCATTTGGTGTTGTATTATTCTTTAATGCAATTTCGTCTCCTGTTAACACAACTTCTTTGTTGTTGTATGTAAATGTAATGCTTGTAGGTAAACCACCAGCAGCATTAAATATTGATGCCACACCACTTGTATTTACAAAGTCACCTCTTGTATATGAAGTAGCGTTTGCAGCATCAAATAGCCCGGCGCCTACTCTACTTTCCCATTCTGAAGAAGAAATCTTACCAGAAGTTGAAGAAGGCACAGTGTTAATATATTTAATTGTATGTTTAACAGATGTCTTAGCATAGATAACTGTATCATCTAGAATTGCCTTATTAAAATCAAATTCTTCACTGAATGTATCATCACTATACCAACCATCAAACCAATATCCTTCTTTTACAGGATCTTCAGGTTTACTTGCCTTTGTAGCAAAATCTATTGTTTGTGCTGTACTTGCTTCACTATTATCATCATAAACAAATTCAACATTAACTTGTTCATAATTCAATGTGATAGTTAAATCATTTTCAATTGAGTTAAATACTACATGATATTTATTATCATCAACTTTGCTGATAACAACTTTGTATTCAATTGGAGCAATTGTCGTTACAATTCCGTTTTCATCAATATATCTTGTACTAGCAAAATCGTTGATTGAAACACTTGTCGAATCATTTAATTTAACAGTGATATCTTTTAATGTTCCATGTACTGCATAAATATCCATTTCAGCACCAACAACATCTGCTTGTATCATTGCTGTTGATTGTGAGCCATTAAATGCAGTATATGCACTTGCGTTATTAGTTTGAATTGGATTATTTCCACTTTCAGCATATGCGTTTTTAACAACAATATTATTTGATGGGATATCAGTCCATCTTGCAGTAAATGTATCATCAGCTAAAATCTTATCATCAAAATCTACTAATTCATTATTGCTGTTATACCAACCTACAAAATACCAATCAGTTCCTGAAACATTAACTGTTTCTGAAACAAGTGCAGGACGTTCAATCTTGTAATTTGTCGTCTTAACACTAGTTTCACCATTCACTAATGCACCAATACCAGGAACAAGCGAAACAGTATAACGATATTCATAATCAATATTGATATCTTCATTTACATTGTAGAAAGTGAATTTATTATTTTCATATTTCAAAATATCATTGTCTGTATGACTTGTAGATAATGTATATGAACTGCTTAGGTACAATGTTTCATTTAATTGAGATAATTCAATTGTTACATTTTTGTTGCCATTTGAAATAACAATATGATCGACATCTCTATCTTCAGGTGTAACACTTAATTCAATGCCATTTGAATCAGAATAATCACCAGAAATAGTAGTAATTGTCTTTTTAGCTGTTTCTTTATTTACAAAATATTTATCATAATCTTCAGAAACGGTAGATGTAGTAATGTCATTAATTGTAATCTTGTGTTCATCATAATAGTGCATTACAACATCAATTGCACCAGGAATTGCATACCAACGGCTTGCGATTGAGCCATTTTCAGCATCAGCTGAATTAGCGAATTTAACTAGATGTGTATTACCAGAAGCACTAGTAGTTAATGTGCCTTCACTTGTATAATATAAATCTTTAGAAATGATGCTGAAGCCTTTTGGTGAAATTTGGTGGTTAACTGTTTCTTTTGAACCATTCAAATATACATCAACATAATCAACTTCTACTTGCCAAGGCTTATCATATCTATTGCCTGTACCACTTGATGGGCCATTTACATAAGCAGTAGATCTGCTTCCTTTTAATGAATAGCCAGTATCGTTGTTAAGCATTGCACCAGCACCAGTGAATACATCTAGTAAGGTATTTGTAGAACCATGTTCTCTACCATATCCATAATAAACATTTAGATAATAGTCTTTACTTAATAATGCATATACCTTTGTATCATCCACTAATGTAACATTTTCAAATTCAAATTCATTTTCGAATGTATCTTCTTTATACCAACCAATAAATGAATAACCTGTCTTTGAAGGATCATTTGGTTTTTCAATTGTTGATGCTGTATTAAATGGAATGTATCTAGTAGCATATAGACTTCCATCTTTCATGAATTTAATTTCAACATCTTTGTATATTAAATCAACAGTAGTATCACTATTTAAAGTTAAAACATTAATTGTTATATATTTATTACCAGCAACATAATCGATGCTTAACATATCACTTGTTGAAGAAGTATCTTGTTTTTGTCCATTTGCATCAATATAAACTGTTTTATTAACGTTGCCAATTAATTCGCTGGCATCAAATTCATTTCCATTGATAGATATTTTATCTAGTGTTCCATGAACTGCATAAACTTTTAGTGTTGTGCCAACATTTTGATTCTTAATAACTGTTGCTCTATCAGTGATGTTTGAAAATGAGATAGCATTATTTGCTTCTACTTCATCACCATCATCGTTCATTGCTCCATTTACAGTAATGCTTACTGTTTGTTCAAAACGAGCATATAAATCTAAATCAGCATTTATAGCTTGTGAGAAATCAAATTCATTTAAGAATGTTTGATCATCTGTATACCAAGCAACAAATGTATAGCCATCTTTTGTTGGATTGCTAGGAGCACTAGTTGTTAAACCTTTACCAACTACTTTTGTAGCATATAATACTCCATCAGAATAGAAATTAACTGTTTCTCTTTCGTTTGTCCAACCAGCATAAATTGTCGTATCTTCATTAAATACCGTTTCACCCACAATTACTTTATTTTCATCAGTGAAATCAGTTGGACTTGTATACCAAGCATTTAAAGCAAACAAATCATCTTCATTGTCATTATTTGTATCAATGCCTTGTCTTACTGCATAAAGTGAATCAAGTGTGCCATAATAACCAACGCTATCTGTATATAGTGTCTTATTAGCAGTAGTATAATCTGAGAATTCGCCACCATTAATATCAAGTGTTATCTTGTAGTTTCTTTCCCAAATTGCGTAGACTGTTTTATCACTATCGAATTTATATAGAACGGTGATATGATGTGCTTCATCATAATTGCCAACATTGTTGTCATACCAACCTTTAAAATGATATTTAATATTTTCGTCATTAGCATCAACAATTGTGTTTGATACTAATGTTTTCATATCATCAACATGTAAAATTTGGCTGTCTATATCTGTGAATGAATAGTCTTCATTTTCAGCAATTGTTCCAATACCTGGATCAAATGTGATTTTATATGTTTGGTCATATCCAGCATATAATGTTGTATTTTCTTCAAATGTTGCGCCATCAACAACTTTATTAGCATCAGTAAAATCAGTTGAACTAGTGTACCAACCTTTAAATACAAATGTCTTACCATTTTCTTGATCACGACTTATGCCACTAGGCAAGCTTTCAATAGCATTTTCTTCTGTTGTGATTACTTTTGGAGTAGAAGTTAAATCAGAGAATTTACCACCGTTAGGATTAAATGTGATGTCAAATTCATAATTATATGTGAATTCATAATTGCCAGATACTTCATATAAAGTAATTCTTCCATTATTGTATGATAATGGAATATTTGCGCTTAATGTTCCAGGGCTTCCTTCTACTGGATTTATAGTATTAGGAGTTACAGAAGTATTTTTTGTGAAATAATAATTGCCATCAAGCATTTCTTTATCAATACTTCCATAATATTTTCCAGCATAAACAATATCGATTGATTGAAGTGAACCATCTAGTTTTTCAACATCAAAATATGGATGACTTCCATAAGCTGATGTGACTGCTTTACCTGGAAGTTTGATTGTAGCTTTATTATCTTCAAGATTATAAATGTAATTGTTTTCTAGAGTGTCTTCATCAACTTTGATGTTTTTAACATTTTTAAAAGTTGCTGTCTTGCTATTTGCATATTCAAGCACAATATCCAAGTTACAGTTTACATAAACAAAACGACATGTAAAAGCCGTTGAATTACTTGCTACAACTAACACTGCACTATTTCCACTAGAAACAGTTGTTAAATGTTTATTACTGTCAATATAAAGAGTTTTACCAGAAGTAGTATTAGATAAATCAAAACTCACAGGATCACCAATACCGTTATAAACAGTTACTTTTGAAACTTTACTTGAAGCTTCTTGCTTTTGTTGATAGCTTGTTAGTTTGTTGCCAGAAGCCGTTGTTGATCTAGTATGTTCTTCAGTATAACCGTAATATGAATATCCTGTATCAACTGGATTTTTAATAAACTCTGTCGCCAACATCCCATTTGAAGACAAGCCTCTATTAAAACCCCTAAAGATTTCAATCCTATATTCATCTTCAGCTTTTATTGCATTCACGTTAATGCCTAACGATGTAAAAGACATCATTAAAGTCAACACAATAATGAGTAAGGCTCTCAAATAATGAACATTTCTTTTCATAATAGTCTGACCTCCTATTAAAAACGCAGATTAAGACATCTTACTTATATTTTATAACAATTTTATAAGCGCTTACATTAAGTATGGGCGCGTATTTTTTGAAAATTTAGCCTTGACAAACCTAATAAAACCACTCAATAATTGAATACGGATTATGAAGGAAAAGATTTGCAATAAACGTCTTGAACTTACAGTAAGCGATTTTGGTGCCGAAATGGTATCTTTGAAGTTAGATGGCTTTGAATATTTATGGTCTGGGGATGAAAAATATTATGGTCGTACATCTCCTTGCCTTTTTCCAATTACTGGTCGTTTTATGGATGGTTATTACACTCACAACAATGTAAAATACCCAATGCAATTAAATGGTATTGCACTTGAAAAGACCTTTAAAATCGAGCGTTTAAACGATTCTCAAATTCGTTGTACATTAACAGAAGATGAAGAAACTTTAAAGGTATATCCTTATAAATTCCAATTAGAAATTACTTATACAATCATTGATACAAAACTTGATATCAATTATAAAGTCACAAATAATTCTGATGAAGCATTAGCCTATTCTGTTGGCAATCACACAGCTTATAAATGGCCTTTGATTGATGGCCAAGATGCTAATAGTTATTTCTTTAGATTTGAACAAAGAGAAACATTAAAATCATTCAATCCATTTGGTTGGACTGCTGATTTCTTGATCAATGAAAATATTCGACCAATTTATCATGGCTTTTATGAAAATTTCACCAGAAGTATTAAAGATCCTAAATCTGAATGGTTAGAATATACTGGGGCTAATTGTGACTATGTCGTTAGAACATATCGCAAGAATTTTCCATTTATCGCAAATTGGGCAAGGCCAGAAAATGACGCTAATTTTGTATGCATTGAACCATGTATATCAATTGATAGCCATGGTCCTGATATCTTTGATCGAAATGGAATAAAAACTCTTGAAGGTCATAAGAGCGAAGAAGTTAATTATCAATTATTGCTTTACAAAAAAAGCGAATTAGAATAGTCCATTAAATGGACTTTTTTAAACATTCAAAAAGGGTGTTTTTTACACCCTTTGTTTTAATTAGAATTCTAAATTCTTTTCTGTTTCTGGATCAAAGACATTGATTAGAGCACCATCACAAGTTAGCTTTAATTCTTTGCCTTTTTCAAATTCAAAGAAACGATTATCCTTAGTTTCAGTAATAACACTAACAAGATCTTTGCCATTAACATTTAAATGTAGATAAGTTTCTGAACCCATCATTTCACTAATATCAATTCTTCCTACAAAATAAGGATCACCTTCATTAGCAATTCTTACATGTTGAGGGCGCATACCAACAATTACTGGACAAGTTTCAACGCCTTTGTTTGCTAGGTTAGCGGCTTTATCTTCAGATAGTTCAATCTTGGCACCAGATACTTCAACAAAATACTTGCTGCCATCTTTAAATAATAAGCCATCAACAAAATTCATTTGTGGAGTTCCAATAAAACCAGCTACAAATAGGTTAGCAGGGTTACGATATAGTTCTTGTGGAGTACCAATTTGTTGAATATAGCCAAGTTTCATAACAACAATACGATCGCCTAGTGTCATAGCTTCTGTTTGGTCATGAGTTACATAAACGAAAGTTGTTTGGATTCTTTCTCTTAATTTAATAATTTCTGAACGCATTTGATTTCTTAATTTAGCATCCAAATTACTTAATGGTTCATCCATCAATAATGCTTTTGGTTCACGAACAATAGCTCTGCCAATCGCAACTCTTTGTTTTTGACCGCCAGATAAAGCTTTTGGCTTTCTATCTAAATATTCAGTAATATTCAATATTTCAGCAGCTTCTTGAACACGTTTATTAATTTCATCTTTTGGCATTCTTGACATTTTTAATGGGAAAGCCATATTTTCCCTAACTGTCATATGAGGATATAAAGCATAGCTTTGGAAAACCATAGCTATATCACGGTCCTTTGGCTCAACATCGTTCATTAGCTTGTCATCAATATATAATTCACCGCTAGTGATTTCTTCAAGTCCTGCAATCATTCTAAGAGTTGTTGATTTACCACATCCAGAAGGACCAACTAAAACGATAAATTCTTTGTCGGCAATATCAAGATTAAAATCTTGTACAGCAACAACGCCTTTTTCATTGACTTCCAGTCCAATCTTTTTGGCTTTTTTCCCTCCATCTTCAATTGGATAAATCTTTTGAATGTTCTTTAAAGTAACTGTAGACATAATGTACTCCTTTATAATTATTTATTAATTAAAAAATTGTAGAACGCTTCTGCTATTATTTTATACCCTTTTTCATTTAAATGTATATTGTCGTCGTCAAAAAAATCACTATTCGATAATTTATCTTTTGTCATCTCATATATATCTATTACTTCAAAATTGCCCTTTTCAGCTGCCTTTTTTTGTAGTTCAGCTAATGGACCATCAGCAAATTCCTTAATAAAAGTTGTATTTGAATGATTAATAATTGAAGTTGCAATATAAACCTTTTTTACACTTTCTTGCTCATAATACTCACTTGCTAAAGAAACTAAAGTATCAACAAAATCATCTTGTGCTTCAGTTAATGCATAAATGCTACGAATATCATTAATCCCAAGCATAATTATTACTACATCAGGATTATACTCTTTAGATTTTAAATATTCTTCTGTGTAACGATACGAACGATCTTTAGCATCTTTTTTTACATTGAACTTATCTTCAGCATCTAAAACATACGCTGCATTTTTACCAAAATTACCAATCGCATAGCGGTTTTCTAACATTTCATTAAGTTGAGCAGGATATGACATAGTTTCTGGATCGCTAGTTTTATATCCATAAGTAATACTATCTCCAATAAATGCTATTCTAAGTTTACTTTCATCATATGGCAACAAATCATCAAAGATAAAAGTATCAATCTCAACGATTTCATTATTGTCATTTTCAACAACATTAACTTTAGGCTTAACATTGCTATTTGGTTTAGCCGCACAAGCACAAAAAGAAGTCATAATAAGCAAAATGATTAATATCAAGTTAACTTTTTTCCAATTAAAAAAATTAAACAATCATCTTTCCTCTATAAATATTTTATGGCACATAAATATCCAAACCTACATTTAATTATCGTGATAATTTACAATTATTTTAACCTTGACTTTTTTTAATTAATAGACTTATCCCTTTTTTAATTAAGTTTTATGACAGCTAAATAATATTAATGTTCATATACTATTTTTTCAACATCAAAATAAATATAAATTATTAAAAAATAATATTTATAATAGAAATATGCTATTAAGAACAAATGTAAGTAATATTGGTGACCCCTTTATTCTAAATGATGATCATTATTATATGTATTGCACAGACTTTGATGTCGAAGGCTTCAAAGTTAGAATTTCTGATGATTTAATTAATTGGGAAACTAAAGGTATAGCTTTAGATTTAAGTAATTCATGGGCTTATAAATCATTCTGGGCTCCTGAAGTAGTTAAACATAATGATGTATATATTATGCATTATTCTGCCCGTTCAAAAAAAGACAATAAATTAAGAATTGGTGTAGCTACTTCTAGTAGTCCCTTAGGACCTTTTAAAGATGTTTATAATGGACCAATGTTTGATCTGTCATACGCTTGTATTGATGGACATGTTTTGAAATATGAAGATAAATATTATCTATTTTATTCACGTGATTGTTCAGATAATTATCAAACAGATGGCAAAAGGCTATCACAAATATATGTTTTAGAATTAAGTGAAGATTTACTTAGTGTCAAAGGAGAGCCTAAATTAATTATTAGTCCAGATAAAGATTATGATTGTATCCCTCACAACAATTGTATGTGGAATGAAGGTCCTGCAATCATTCAAGACAACGGTCTGTTTTATCTAGCTTATTCAGCTAATTTTTTTGCTTCAAATAATTATTCTATTTGTATCGCAACTTCTAATAATCCACTTGGGCCATATATTAAATGTGATGATTATAATCCTATATTGAAATCTATGCCGCTAGGAAATGATTTTTCAGGACCTGGCCATAATTGTTTCTTTAAAGATAAACAAGGAAATACAAAAATAGCTTTTCATATTCAAACAGATGAGAATAGTCCTTCACAAAATCGTAAAGCTTGTATAGCTGATGTTAAATTTGTAAATAAAAGAATGGTGATTGAATTGTAGGCGACATTATGAAAATAGAAATTATAAAAAAAGAAAACGATCATTTTATTAATCTAAATGAAAAAGAATGTATAAGAATAGTTGGTTTAAAAGATGCCATCGATACATTTGAAAAAATTGATGAATATGCTTATCGTTGGTTAAGAAAAACAAATGAGCCAAAAGATCATATGCGTATGGAAGCTATTTTATTAGATGGCGCTAATTTCACAATGATTCCATCAATATCATATAACGGCAACGGATGGGGAAATGTACCTGAATATGTTGGTGATAGATGTGATGGCATACCCTGGACTTTTGCGAGTCATCGATCGACCATTCCATCTTGTACATACTCAGAGAATAGTTTTGTTTCTTTAGCGTTAATGGCTAATGCCAACAGTAATACTGCTTGTTCTTTATATGCAGAAGATGAAGGAGAAAAACATGTCGTTATTTTTCCTGAAGAAGAAAAGCCAAAAACTCTTCAAAGACACTTTTGGGGTGAAGCTTTTGAAGGAAAGATGGATAAGACGGATACATTTGAAGCAATTATTCAAGTTGTTCCAAGTGATGGAAACAAATATCGTTATAAATATTTATTGGATTTTGCGTGGCGTTATTATGGACATGAAATCTATCCACCAATGGATGTTAATCGTTTATATGATTTATCAATTGCCTATTGTCGTTTTCTTTTAGAAAGAGAAAAAAATGGTTTTGTTGGCTTCACTATGGGAAGTCAATGGCATTTATCAGATACCTCTTATCATAAAACTACACATCGTTATGAGATTGGTTGGGTTGGCACAAGCGCTTCAATGGCAAATGCCTATATCTATAATTACATTAAAAATGATAATGAAGATGATTTGAAAACTGGCATTGAGATTCATGATGCATGGCTTAAATATGGCAAACTTCCAAAGGGAATGTTAGCTAGTAGAATTGATTATGATGAATGGCGTTATCAAGAATTTAAAGAAGATTTTGTTCCTGATAAATGGAAACTTGGAGAAGCTCAATACGAATCGCAATTAGGCTTTGCTGGCAAAAAATTTAGAAGAGATGAAAACGGCAAGATTAAACTATCTGTTGATGCATGCAATCTTGGAACAGCAGCTGAACAATATTTTGAAGCTTATGACTTATTAAAAAGTATCAATCTAGGAAAAGAAGAATATAAACAAGCTGCAATTGGTGTTTGTGATTTTGCGTTAAATAATCAAAATGAAGAAGGCGGCTATGCTAAATCGTGGGATGAAGAAGGTAATGTTTTAGCGAAAGATGGAACTGTTGGCTGTTTCTTAATTATTCCAATAATTGAAGCTTATAAGAAAACAAAAGATAAAAAATATTTATTAAGCGCAAAAAGGGCCTTTGATTTTTATTATGGAGCTTTATTAAAAGATGGTTTTACAACTGCTGGTGCTCTTGATACATACAGTATTGATAAAGAATCAGCTAGCCCTTTACTTAGAGATGCTCTAGCTCTTTATGATATTGATCATGAAGAAAAATATGTTAAAGCAGCTGAAAAGATAGCTTGGTATTTATGTACTTGGATGATGCATTTTACGATTAATTATCCAAAGGATAGCGTACTTGGAAAAATGGGTTATGATACTTTTGGCTCAACATCAGTATCAACACCACACCAAGCCCTTGACCAATATGCCTTAAGAGATGTTTTGTCTTTTGTGAGATTATATGAACTTACAGGCTATAAACAATGGTTAGAAAGAGCTATCGCCTTTTGGTGTAATGCTAATCAATGTATATCAGATGGCACACTTTACATTAATGGTCGATTAAGACCAGCTGGTGCTCAAGATGAAGCTATCTTCCATACTCGTTGGTCAAGAAAAGCTGTTCCACCATTCATGCCATCACAATGGTTACCTGCATGGCCATGTGCATTTAGATTAGAAAACATCAGACATTACAAAGACATTGAGTTCTTCAATAAAGGATTAGAAAATATTGAAGGAAAAATAAAGTAAAAGCTGTATTAACAGCTTTTTTAATACTTATTTCAATAGAAAACAACTAATTCTTAAACTAATATCTTATTGCTATTATTTTAAACAAGATATTAGAATTATTAGATAAACAATAGCTTTTATTTCTTTCCGTATCTAATAATCTATTTGTTTAAAGTCATATTTTTTTAATTAATCTACTTATCTCTGATTCAAAATTGTTTTCTATTTCATCCATGATGAATTTAGTTTCATCTTTATTTTTTGGTAAATCTTTTTTATTATAGATTAATAATACTTTAATGGTATCTGTCTTATTATTTATATATAATATACATCTATTGCCAGATGTTTTTGGTGATTCTTTAGTTAAAGCTACTTTAAAGTCATATTTGCACAAATACTCATGGTCATCATATTTCAATTCATCAATTTGTGATGATGACTGAGTGGTGTTACTTTCTATTCTTAAACGGCTTAAATCTTCAATAATAGATTTTTTTGTATAATCCCATTGTTTTCCTTTATACTTTTTTTCAAAATTCTTTAAATAATGATTCTTAGAGTAATCTGTAAAAGCAACAGAAAACAATTCGTTATTTTTAGGTAATTGGTGTATCAACATGGTCTGGGTCTTCCTGAAGTATTAACTCGTAAGGGATTATTTCACCGTCTCTGCATGCCATCCAAGGCTTTTGTTGATGAGTATAGCTCACTATCTGTTTAGTGTCGATGTTTCTCCATTTTTTACAAATATCGTCTATCTCTTTTAATTCTTCTTTAGATAACAAATCAAATGTATTGTTAAAAGTTGCTGTCTTTATCGTAATCATGTTGGCTCCGCCAGAAAGACATTCAATTTGAATTTTCCCTTTATAGGCCAAATCTTCGGTTAATTCTAAAAAAGGATCAGCTAAAGGCCCATAGTCTTTGTGTCTATATAAAACACCAGACATTGGCTCAAGCGTATTATAAAAATGTCTAAAATCAGCGAAATATAATAGCTTAGCTAGCTTTGTTTTGGGTAAGCCACTCTTTTTGAATTTAGAAAGAATATATAAATACATTTGTTTAAACTTCTCAATGTTTTGAATCCCATAAAAAAATTCTTCTACTGGTATACCATAAATATTCGCTAATTCATTTATTTGATTAATATCAGGCTCATTTTCATTTTTTTCCATTTTTATATATGTTTGTCTTGTTATACCAAGCTTGTCTGATATTTCTTGTTGAGAATAGTTAAATTTTTTTCGTAAAGAAATCAAATTATTAAAAACACTCATTATAATAGCCTCCTTTTTTATGTAAATTAATTTTAACATATCTATGTTAATAAATATATACAAATATGTATTTAAATATATTAAGTTTTAGTACTCAATTACTATAAAATGCTGATTATTATTTTCTAAACTATTGAATAATATATTAACAGAATAATTATTTATGTTTTCTTTTTTATAATTATTTTTAATATATTCATAGTCACCATCAAAATAATGAGCCATTAATAAGCCAACATTCTCATCTTCAAAGAAATCACTATTTGTAAAATAGCTCAATGAATTATTTTGTATATCTATTCCATCTATCTTAATTTGTTTAGAATTATATTCAATTTGATTATCACTTATATTTAAGATGCCATATCTATTACCATACATTAAATAAGAGCCATTTGCGATATCAACAATTCCATCTTCTTGCTTAATGTGTTGTATATGCATATGCCCTGACATATTCAATTTAACATCATATTTCTTGTATAGACTAACTAGTTTGTCCACATTATCAATTACATATCCATTTTTAAATAATTCATTATGAACTAATAAATTGTGATGAGTAAAAGATATTACTTTTAATTCATTCTCTTTAGCATATTTAAGCATTTCTTCAACCCAAACAAGTGTTCTATCGCTTAAATACCCACCACCTAAATTTTGATTATTGGAATCATTATATCTACATTTTGTTGTATCAAGCATTAAACACATTATCTTTTCATTAGCTATATAAGCGTATGATAAGCTATCTTTATCTTGATATAAAGAATCATAACCGTTATCTTTAAATAATTCCTTAAATGATTCATTATCAACATTTTCAACTTTATAACTCATATCATTAATAAAAGAATATGTGTTTTGAATATATAAGTCATGATTGCCTGGTATGACTAATACTTGAGTGTTAATCTTATTAATTTTATTCTTAAATTCTTTCAAACTAATTAACGATCCATGATATGAAAGATCACCAGTAAATACCACCAAATCAACATCGTTATCATTAATTTCATTGATTAAACTATCAATTAATATATCTTCATCTTTTTGATTTCTACAATCTGGTGTTAGATATTCTTTTGTATATATTTTATTATTTGGATCAACTAATGAATCTGAAATGTAATGAGTATCACTAATTACATATATTAAAAAATCATCTTCTTTTGTATGACAGCCAAATAAACATATAAACAAAAATAAAATAATTATCTTCTTCATATTTTCAATTATCATTATAATATTTTATTATTTCAATAAGCATTTATTGCTTTAACAAATGTCCAATAAAATATACAAATTTTAGATTTTAATAATTTTTGAAGCGAAAATCTCTATACTTTTTAATGCTATAATTTTAATATGTATATCGGTGATTATTATTTTGAGATACCAGATAAAATACCACAGTTAAATGTAACTTCAATATATTATTTACTATTCATTTTTGTTTGTTTTATATTATCAAGATCATTTAATTCAAAATTAAGACCATTTATATTGTTAATTGCCAATGCTTTTTTTATTTATACATTTGGTATTTATAATCTTATTGCTATTTTGCTATTAGCCTTTTATTGTTATTTAATTGCCTTCTATCTTCAAAAAAGAAAGACAAAATCTTCATTGATAATATCAATTGTTCCATATATATTGTTATTATTATTTTTTAAATATAAAGGCTTATTTAATTTCCATGATAGTCTATTAATGCCTTTGGGATTGTCTTTTTATTCATTTAAGATTGTTTCCTATCTTGTAGATATTTATAAAGGGACTTGTGAAAATGAAAAGAACATTCTTTATTTATTTGATTATATATTGTTTTTCCCATGTGTAACTGCTGGTCCTATCAATAGAGCCAAACCATTTTTAGATGAATTAAAAAATCCAACCCCTTTTGAATATAAAGATAGTAAAAATGGTGGCATTCAAGTTTTATTAGGCATATTTGAAAAAATTGTATTTTGCGATTATATAACTTATATATGTAATTTGATATTAAACAATCAAGAATTAAATGGTTTAAACACAATCCTTGGAATATTCTTATATTCTTTTGTAATCTATTTAGATTTTGATGCTTATTCAAATATAGCCGTTGGTACGGCACGCCTTTTAGGATTTAAGTTTGATAAAAACTTTAATAGTCCATATATTTCAAGAAATTTAAAAGAATTCTGGAATTCTTGGCATATATCATTATCATCATTTTTAAAAGATTATATTTATATTCCTCTTGGTGGAAGTAAAAAAGGAAAATATAGAAAATATTTAAATATTCTAATTGTCTTCCTTGTATCAGGAATATGGCATGGCTCAACAATTAATTTCATTATCTGGGGACTATTAAATGGTTTAATAAGAATTGTTGAAGAATTAATTCCAATCAAAAACAATAATTTCTTTCTTAATCTAATAAGAATGGCAAAGAATTTTATTATTGTCACTTTCTTGTGGCTAATCTTTAAATATCAAAATATACAAGATGTAATAAATATTTTAAAAGCAGCTTTTGAATATAGTCCACTAAACTATAAGGCAATTGGAATCAGTTTCAATGAAGCAATTTGGTTAATAATTGTTTTAGCTATCGTGATAATTCTTGATATCTTAAGAAAACATTTTGATATGATAAATGTTTTAAGTAAACAATTTATCTTATTTAGATGGATATTCTATATTGCCTTAATTATTATTTTCTTAATATTTGGTGTTTATGGAACAGCTTTCAATATGAATGATTTTATATATCAGTGGTTTTAGTATGTTAAAAAAGATTTTGATTATTTTAAGAATTATTATTAGTGTTTGCTTATTAAGCGTTGTTTTTGTATTTTCATACAATTATTTAAATAAAGCATTCATAAGTCAAATACCTAAAGAAGCAGCCAGTGGTTTTAAAGCGATAAAAGATGATAAATTAGATGTTGTCGTTGTTGGATCAAGCCATGCTCAATACTCATTTAATCCATCTTTCTTTTTTGAAGAAAGTGGTCTTTATTC
Source organism: Erysipelotrichaceae bacterium (assembly GCA_017404205.1). Taxonomy (GTDB): domain Bacteria; phylum Bacillota_I; class Bacilli_A; order Erysipelotrichales; family Erysipelotrichaceae; genus Colivicinus. The sequence goes on from JAFRCV010000012.1 coordinate 66,094, forward strand.
TTATGTTATGGCTTCTCAATGTCAGCCATTACCTGTTTCATATCAAATTGTAAAAGAGATATTAAAAACACAACATCCAAAATTATTAGTATTAGAAGTATTTACTGCTACGCCTTTAAAAGAAATGTGTTCAGCTGATAGTTGTTATGTTGCTGCCCAATCTTTGCTGACTGGCGATGAAAAAAGAGCAGTTATTTCATATTTGCCTGAAGATAAAGCAAAAGAATATGAAGAAAAAGCTGAAGAAACATATAACGATTTACTCACAAATCACAATATGTGGAAGGAATTAAATGATTTTTCATTCTTGCTTCCAAATTATGAACCAGATGACATTGTAAGAAACATAGATGCCTCTTTTGGCTATGTTTATCAAGATGGCTTTGATGGCACACCAAGAAATCATTGGCACATTAAAATACATAACAATATTCCAGAAGTGGAACTTGAGCCCGAAGATTTAGAGGCATTAAATAATATTTATGAATTATGCAAAAAAGAAGGCATTGAATTGTTGTTATATAAAACACCAATGGATTCAATTGACCCTCTTAATCAAGCTTATCGTTATAAAGTATGGCAATGGGCTGAAGAAAAGAATATTAAATATGTAGATTTTGTAAATATGACAAAACAATTAGATTATTACATGTTTGTTCATTCTGATTCCTTCCATGCTAACATAACTGGTGCAGGTATCATGACAGATTATTTAGCTAAATTCATCAAAGAAAACTATGTTTTTAATCATCAAAAAGATGAAGATTTAGACTTAGCATATACTAATTCTTATCAAGATTACATTACTAGTTATTTGTTTTATGAGGGACTTCCAAAAACATATTTAAGAATTTTAGCTGATGGTTATGACGGAAATATATTGATTCGCTATCAGGCAAATAATCTAATTACTGATGAAATTGTAGAATCTATTAAAAAATTAGGCTTTGATAATTTTGATCCAAATAAAAATTATTATGCTTATGCTAGAAACAATCAATTAGTAATTGAAAGTAATAATGAAATAGAAACTAATGTAAGTAACTACAACATTAAGATTAATGAAGAAGGCGTGTATTTTAATGGCGATATTTGGAACGATAATGCCTATTTAAATATTTCATATATCAATGATGCAAGTAAGGTCATAATTAAAAATATTGATTTATATACCCAATTTGATAAAGATTATCAAAACTATGATGATGATTGATTAGTATTATTTGTATAAATCATATAAGCATCTTTTTGTATTGCTTTTATAAACTTATATTCTGTGTTTTCAAAAAGTTTTTTCCTTCTAATGTTGGATGTAGTACAGGGTATTTTTCTTTTGTTTTTATTTTTATTGTATATAGCGTAGTATATATTTGTTATTCGAATCAACTAAAGAATCAGACATATAGTGAGTATCACTAATAACTTATATTAAATACTTGTCTTCCTTAACATGACAGCCAAATAAACATATAAGCAATAATACAATAATAAACTTTTTCATATACTATATGGGTTTATTATCTCATATGAAAATTAAGGATAGCAAAGAAACGATATAAACTTATCAATATAGATTTAGTTGAAAAATATAAAGAGTTAATAGCTTTTATGCTGATTTGAAAATTATTTGAGAATCATTTATTAATTGTTTTGTAATAGTTAGATGATATGAGCCCATAGTCTTATGCCATTTTTTATGTTTCAAAAAAGTATCCCAATCAATTTCGTAAATCGCTTCTAACTTAAAGCTATCATTAAACTTACAAATAATAACGTATTCAAAAAATTTTTCATTTATTTCCATATTCCCTTTTTCGTTTAACGCAGAAAAAACACCAGTGGAATTCGTTGTGGTAGATTTAATAGAGTACCTTTTACCTTCTCGACTAATTGCATCTATATTCTTTGTGCCTATTGGTGCGGGTTGCAAATTTGGTAAATTCCTAGTTTCGTTATAAGTTTTAATAGCAAGATATTCGCCTAAATCTCCTATTAAGTTATTGGTTCTAATGATCTTTCTAGTTTTTAATTCAAGTATGCTGTTTGCGATTAATTCTATAATCTCTTCGCTATTTAATGTTTTCAAATCCATGAAGTTAGTTTATCATTTTTATTAATTCTAAGCTAGCTTAAAACGATTCATAATATTTAACAAATGACAGTAGCAAAAAGCGAAAATGCTCTTTTCCAAGTTTTTTAATGACACTGTATTAAAACAAAACGATCCAGTTATTGCTATGATCGTTTTTATTTAGTTATCTTTTCAATTTTATATATTTGGTAAAAGAATCCTTCTAGAAGTTTAACTGGGATGCTATTTCCAGCCAGCCTTATAATTTTGTCTCTAGGGAATATGGTGCTATTTCTAGATTTTATGTTATTCTTGATTAATGCTTCGTAGTCTTTATCCTTGAACCCCATAAATAGCAAGCATTCTCTTGGTGTCAAATATCTCCATTTGCTTTTGCCTTTAATCTTGCTGTCAAAATATAAATTTCCAGAATTAGGATTTCTATCTTGTTTTGTTGTAATAGTTCTAACAAAACCTAAACCTGTTAATCGACCACTTTCATCTATGATTTTAGGGTTTTCATTCCATATTTTTCTTCTAGAAACTGTATCGTTTGGATTACAATCTAAAGCTTCCAAATAATACTTTTTAACTGAATAATTCGTTCTTAATAAATCTTTAACTTTTATATCTTTATAAAATGTTGAATTCTTATAATCTTCTATAATGCTTTTTGGGCTTGTGCTATTAAAGTAGTTTTCGATTCTATTTTTAAGGTTTTTATTTTTGCCTACATATACACTCATCATTAATAATCTAGGTCTGTTTTGAGGAATCCCAAAATCCTTTGCGTTAAGTTCGAAATGTTTGCTTATGTATCCTAGCTTTTGCAAATCCTTTTTCCATGTCTCAAAATTAGTTCTATGTCTATTTGATAACAAGGAAGGGACATTTTCCATTACTAAATATCTTGGCATTTGTTTTTTGCTTTTCTTCATTTCTTGCAATATTCTTCCAACTTCCCAAAGCAAACTTGATCTACTACCTGAACCCTTATCTATTCCTTTTGTATATCCATGAAAAGCTCCAACATTTGATAAATCTTGGCAAGGAAAAGAATACGTCATTACATCTATGTTATCGGGTATTTGTTTCCCGTTAACTCTACTTATATCAACTAAATTGTTTGTGTTTATTAAAGATGAGTATATACGTCTAAGTACCTCTACATCTAATGATGAGATAGACTTTAAGCTTGCAACACATTTGCCATCATAGCTTAATGAATAGTCTTTTAACTTGTCGATTAATTCTTCTTTTTTAAGTCCTTTAACTTCCTTAGAAATGTTTTTACCGTTATGAATGCAATCGTACGCAATAAAGGCTTGCATATCCCATTCGCAAGTTGCGGCGACCTCAATATTTAGTCCTATATTCTCTAATGCTGACGCTTGACTTCCAATTCCGCTAAACAATTCAACTATTCTATAACTTTTTTTCATACTAAACTAAAACACCTGCATCATCAAGTTTCTTTCTAATTTTCCAAATAAACTGAGCTTGTTTAGGTGACGCAACTCTTGGCCTTGGTGTATCTATTGAAGCAGCAATATTAAGAAGATCGATTTCCTGTAAGCTCAAAAGTTTTCTTTTTTTGCCTTCTTCAATAAGCTTTCTCCAGTACTCTCCACCTAAATTAACAATCTCTGCTTCAATATTTATATCACTCGTTAATTTGTTATCTTTAGTACTGCTTTTTATTTTATCATTTTCAATTTCTAAAGAAGATAAATCATCCAAAAATTCTTTTTTAAATGAATATGGTATTTCTTTAAACTTTTTCCATGTATCTTCTTTTTTACAATATTCTGTAACGATAACTCCATTAGAATCTTGGATAAATCTGTTTGTGATTTCCGCCAATCTATCTATTTCATAATTCAAAGATGCATATAATTCTTGTTTTTTCCAAATCTTATCGTAGTTTAAACAATAACCTTTTGGGATCATACTTATTAATTTAGAAATAGTGTATGGAACAATATTTAATCTATAGCCTCCAACATTATACCAACTAGCATTTTTGACTATAGTTTCGGTAGTTCTAAACAATATAGTATCGCAGATACATCTTCGATAAAAAGCTTCATTAAAGTACTCTGGCTCTTTTTGATATTTATCATCAATGTATTCAGCAAAAAACGACATACACTTTTGAGAGCCTTTGCTTACTATATCAGGTCGAAGTAGTTCGGAGCACGTGTAATATTTTGCAAGTTCTTCTTTTTTTATGACTTGTTTTTTTGGATATTTCATCAAGAATTTGTCTCTCTCACTCTTTTTGAACAATTTAAATTGTTCTTGCTCGTATTTTCCTCTAGATCTTTCGTAATACCAAAGAGTGTTATTGATTCCTTCAGCCTTAACTGGCGCTTGAATTTTTTTAGATAATTCTTCAAATGTTCTATGAAAAGGATGATTAGAGAACAAATCCGCCTCAGTTACTTTATTTTGACTATTTGCGTATCTAGAAATATTTTGAATTACTGTATCATAATCATCATTTTTAACAACTGTCATTTTCATAGGAACAAAAATATTATCTAAAGATAACTTATCTTTTAATTTTGCTGAAGCTAAAGATGCTGTTGTTTGACCGCCGTTGATAATCTGCAAATCTTCAATTAGTGTAATCTTATGCCCATCGCTAGATAGTTCGATTTTTGATGCAGTGCAAGCTATTCCGTTATTATATGTAAAAAACTTTGTTGGTTCTTTTCTAATAGTCTCTCTAATTCCTTTATTAATCTTTCCTCTGTTACTTAAAAAAGCTCTTACGTTTCCTTCTAATAATCTTGAACCGTGTTCATAATAAATATCATTTAAAAACTGTCCAGGTACTATAGCTAAATATGCATCATAATCTAAATTATCAACCATGTCAGCTTTAATACAAGGAATGCCATCGATTCCATACTTGCTTGTTTCTATTAAAACGGGTTCTCTATCTCTTCCGGACTGATATAATTCATAAAGTCTATCAATGTTCCAAATGTTTGTTTCGACTCTTTTATTCAAAAACTCGCTAACTGGCAACGACTTAATGTGTTCACTTAGTGATTTGTTTGTTATTACATATAGTTTAATTTTATCTATTGAATCATCTTTTTCTAAATCTACATAATCTTTTCTTAATCTTTTTCCAATATCGGCTCCTATCCTTAATGTATCGTCAGTAATATCAAAATAACTGTTTAGCTTTTTGTCATACGCTTCTTGAAGAAAGTTAAGCATTCTTGTTTTAGCCGTTTCGATTTCTTTCATACTTATTTTTTCATCTTCTTCAGAATATTCGTTTGATAAAAGAATTACTGATTTATCAGATTCGTCAAAAGCATATCCATCAAAAGACATTATTCTTTGATTTCTACCTCTTTTTTGAACATATCTAACTTGTGGGTCAACCAATTCACCCATTGTAGATAGTTTGTCTAAAATCTCGGTGAAAAAATAATCATCAGGCGTAGTGCCTTCAATTTGAGCGTTAATATGAACATCATTCATATATTCTTTTCTATACTCTTGTAAATCCATACCTACTCCTTAAATGTCTCTATATACCCTAATAGTATTTCGTATTTTATGCTTCCAATTCCTTCCATAATTGACTCTTTTTTTATTTTTGGAAAGTCTTTATTTACAATATATTTGTCCATGCTAGATACTTCGTACACAAAATCATCATAATGTTCATTATAAACATAGCCAACTTGTTGAAGCTTGCTCACAAACAAATCTTTATCATTGTCTAGCGATAAGCTGTCTAAAATCTCATTAACTAGTCTATTTAACGTTATACCATCGAAACTTGGGCTCATTTTTTGAAGTTTGTATACCACTAATTTACCATCATAATCACTATCCAGCTGTTCTAACGATGAAATTGTAACGCTGTTCTTAAAACTATTAATAGTCTTTGTTTCGTACCATTCATTCCCAAAAGAAAAATCCTTATGAGTTGGTTCTGGTCCGCTCCACCCGCTTAAACCATTTGATTTTCCAAATTTAGAAAAAACAAAGTCTTTTAAAAATAAGAGTTCTCCGATCATCCCCATTATTTCTAACTCTGTTAGTATGTTACTAGAAGAATAGAATAGTTTTTTCCATTTGTTATATCTATTGACTAATTCCGTATAGCCGTTTTCTTGTTGGCATTTATTTGTTCCGTTTATTATATCTTCACAAAAACTATAAAATATCGAAGGGTCCTCGTCCGGATCATAAGAAAATAAAATGGAATTGTGATTTTTGAGTTTTATTTGTTTTACTGCCAATAGTTCGTTGCTCTTAATTTTGATTGGAATAAAATCTCCATTAAACCTTAAAGTTAAATATCCTTTTTCATTTTTCCCAACATATAAATCTAATGGATGGTCTTTGGATACTGCTATATAATAGGAATTCTCTTTAACTTGATTAAACTTTTCAATTAATTCGCTTTTATTCATATTCTTCTTCCTCTTCTAATCCTAGCTTTTGATCTTCGTCATGCATTTTTTCGTAATAGTTAACTTTATTATTAACGAAGTAAAATTCTAAAGAATCGTCTTTGTTGTTTTCGTTCTTCGGAAAGAATAGACAATATCCGACTAAATAGTTTTTGTCCATTTTATTCAACTCCTCTAACATTTCATTTGCAGTATCAGTATCATATTTGCTTGTAAACTTCCTTTTTGAATTGTTTGGTTCCAAAAAATAAATTGCTAGCAAAGGATTTCTTCCTTTTGGCATATAATCTTGAGTTTTTGGATTATCTATCTCTATCTTGTTCAACGTTTCGCTATCTAAGCCGTACCTTGCATCAGATCTTCCTATCAAGTGAGCTCTTTGAGCATTAATTCTAATGATTTCTTCATCGTTTCTTATATCAAATTGGCGAGTTACTAATTGAACACTAATATTCAAATCTTTATTTTCATAATTCTTTTTAGAAAAACCACCCATTATTAAAACATCAAATTTATTTAAATCTTGATTATTCTTACTTAAAAATCTTCTTATTTGTAAAGTATCAAAGTTTAAACATGCAGGATGGATTTTAATACTATTCAAAAGTTTAGAAATATGTTCTTTTGGTATATTTCTATAATAAGGATGAATAATGCTCTTATCTCTTTCGATGTTTTTAATATCGGCAAAGAAACGTTCTGTTGCTAATATATTTTTCTTATTAATGCTTAAATCTCTAAACAAATATGGCGTTTCAAAGAAATTTCCGTAATATGATTTTCTTTCTATTCTTAAAGAAGTATCACGCATTTTGTTTCTAGCAGTGATTCCTAATTCAGCCGAATCATTTCTAACTCTAATTCCATATTCTTCTGGTTTTTTGTGTTCTTTTCCCATATTGTCGATATCGCGCTTTAATTGCTCGATAGATTCGCAGATTGACTTATAATAATTGCTTGATTTTTTTGTAATAAAGATTTTACATAAACTATCATAATCATCTCGATAACCAAACCATCTTCCCATTTGCATTAACACATCATAAGTTGCAGTGTTTCTATAAAAATAGCTAACACACAAGCCTTCAAGGGTCAATCCTCGAGATAACGCTAATCCGCCTATAGCTATTACACGATATCCAGTGTTCTTGTATTTGTCGTAATCTAATTTTTTCGCGCTTTTAGTCGAATTTACGGCAATTACATCTATATCTTTGGTTGCAGAATACAAATTTGGAACAATTTCTTTCCAAACGACTTTTTGATGATTTTGTTTAATGTTTTTAAACTCTTTGGAAAACGATTTTTTAAGAGCATATATGAAAGGATTCTTATCCATTAAATTCGAGTCGAGCTTTATAGACTGTTTAATATTCTTCTTTACTTTATTGACATAGTCTTCAATTTCGTCTACCATGCGTAATTGAACATCCTTAAATCTCGACATATTAATCATCATTGAACGATGCGTATTCTTTACGTTATCATAAGTATCTCTAATTGCGTTTGCTAATAGAAAAGTGTTAACTGCATGATAAACTGATGGATATAATTTATCAATAATATAATCTTTGGTATGCCTCATTGGGAAAATCTGTTGATTATCATCAGTAATAAATCTAACATTTTCGTTTTTTTCAAAAAAGTACTTTCTAGAACCACAATAATTTGACGGGGCATACAATGCATAAATAAAATCTCTAGGAAATAAATCATCTTTTAGCATATCATCTTCAGAATCATAAGAAATAAAGACATTCGCAAAAGGTGTAGCCGTAAAACCTACATAGCTAGTTCTAGTAAATAACGATAGTATTTTTCTTATTTGTTCATTGATTTTTGTTGGATCAACATCCTTTTCGTTAGTATTGATACTTGCATTGTCTGCTTCGTCATCTATTACCAACACAGGACAATCAATTTTTTCTTTGTCATATCTTGTATTGATTCTTTTTAACGCCGAATGAACTTTTTTTAATACTGATACGTTTTTCTTTAAAACATAAATCATGGGTTCAGATGAGGAGTTGATAATGCTGTTTGTATTTTGATCATCTTTTCCAGTAAAATCTTTATCTCTACTTGTAAAAATCCTTGGTACTATGTCGCCTCTACCTACACCGACATCAACTCCGTCCACAGAATCAAAGCCTACAAAACCCTCTTCAACTCTTTTTTGTGTTTGTTTTCTTAAGCTCTCTATTGTACCAGTTAAAACAAATATAACTTTGTACCCAGCATCAACCGCTTTAGTTATTAATCCTATATAATTTGATGTTTTTCCAGACTGAACATCACCAACAACCAAACCTCTAACTGAAAACGTTGTTTCGCTATCGTTTGGATTGCCAATATATGACATTAGATTATAAAGAGTATCGTTTTCTAAAGTTTTTATAATTCCGTCTGGTAAGCGACTCTCAAATTGCAGATAGTCTTTATATCTTAGCCAAAAGAATTGTTTAAAATCTTGATTATTCAATAAATCTTTATACCAGTTATAATCGTGATTATAGTCGCCTAAAATAACCGAACCTTCTTCTTGATAAATCGTGTAGCTAGCTTTAATTCTACGAATTAGTTCTTGTTTTTCTATATCATTCAATTCTATATCTAATTCTTTGCCATACAAGTCAAAAGTCTTTTCAATTGATTTGAATATGTCTTCTTCAGTAACGACAACATTTCTGTTTTTGATTTTCGCAACTTCAGTATCAAGTTTAAATTGCATCAAATAAATATCAAATATCTCTTCAAGATTTCTCATTTTTGCAACTTCTCCCATAATAACTTAGATATTTTTTCATCGCTAAAAGGTTCATATTTAATTACTTTTTCATATGCTGTTTTATCATTACATCTAATAACTCTTTTTATATTATCTATTTGGGCTAAGCCTTCAATGACAATTGAATCTATTGTTTCATCGTTTAATTCCGTCTCGTTTTTTCTATTTGCTATTGAATTATAAATGTCATCGAAAGGCAAAGAAGTAGACAAAGTATCTATAAAACGTATTATTTTCTGCTTATCCGAATCATTAAATTCGTTAATGAAATTTGCAATATAAGTTGAGTTTTTATTTATGTAATAATAGTCTTTATTATTTCTGCTTAATTCTTTGTTCCATATTCTATTGTCATTGGCTTCGTAATCGAGCTTTGCTCTTTTTACACTCTTTCTTTTTGAATTCTCACAAACACTAATAACTGACTTTTTTAGGTAAACTAATATTTGTTTTGGTATCGTTGCGTTTTGTTTTTTAATATCGACTTCCCACATATCATCAAGGGTATTTGGAATATCAACTTTAATACGACCATATTTATATAGTTCTGCATTAATATTATTGGAATTAAGTCCAAACCATGTTCCATAAATAATCAATCGATCATTTCGGTATATATAAAAACCTTGTTTATTCCTTAATGACTCTATTCCTCCAAGTTTTTCGATATCGGCGTCGCTTAAATCTGTTTGGTGTGGAAGAATGTATTGAGTAACATAAATCGTATAATTTGCAATTGAAATTGGACTCGGCTTTTTAGAATCCTTTTTTGGGTGGCTTTCTAAGAATGGATCGTATCCTTCAAGTTTATAATTATTAATAAAAATATTAACTTGATTGTTCTTTCTATTTAAAAACCTATGAAAAACTAAACGTATATGTTTATCCGTTTCATCCATTTCGTCGACAATATAATCTCTAACTCTTCCATTATTTTTCTTATAAGCAACATCAAAGTTTTCCCAAATAACTAGTGTTCCACTTTCTTGTTTTTTTAACAAATCTATATTTGGCAGTTTATCTATTTCATTATCATCTAATTCTAAGCAGTACCAGTCATTTGAATCTGTAATACTATTTAAATCCCATTTATAAGCATTGATTTGATTGTTCTTTTTGGATATTACAGTAAACTCTTTGCATTGAGAAGAAGAAGCGGATTTTAGTCCTAATCCAAATCTTCCTAAATCATTAATTCCATAATTATCTCTATAGCTTCCATATTTCATGGCGTTAAGAAGTTCTTCTTTATCCATACCAAATCCATCATCCAAAATAGAAACATATAGCAAATCATCATTAATTGGTGAAAAAATATATATATTCTTTGCTTCGGCTGAGATTGAGTTGTCTATTATATCTGCAATGGCAGTTTTAAAAGAATAACCAATAGATCTCATTGAATTCATCAAAACGTTTGAATTAGGTGGATTCTTTACCCTTTTTGCCATATCTTATTTTAATTTTACCATTTTTAATATTAGCTTCTATATATACTTAATATACTCTTTTATATTATTAACAACGCTTATGTACAAAAAACCGGCGAAGTTTAACATCTGTGTTGTTGTCCAATTATTTGGCCATTATATTCTATATATTGGTATATACTTCAAGTACACGGAGGTATACACATATGGAAATCAACCAAGAATTCATAGACACTTTAACTAAATTTGAAACCG
>JAFRCV010000013.1 GCA_017404205.1 Erysipelotrichaceae bacterium
GTCGTGAGACAGTTCGGTCCCTATCTGTTGTGGGCGTAGGAAATTTGAGGAGCGCTGTCCCTAGTACGAGAGGACCAGGATGGACGTACCTATGGTGCACCAATTGTTTTGCCAAAGGCATAGTTGGATAGCTAAGTACGGATCGGATAAACGCTGAAGGCATCTAAGCGTGAAACCGACTCCAAGATGAGATTTCCCTTTAAGAGCCGTTATAGACTATGACGTTGATAGGTTGGAGATGTAAGTGCAGTAATGCATTAAGTTGACCAATACTAATAGCTCGAGATTTTATCATAAAAGAAAACGTTAATCTGAATTGTAGTGTTATTTAGTTTTGAAGGAACAAATCCTTCGATCCGGTGACAATGGAGAAGTGGTCACACCTGGTCCCATCCCGAACCCAGAAGTTAAGCACTTCATCGGCGAGCATAGCTACCTGAATAGATAGTGAATCAAGCACGTTGCCGGTTAAATAGAACTCGTAAGAGTTCTTTTTTTATTTATATAGTACAAAATAATAGTGATTTATTTAAAGAAAAAACTTTAAATAGTTTAATTCTTAAGATTGCTTATTTCTTCTTCTGTTAATGATCTATATTTACCAACATCTAAACCATCGAGGTTCAGATTTTTAAATTCCATTCTTTTTAAATAAGTTACTGTACAACCAATTTTTTCAAACATTCTTTTAACTTGGTGATATTTACCTTCAGTTATACTCAAATAAGCACTAGTTTCATTTATCCTTTCAAAAAGGGCTGGTTTTGCGATAAAATCACCTAAATCCATTTCCCGGGCAAATATTTCTTCGGCATTTTCAGGTATTTTTGTATCTACTTCAACATAATATTTTTTTATTACATGTGATTTGGGACTCAATAAGTGATGGTTAAGTTTGCCATCATTGCTGATCAATAATAAACCTTCAGTATCTTTATCAAGTCTTCCAATTGGTACTAAATCTTTTCTTTTAGAATTAATCAACTCCATCACAACGGGATAGTTTTTATCTTCTGTTGCACAAATATATCCTTTTGGTTTATTTAAAACATAGTATTCATAATCAACATAATTTATTAATTGATCATCAAAGTAAATTTCATCCGCCTCTTTAACTTGATAATCAGCTTTATTAACTATTAAGCCATTAACTTTAATTCTTTTAGAAGCAATAATCTTTTTGACTTCAGATCTTGTTCCTAAAGACATATCAGCTAAAAATTTATCTAACCTCATCTTTTTATCCATCCTTTATCAAGAAGATTCTTTATTTGACCATTATTTATTTTCCCAAAGCCTAATGGCTGTTTTTTATAGCAAATTAATACATATGTATTAATTGACGAATTAAACATAATTGTTTCACCTTTTAAATATTTGTTAGCTAATTCTTCATTCAAATCAATAACATTTAAAAATTCATCTCTTTTAAGGCTTAAAGCTAAAGCTGTAGAAGGTTTTAAATCATTGTTTCTAAGTTCGCCTAATAATAGCCCTGATCTTAATACTCTAATGCCTTGTGTATTTAATTTTGGCACAAAATATAAGTGATCATTAATTGTCGTAAATTCACCATTATAAAAATCTTTTTTAATATATTTGAAAAAATTAAATTCAGGTTTATTTACTAAATATTTAGAATAATTATTACTTTTCTTATCACCTTTTTGTAGTAGGCATACATAGTGGCCTTCACCTTTTATAAGATGAGGGAAAAGCTTGATACCAATGTTATTTTTACCATCTTTGAATCCAGGATACTTTTTAATAGGCAGTAGTTTTAAATCATTATATTTATCTAATAGATATTGAATAATATCTTCGTCTTCACTTTCGTCAAAGGTACAAGTAGAATAGACCATAATGCCACCATCTTTTAGCATTTTATAAGCATCATCAACAATTTCTTTTTGTATATTTGAATAATAATCATTTCCTCTAATTGTCCAATCTTTAATAAGATGTTTTTCTTTCCTAAACATTCCTTCTCCAGAACAAGGCGCATCAACTAGAATCTTATCAAATGTTTGAGGATATTTTTTTAACAAAGTTTTTGTATCATTAATGGTCACAAAAAAGTTAGAATATCCTTGTCTTTCAATATTCCTAAGCAATGCGTTGGCTCTAGAAGCAGATATATCATTAGATACAAGCAAGCCAGTATTATTTAACTTAGATAATAATTTTAATGACTTTCCACCCGGTGCTGCACAACAATCCAAAACCAAATCGCCTTCATCTATTGACAACAGTTCTGCTGGTAGCATTGCCGAAGCTTCTTGAAGGTAGAATAATCCTGCAAAATAATTTAAATCTTTACTAACATTTTCATCTTCAAAATAAAAACCATCACTGGTCCAAGGAATGCTTTCTAATTTATATGGGAATATACTTAAAAAATCATCAACACTGATTTTGTTTGTATTTATTCTAAGACTTTTAACGCTTGGATTATTGAAAGAAGATAGATAGTTATCATATTCATCTTTTAATAGTTTTTTCATTTTTTCATCAAAGTCTTTTGGCAACATAATTTAATTTTAACATTTTGTTATATAATGGTTGAGTGTTAAGCAAAAGTGAAAAAGAAACTATTGAACTAGGAGAAAAAATAGGCAAAAAACTAGAAAAAGGAATGTGCCTAGTTTTAAAAGGTGATTTAGCTGGTGGAAAGACAACCTTTACCAAAGGAATTGGTAAAGCTTTAAATATAAAAGAAGTCATCAATTCGCCAACTTTTACGATACTTAAAATATATGAAGGCAATCTTAAATTGTTTCATATTGATGCTTATCGTCTTGAAGGAAGCGATTATGATTTAGGGCTAGATGAATATTTGGATGAAGGTGTGATGGTTGTTGAATGGCCAGAGTATTATATCGATTATTTGCCTAGCGAATATTTAGAAATAACATTTAATTATATTGATGATGATACAAGAGAAATAAATTTTATAGCTCATGGAGATAAGTATAAAGAATTATGTTAAGTTTATGTATTGATACAGCCTATAAATATTTAACTGTTTGTCTTATAAAAGATGAAGAAATTGTTGGCTATATTTCTAACGAATGTTTTAAAAGGCAATCAGAAGAAGTGTTTGTAGCATTAGAAGAATTATTCAAAAAAAGCAATATTGATAGAAGAGATATTGATTCTATCTGCGTAAGTGTTGGTCCCGGTTCATATACAGGCGTAAGGATTGCCATAACAATAGCTAAGGTATATTGTTCAATTTCTAATATTGATTTATACAAGATTTCAACATTAAGGCTATATGCGGGCGGAAATAAGAATACAATGGTAGTCATGGATGCCAGAGCGAAAAGAGCCTATGTAGCTGTTTATGATGAAAATAAATGTTTATTAAAAGACCAAGTTCAAGAAATTGAGAATATTGATCCAAAAGATTTTGATGTAGTTCTTGATGGAAACCTAATAGGCAAGCAAGATAAAACAATTGATATTCCTTTAGCCTTTTTAAAAACCAAAGAGGTATGGGAGAAGATAGAAAATGTAGATTTCTTAATACCCGAATATTTAAAAGAAAGTAATGAGTATTACCGATGATAATAGATGCATTATCAAAAAACGATATTGAAGAAATATCGCAAATTGAAAAAGAAATATTCAAAGAACCATGGCCAAAAAGTTTTTTCGAAGAAGAAATGGCGAATGACTTCGCATATTATTATGTCTTAAAAGAAAACGATGAGATAATTGGTTATGCGGGTATGTGGCAAATGTTTGAAAATTGTGATTTAAACACAATTGGCATTAAAAAAGAGTATCAAGGTAGGAAATATGGTGAAAAATTATTGCGCTTTATGATTAAAGAAGCAATAAAAAAAGAATGCGAATTTATGCATCTAGAAGTGAGAGTTTCAAATTTAAAAGCTCAGTCTTTGTATCACAAACTAGGATTTATCGAAACTAGAATTCGTAAAGGCTATTATGAAGATGGCGAAGACTGTATAGATATGGTGAAAGGACTATTGGGATTAAGTGAAGAAGATTTTAGCGATTGAAAGCAGTTGCGATGAAACAGCTTGTGCAATCATTGACGAGGAACTAAATATATTAAGTAGCGTAGTGACATCACAAATTGATGTTCATGCGCGTTTTGGTGGTGTCATTCCTGAGATTGCTAGTAGAATGCATGTTGAACAAATATCAATAATTGTTAAAGAAGCTTTAAATAAAGCAGAATTAACAATGGATGATATTGATTATATTGCTTATACTATTGGTCCAGGGCTAATAGGCTCATTACATATTGGCGGCATTGCTGCTAAGACCTTAGCTTTTTTCTATAATAAGCCATTAATCGGTGTTCACCATTTAAAGGGCCACATATTTATTAATGAATTATTAAAACCTTTACAATATCCAATGATGTCGCTTGTTGTAAGTGGTGGACATACAGAGCTTGTCTATATTGAAGATGATGATCATTTTAAAATTATTGGAACAACATTAGATGATGCGATTGGTGAATCTTATGACAAAGTAGCTAGAGTTATTGGGCTTGAATATCCTGGAGGTCCGAAAATTGATAAATTAGCTAAAGAGGGTAAGAAATATTATGAACTACCAACACCTAAAGTTGATGGACTAAATTTTTCTTTTTCAGGATTGAAAAATGCCACATTACAACTTGTTAAAAAACTTGAAAGAAATGGCGAAAAAGTGAATACAGCTGATTTAGCATATGCTTTTCAAGAAGTAGCATTAAAAAGTTTAATTAATAAAACTAAAAAAGCCTTAGAAGAATATCCTTGTAAGATGTTTGTTATTGCAGGGGGAGTTGCTGCAAACTCAAGATTAAGACAATTAGTAGAAGAAGAAATTAAAGGTGTTGAAACGATACTACCACCTTTAAAATACTGTACTGATAATGCCACAATGATTGGTGTAGCAGCTTTCCATTATTTAAAACATCAAAAATTTGTACCACTTAATGCTGAAAGTAAGGCCAATATGTCTATTGAGGACTAGAAAGAAATAATTATGACTTCATATTTTCCTAAGAACTATCATTCAACAATGTCTCTTTATGAAACGCAAGAAGCAATTTCTTTAATTAAAAAAGTTTTTCAAAAGAAATTAAGTAAAGCTTTACATTTAAAAAGAGTTAGTGCTCCTTTATTTGTCGAAGCAAGCAGTGGCTTAAATGATGATTTAAATGGTGTAGAAGAGGCTGTAAGCTTTAAGATACCAAGTGCAAACAAGAAAGGTGTCGTTGTTCATTCTTTAGCTAAATGGAAAAGAAAAGCCCTTTATGATTATGACTTTTATGTAGGCAATGGTTTATATACCGATATGAACGCTATTAGAAAAGATGAACAATTAGATAATCTCCATTCAATATATGTTGATCAATGGGATTGGGAAAAAGTAATTACAGCTGAAGATAGGAATATTGACACATTAAAACAATATGTTTTAAATATTCATAATTGCATAGTTGAAACATTAGAAGAGCTAAAACAAAAATATCCTAAATTAAAGACAAAAATTAATAAACGCTTAACATTTATCACAAGCGAAGAATTATTAAAGAAATACCCAAATCTAAGTCCTAAAGAAAGAGAAAATGCCTTTGTCAAAGAAAAGAAATCAGTATTCATTATTGGCATTGGTGATAAATTGTCTGATGGAAAATCACATGATGGCAGATCTCCAGATTATGATGATTGGCATTTAAACGGTGATTTATTATATTATGATCAAGTTTTGGATTGTGCATTAGAAATAAGTTCAATGGGCATTAGAGTTGATGCCACTTCACTTGATTACCAATTAAATGTTTCTAACAATAATCAAAGAAGAAAATTTGAATATCATAAAATGATATTGAACAATAGATTGCCATTAACTATTGGTGGTGGCATTGGCCAAAGTAGACTTTGTATGTTACTTATGGGTAAAGCACATATTGGTGAAGTGCAATCATCTTTATGGGATGATGAAACCATAAATGAAGCCAAAAAGCATAATGTAATCCTTTTATAATAGTTAATAATAATTATTATATTCACAAATTGCCTGTTGATAGTTTATAATTTTGACAGGTGATTTTTTATGAAAAAGACATCAAATGCGACTTTAAGAAGATACCCAATTTACTTAAAAGCTTTAAAAAGAATTAAAGCTGAAGGTATTAAAAGAATCAAATCAAAAGAATTGGCTGATTATGTTTTGATTAAGTCAACAACCATAAGAAGAGACTTTTCGATAATTGGGTCACTAGGTAAACAAGGCTATGGCTACAATGTTGATGATTTGATTAAAGTTTTTTCTAATGAACTTGGTAATAATTATGATGAAAAGATTATTCTTGTGGGTGTAGGAAACCTTGGCAAAGCACTTCTTAACTATAATAAGTGGAATGATATTGTAGGGGAAATTGTTTGTGCTTTCGATATTAAGGAAGAATTAAGCACAAACAGTAGCGTACCAATTTATAATATTAAAGATATAAAAGAAAAGCTTCCTAAAGGTTGTCGCATTGCGCTACTTTGTATATCAGAAAACAAAGTCCAAGAGACGGTGGATTTATTGGCAAGCGTAGGGATTAAAGGCATCGTTGATTTTACTCATGTGCATTATAATGCACCAAAAGGGGTTATCATTAGAAGTGTCGATGTCATCAGTATGATTCAGGAATTAGTTTTTGAAACTAATTTAAAGGAATAGATAGGAGTAATATTTATGTTAGATTTTTATACTGTAAGAGAATTATATGATTTATCAAATAATTCAAATCAAATTGAAAAAGACCAATTAGAATATGTTGAACTTGAAGGATGGGTAAGAACTAATCGCGATTCAGGCTCAATTGGTTTCATTGAATTAAATGATGGAACATATTTTAAAAATGCCCAAGTTGTTTATCATAATACTTTAGACAATTATAATGAAGTATCAAAAATGCTTACAGGTACAAGTATTAAGGTTACAGGTTTATATAAATATACTCCTGAAAATAAACAACCATTTGAACTTGAAGCAACGCAAATTGAAATTCTAGGAAAATGTGATGAATCATATCCTCTTCAAAAGAAAAGACATACTTTTGAGTATTTAAGAGAAATACCGCACATTAGACCAAGAGCCAATACTTTTATGGCCGTTTTCCGTTTAAGAAGTGTATTATCAATGGCAATACATGAGTTTTTCCAAAATCAAGGCTTTGTATATGTACATACACCAATTATTACTGGTAATGATGCCGAAGGAGCTGGTGAAGTATTTACAGTTACAAATAGAAGTGATGATAAATATGAAGAAGATTTCTTTGGCAAGCATGCATCTTTAACAGTATCTGGACAATTACATGTTGAAGCGTTTGCGATGGCTTTTAGAGATGTATATACATTTGGTCCAACATTTAGAGCTGAAAATTCTAATACTAAAACCCACGCTAATGAATTCTGGATGATTGAACCAGAAATCGCTTTTGCGGATTTGGAAGATGATATGGCACTTATAGAAGATATGGTTAAATACTGTATTGAATATTGTTTAGATAACGCTCCAGAAGAAATGAAATTCTTTAACACGATGATTGACAAAACTTTGTTAGATAGATTAAATGCCGTAAAGAATTCTGAATTTAGGAGAATGACTTATACAGAAGCGATTGATATTTTATTAAAAGCACCAGTTAAGTTTGAGAATAAAGTTGAATGGGGCATCGATTTAAATACTGAACATGAAAAATATATTTGTGAACAAGTAGTTAAAGGACCTGTATTCTTAACTGATTATCCTAAAGATATTAAAGCCTTCTATATGCGCCAAAACGCTGATGGCAAGACGGTTGCAGCATGTGATTTACTTGTACCACATGTTGGTGAACTTGTTGGTGGTTCACAAAGAGAGGAAAGACTTGATCTTCTTGAAAAGAGAATGGATGAATTAGGAATGGAAAAATCTACCCTTGATTGGTATCTTGATTTAAGAAGATATGGCGGTTGTAAACACGCTGGATTTGGACTTGGATTTGAAAGAATGATTATGTATCTAAGTGGTATGGAGAACATTCGTGATGTATTACCATATCCAAGAACTCCAAAGAATTTAATTTATTAATATGTTAATTTCAATAAATAATGGCACCGTTTACTTCGGTGCCAATGATGTTTTTGAGAACATAGATTTCTCCATCAAAGAAAATGAAAAAATAGCCTTAGTAGGAAGAAACGGGTCTGGTAAAACGACCCTTTTGAAAGTGCTTATGGGCGAAGTAGAGCTAAGTAGTGGTCAACTTATCAAACCTAATAAAATGAATATTGGCTATTTGAATCAAAATTCATTATTAGATTCTAATTTAACGGTTGAAGAAGAATTACTTGAAGCTTTTAAAGATTTAATCGAAATGGAAAATAGATTAAATGATTTAGCTATAAAACTTGAAAGCGATCATAATCAAAAAAATATTGATGCTTATTCTGCCTTGATGGAAGAATTTAATTTTAAAGGTGGATATACATATCATAGTGAACTTGAAACAGTATTATTTGGTTTTGGCTTTAATAGTTCTGATTTAAAAAGAAATGTGAATAGTTTTTCAGGTGGTGAAAAAACAAAGCTGGCCTTTGTGAAGTTGCTATTAACAAAGCCCGATTTATTATTATTAGATGAACCTACTAACCATTTAGATTTGCATACAATTGAATGGCTTGAAAATTATCTAAGTAAATATAAAAAGGCAATGCTAGTTGTATCACATGATAGAATCTTTTTAGATAAAATAGCTAATACAGTCTATGAATTAGAATATGGAAATTTAAAACGCTATTCAGGAAATTACACCAATTATGTTGAACAGAAAAAAGCTAATTTCTTAAAAGATGAAGCTGCTTATAAAAGGCAACAAAAAAATATTAAAAGATTAGAAGAATTAATTGAACAGTTTAGATATAAAAAGAATAAAGCAGCTTTTGCACAAAGTAAGATTAAATATCTAGAAAGAATGGATAAATTAGAAGATCCTAAAAAGGCCGATACAAAAGCATTTAAAGCACACTTTGTTTGTGGCAATCGCGGTGGTAAAAATGTCTTAAGCCTCGATCATTTAAAAGTAGGCTATAATAAACCGCTATGTGAAGTTAGTCTAGATATTTTAAGAGGACAAAGAATATGTGTCATGGGTGATAATGGCACAGGTAAGTCAACATTATTAAAAACAATTGTTGGTTTAATTAAGCCTCTTGGTGGTTATATGTTATTAGGACATCAAATTGATATTGCTTATTTTGATCAAAATGTTTCCTCATTTACAAGTGGCAACAATGTTCTTGAAGAATTGTGGAATGAATATCCTGATAAAGATATGTATGAAATAAGAAGTGTGCTAGGAGCTTTCTTATTTACAAGTGAAGAAGTTTTTAAAGATGTAAATGTTTTATCAGGTGGAGAAAAAGTCAGACTTTTATTAGCTAAATTAATGCTTAAAAAGGCTAATTTCTTAATTCTTGATGAACCAACAAATAATCTTGATATTATTTCCAAAGAAGCTTTAGAAGATGCTTTAAAGGAATATGATGGAACAATATTATTTGTTTCTCATGATCGTTATTTTATTAAACAAATAGCGACATCTTGTCTTGTGATAGATGATAATACAACAACATATTATCCTGACGGCTATTTAGATTATATTGATGCTAAAAAAGAAGAAATTAAAAAAGAAGAAACTAAAACAGAAAAGATTGATTTAAAGATAGCTAAAAATAGACCTAAATATAATTTGAAAAAGATTGAACAAGAAATCGATGAATTAGAAAATCTTTTAGAAGAGAAAAGAAGTCTGCGTTTTGAACCAGAATATTATCAAGACCAAACAAAAATGAAAGAACTAGATGAAGAAATCGATGATATTCACAATCGTATTCATGCAGCTACAGAAACTTGGGAATTAGCTATGGAAGAAATGGAGAATCGTTAATGAATAACAATTTCTTTAAAGATTATGAAAAGAAAGACGGCAAGTATATTTATGTTGGCGATGTTTATGAAATTGATTTAGATTCAAAAAGTATAGATAAATTAATGAAAAAAATGTGGTTATCATTAATAGGCTTATTTATACTTAGCATATTAAGTGGTCTAATTCCATTTAAAGGCATGATTGAAGCCCCATATCTAATTATTTTATTTGGAATTGAATTAGTAATAATATTGTTAATGCTTTGGGGAATAATGTATTTTTCTAATTGTCGATATGGGCTTACGAAGATGCAATATAATAAATCGGTAAAACGCTTTAAGAATGATACAATTGTTTTGGTAATTGTTGAACTTGCATCAATTATTTCAGCAATTATATTTGAAATTATTGATAAATTCGATGGTGTTTTATTCTTTGTTGTTTTTGTTGTAATTAAAATATTGGGTATTTTAGTTACTATAAGCATTAATAAAAGAATAAATAGTTTAAATTTTAAGATTATTTCAAGTAAGAAAGAATAAGTTATAATTAACTAGGACAAAATGGAGGAAAAGAAATGTCAAATTGTTTAGTAGCTCAAAGTGGCGGCCCAACTTCTGTTATTAACGCAACAGTTGCGGGTGTAGTAAAAGCAAATCAAATGAATCCTTATTATGATAAGGTATATGGCGGATTAAATGGTATAGAAGGTATTCTTCAAGAAAGATTTGTTGATTTAACAAATATGTCAGATGAAGAGAATGTTATTTTAAGACAAACACCATCAAGTGCTTTAGGCTCATGTCGTTATAAATTAAAAAGAGACAATAAAGCAGATTTTGAATCATTATTCAATATTCTAGATAAATATAATATTGAAACAATGTTCTATACAGGTGGTAATGATTCAATGGATACAGTTGCAGCTTTAAGCGAATATGCCAAAGAACATAACATCACAAAGCATCGTTTTGTAGGCTGTCCTAAAACTGTTGACAATGATTTAATTATTACTGATCATTGCCCAGGCTTTGCGAGTGCTGCAAAATTTATCGCAACTACAGCCCTTCAAACTTGGTTAGATGTTAATGTTTATACAAGACAAGAAGTATTTATTTTAGAAACAATGGGAAGAGATGCTGGCTGGCTTGCAGCTAGTGCGTGTTTATCAGGTGTAGTTGATATCTTATGTTTACCAGAAACACCATTTGATAAAGATATATTCTTAAAACAAGTTAAGAAATGTATCGATGAAAAAAATAAATGTTACATCGTAATATCGGAAGGATGTAAATATGCTGATGGAACCTATATCGCTGCTGGCCAAGCTAAAAACGATGGCTTTGGACATGCAATGCTAGGTGGTGCTGGTCAAGCTGTTAAAGAAATCATTCTTGAAGCAGGTGTCGCAAGTAGAGCGAAAGTTCAAGACTTATCAACTGCCCAAAGATGTTTCGCTGTTCAACAATCATTAGTTGATGTTACAGAATCATTCCAACTTGGTATGTCTGCACATATGAGAAGTTGCGATAAGACATTTACAGGCAAGATGGTTGGTCTTGTAAGAAAAGATGTTCCTGAATATGATGTTGATTTCATCGCTGTTGATGCTATTGAAGTAGCTAATCAAGTTAAAGGATTCCCTCAAGAATGGATTAAGCCAAACTATCAAGGTATTAGCGAAGAGGCAGTTAAATATTTAGAACCACTAATTAAAGGTTCGCCAACTGTTTATTATAAGGATGGCGTTCCTGCATATGTAAAGCCATATTACATGCGTTAGTTATAAAAAGAAGTGAACATTCACTTCTTTTTTGTTATTATTAATAGGTGAGTAAAAAAGTTAGAAATATAGTATTACTATTTACAATAGCACTTATATGGGGCCTATCATTCTCAGCCCAAAGAAGTGGAGCTAGTACATTAGCGCCATTTACTTTTTATAATTTTAGAAATTATTTTGCTGTTTGGACAATGTCAATACTTATCATTTTTAATCGTAAAAATATTGAAATATCAAAAAAGAAAGAATCAATTAAAGCTGGTATTATACTTGGCGTGATTGATTTTTTAGCTTTAGCTGTTCAACAAATAGGCATTGGCTATACAACCGCTTCTAAGAGTAGCTTTATTACAGCTACTTATGTAATAATGGTCCCTTTATTTGCGGCCATCTTTGGTAAAAAGATTAAAAAGAGTCTTTGGCTATGTGTGTTTCTTGAAATAGTAGGTTTATATCTATTATGTGTAAATGATAATTTTGTAATCAATATTGGTGACATCATTACTTTTGCAGGTGCATTCTTCTTTGCGATACATATTTTGTTAATCGAAAAAGAAGGCGACAAGATGGATACACTTATATTCTGTTTTGTTCAATATATTATTTGTGCTATATTATCAACAATTTGTATGTTGGCTTTTGAAATGCCAATAGATGTTGAAGGAATTAAAGCATCGTGGTTTGCGCTTGCATATACAGGAATTCTTTCATCTGCAGTATGTGTAACAATTCAGGTATTTGTTCAAAAAGAAGTAGATTCAACAATTGCATCATTGATTATGTGTTTAGAATCTGTATTTGGTGCTTTTGGTGGATGGCTAATATTACATGAAGTATTATCTACAAAGCAAATTTTAGGTTGCTTACTAGCATTTGTTGCGATTGTTATTTCACAACTTCCTGATAGAAAAAAACATTAAATGAAAATATTTTCATAAATATGAAAATTTTGTGAAATTTTTATTGCGAATAGTTTGCTACTTTTTTATAATTAATATATGCAATTATTTTTTGCATACAATAAGGAGGAATTTTATGAAAAAATTATTAGTTGTTTTATTCGCATTATTACTTCTTGTTGGCTGCACTGGCACTAATGGTGGCGGTGAAGGTGGCGAAACTGGTAGAACAGAAAAGGATACATTCAATTATGTATATACTGCTGATCTTTCTACTTTCGACTACATCTATAACAACAAGTCAACAAACGGCGATATTTACAACAACGGCGTTGAAGGTTTGTTAACTCAAGACAGATTTGGCGTATTAGCTCCAGGTATGGCTGAATCTTGGGAACAAAACGAAGATGCTACTGAATGGACATTCCATTTACGTAAAGGCGCAAATTGGGTAACTAACAATGGTGAAGTTTATGATGAAGTTAAAGCAGAAGACTTCGTAACAGGTCTAAGACATGCTGCTGAATTCAATTCATTAACTCTTTGGTTAGTTGGTGATGTAATCGAAGGTTTAAACGATTACTTAGAAGGTACAGTTGAATGGGACGCTGTAGGTATTGAAACACCTGATGACTACACTGTAGTTTATAAGATGACTGGTCCTACTCCTTATTTCCCTTCAATGACTACTTATTCAATTTTATTCCCAGTTAATAAGGAATTCTTAGAGTCTAAAGGTACTGGTTGTGCTTTAGGTGCTGCTGATGCTGAAAACTGTACATTTGGTTCTTTAGCTGCTGATGGTATTCTTTACAACTCTGCTTATGTAATTTCTAACTACACTTCTAAATCTGTAATTGAATTTACAAAGAACGACAACTATTGGGATGCTGAAAATGTATTCATTAAGAATATTAAATTAACTTATACTGCTGAAAACGACGACACTGATTATCTATACAAGATGTATAAGAACGGTGAAGTTGACTCTACTGGCGTAAGAGTTGCTAACCCTGAAATCAAGGCTGATGCTGAAGCTAACTATGGTGACAATATGTATATTTCTGATACAGGAACTACATGTTACTGGGTTGCTTTAAACGTTAACAGACAACAATATGCTTCTCCAACAGACCCTTCAAAGGCTGTTTCTGAAAAGACTGATGAACAAAAAGAAGACACTAAGAAAGCTTTATTAAATCTTAACTTCCGTAGAGCTGTAATGGCTGCTTTCTCTGATCATGCTTATGAAGCAGTTTCTCTTGGTGATGAATTAGCTGATGGTCCATCTCGTAACACTTTAGTTGCTCCTACATTCTGTAGAATTGATGGCGTTGCTTATGGTGACGTATTACAAGATAAATTAAGAGCTTATGAAGGCTATGAAGACATCAACTTAGCTGATGGTCAAGATGCTTATTACAATCCTGAAAAAGCTAAAGCTTGGTTAGCTAAAGCTGTTGAAGAATTAGGCGATACAGTTACATGGCCAATCATTCTTGATACTCTAGCAGTTGAAACATCTGAAACTTCTGTAGGTCGTGCTAAAGCTGAAGAACAAGCAATCGAAGCTGCACTTGGTGCTGAATACGTTGATGTTCAAGTTCATGCTGTAGACGTTGATACATATTATGATTGCTGGTACTATGTTGAATTAGGTTCTGAAACAAATGCTGACTTATTATTCTTCGGCGGATGGGGCCCAGACTATGAAGACCCTAGAACTTATCTAAACATCTTCTTACCAGACAATGGTGATATGCTTCAAAATTTAGGCTTCTCAAGTGTTGCATTAACAACTCCTGAAGAACAACAATTAAAAGAAGACGTAGGTCTAGTTAAATATGGTGAATTGTGTGCTGTTGCTGATGCTGTAACAGATGATAACGATACTCGTTTCTCTCTATATGCTGATGCTGAAGCTTACTTCTTATCACAAGCTCTAGTAAGACCAATGGCAACTTCTGGTGCTGATGTTGTTATCTCTAACATCGCTCCATATACTGCATGTCATGGTAACTATGGTTGGGCATCTTACAACAATGTTCCAATCTTCAAGGGTATGAAGGTTTACACTTCTGCAATTACAACTGAAGAACATGACACAGCTAAGGCTGCTTGGTTAAAAGGCGAATAATTTAAGTTAATTAATTATCGTTAATACTAAGGAAAGTCAGTCGTAATGCGTCTGACTTTCCTTGTTTTATCTAAAAGGGAAGGAGGAAATATGGAAAAAGGATATTATATTAAAAGAATAGTAAGATCTATAATTTCTATATTTATTGTAATAACCGTTGTTTTCATTCTAGTATACTCACTTGTGCCAAGAGACAGAATATTTAATGCTGATGACACAATTGTTAAATTAGGTGGTAAGCCTGATGAAAGACAACTTTATAAAATGCGTACTTGGCAGAGGTTAGGATATCTAACATTTGAAAGCATGAGTAGCTATTGTTCACTGACATATGAAGTAGGTTCAGATGATATAGTTGCTTGTAACACTGCTGGTTCAAAAGATGAAGCTAATTTTGTAGAGAAATATACAAATGAGGGCTACACAATTGAATATTTACCAGTTTCTGGTTCACCAATAGCTTATAAAGAAAGAGCTATTATTTCGCGTGTATTGGAATGGTTTGGTCAATTAATACAAATTGACAATAAAAACTTTGTAGAAAATACATATGGAGTTGAAATAGAAGAAAGAGTCTATTTTGGTAGAACACCTACTGGCGGCTTAGCTTTAAAGTGCGACGGTTGTGAACATAAATATCTTTTATATACAGATTTATCTTTCCCATTTATTCATCAAAATGTATTAAGTTTACATTTAGGACAATCGTATCCTACATTTGATTCTTTACAAGTATTAAATGTTATTACTGATTCACAAGGACAAGAAAATAGAAAAGATACTATCTTTGAAGATGGCCATACTGAAGTATCTTCTTTAAAGATGACTTCTTGTCGTTATAAACCAAATTTAGATAAATTAGATAGAAACAGATTTGCAGATAATTATGCAGATTGTGTAATTCAAAAGAAATCACCTTCAATGATGGGAACATCATTCATTATGGGTGTTATTGCCTTAATTCTTGCTTATGGAATTGGCTTACCAGTTGGTTTAGCTATGGCTAAAAGTAAGAGTGGCGTCGTTGACAAAATTGGTATGGTATATATCATTTTCATGATTTCAGTGCCATCACTTGCTTATATTTATTTCTTTAAATTCATTGGTTCTACAGTATTTGGACTTCCAAGTGCATTCCCTACTTATGGTAGTGAAGATATTAGATCTTGGATACTTCCATGTATTTCTTTGGCTTTACCATCAATTAGTAGTTTGATGCTATGGACAAGAAGATATATGGTTGACCAAATGAATTCTGATTATGTTAAATTCGCTAAATCTAAAGGTTTGAACCAAGGCGAAATCTATCGCAAACATATCTTTAGAAATGCGATAATTCCAATTGCTCAAGGTATTCCATCTTCACTTGCTGGATGTCTAACTGGTGCAATTATTACTGAACAAGTATATTCTGTTGGTGGTATGGGTAAGATGTTACCTGATTCTATCAATTCATATAACAATGCGATGATTATTGCCTTAGCATTTATTTATACAACAATTTCAATTGTTGCTGTATTTGCTGGTGATATTATTATCACTTGGATTGATCCTCGTATTTCACTAGCTAGTAAGGAGGAAGGTAGATAATGGAAAACAATAAAAACGAATTATTTACTTTTGCTGAATTCGATGAAAGTAAGTCAGAACATATCGAAGCTCCTCGTTATTCATATTGGAAATCTGTTTGGAGAACATTTGTAAGAAACAAATTTACTGTTGCTGTTTGTATCTTCATGCTTATTGTTGTTGTATTCTCAATGATTCAACCAATATTCTCTCAATATGATCCAATGTATATGCCTAACATCAATGATGCAACTTTAAAATTCTTAGGCCCAAGTTCACAACATTTATTTGGTACTGATAATTTTGGTCGAGATGTATTTGATGCTTGTTGGGCTGGTGCTAAAAACTCTTTGATTATCGGCTTTGTATGTACATTGATAAACATGATATTGGGTGTTGTCATTGGTGCTATATGGGGCTTTTCAAAGAAAATGGATAGATGGATGATTGAAATCTATAATGTTATTTCTAATGTTCCATTCTTACTATTAGCGATGGTTCTATCATATGTATTAGGTTCTGGTTTTAGATCACTTATATTCATTATGTGTGTTACAAACTGGATCTATGTAGCATATTTCATTAGAACACAAGTTATGATTATTAGAGATAGAGAATATAATTTAGCATCTAGATGTCTTGGTACTAGTACTTGGACGATGATTACTAAAAATATTCTTCCTTATCTAATTTCTGTTATTATGACTTATACAGCTAGAGAAATTCCTGCCAATATTTCTTATGAAGTATTCTTATCATTCTTGGGCTTAGGTTTAGGCCAACAAAATGCTTCATTGGGTAGAATGATTTCTCAATATACAACTTATATGAATGCATATCCACACTTATTCTGGATTCCTGTATCAATATTAGCTGTAATAAGTATTTCACTTTATATCGTAGGACAAGCACTTGCGGATGCTAGTGATCCTAGAACTCATAGGTAGGTAATAGTATGTCAGAAAACAAAAGAATTATTTTATCTGCTAAAGATATCGAAGTTCAATTTAGAGTAAGAGATAATTATCTAACCGCAATTAGAAATGTCTCATTAGATTTATATGATGGCGAAACATTTGCGATTGTTGGTGAGTCTGGTTCTGGTAAATCAGTATTCACAAAGACTTTCACGGGTATGCTTGAATCAAATGGCAAAATCACAAATGGAAGCATCATGTTTGAAGGCAAAGATTTAACAAAACTTGTTACTGATAAAGATTGGGAAGGCATTAGAGGTAAAAAGATTTCAACTATCTTCCAAGATCCTATGACTTCATTAAACCCAATTAGAACAATCGGTTCACAAATTACTGAAGTTATTATGAAACACCAAGGCGTTTCAGCAGCTGAAGCAAAAAAACAAGCAATTGATATCATGAATAAAGTTGGTATCACTAACGCTGAACAAAGATTTGATGCTTATCCATTCCAATATTCTGGTGGCATGAGACAAAGAATCGTTATCGCTATTGCCTTAAGTTGTCATCCTGATATTCTTATTTGTGATGAGCCAACAACTGCCCTTGATGTTACTATTCAAGCACAAGTTCTTCAATTAATTAAAGATCTACAAAAAGAATATAAATTTACTACTATTTATATCACTCACGATTTAGGTGTTGTAGCTAATGTTGCCGATAGAGTAGGTGTTATGTATGGTGGCCAAATTGTTGAATATGGAACAGTAGAAGAAATCTTCTATGATCCTCATCATCCTTATACTTGGGCATTATTATCATCACTTCCTCAACTTGGCGTTAAAGGTGAAGACTTATTCTATATTACTGGTACTCCACCATCTCTATACAACAAGATTAAAGGTGATGCATTTGCACCTAGAAATATTTATGCACTTAAGATTGATTTTGAAGAAGAACCACCATTCTTTAAGATTAGTGATACTCACTATGCAAAGACCTGGTTGTTAGATCCTCGTGCTCCGAAAGTTGAAAAACCAGAAGTCATTCAAAATCTTCATGAAAAGATTACGGCAATGACATCAGAAGGAGGTGCCTACTATGTCAAACAAGACTAATGAAAAAGAAGTTCTTTTATCAGTTAGAAATGTAGACATCGCATTTGATAATAAAACTGGTATCGGCAAAAAAAGATTCAGAGCTGTAAAGAACGCTAATTTTGATATCTATCGTGGCGAAACATTTGCCTTAGTTGGTGAATCTGGCAGTGGTAAAACAACACTAGGACGTGCTATTTTACGTATTAATGAATTATCAACTGGTGAGATCTATTTCAAAGGTAAAAAGATATCGGGTAAATTATCAAAAGAAGATGATCGTGAAGTTATTAGATCTATTCAAATGATTTTCCAAGATCCAGCTGCTTCATTAAATGAAAGAGCGACAATTGAATATTGTATCTCCGAAGGTTTATATAATTTCCATTTATATAAAGATGAAGAAGATAGAATCGCCAAAGTTGATAAAGCTTTACATGATGTAGGTTTACTTCCAGAACATAAATCAAGATATCCACATGAATTCTCTGGTGGTCAAAGACAAAGAGTTGGTATTGCCAGAGCAATGATTATGGAACCTGAATTAATTGTTGCAGATGAACCTATTTCAGCACTTGATGTTTCTATTAGAGCTCAAGTATTAAACTTAATGAATAAATTAAAAGACGATAAAGGTTTAACATATTTATTCATTGCCCATGATTTATCAGTTGTAAGATTTATATCTGATAGAATTGCTGTAATTCACTTAGGAAGAATTGTTGAAATAGCAGAAACTGAAGAATTATTTAAACATCCTCTTCACCCATATACAATCTCATTATTGTCAGCTGTACCTATGCCTGACCCAAGAGTTGAAAAGAGTAAGAAACTAGTTGTTTATGATGATTCAGGTCGTGATTTATCAGGCGAAAAACCTATTCTACAAGAAATTAGACCAGGTCACTTTGTATTCGCTAATGATCGCGAAATGAAAGAATATGATGCTATTTTAAAAGAAATGGAAGCTAAAGAAGCTAAGCAATAATATTTATTAAAAAAGATATTAAAATAAATATTATGCCAATAAACAAAGGATAGTTAAAGCTATCCTTTCTTTTTTCTTCTTGGGATTTTTGATATGTGTTAAAATCTAATTCATCATTTTTAAATCTTCTTCTATGTGCTAAATAAGAGGCAATATCATAATCGCCATGTAAAACAGCTGCATTAAAAATGCCAATCATAATAGCTAATAAACCTATAATTAAAGTAGAATCACTAAAAGCAATTAAATGATTTTGTGATATAACGGCCCTAGCAATAGGATAAAGTAAAGAAATGATTAATGAGATAATTAATTCTCTTATGCGAATA
This sequence comes from Erysipelotrichaceae bacterium, assembly GCA_017404205.1. Lineage (GTDB taxonomy): Bacteria > Bacillota_I > Bacilli_A > Erysipelotrichales > Erysipelotrichaceae > Colivicinus. Next base: position 19,657 of record JAFRCV010000013.1, read on the forward strand.
TTTTTTAATTTCATATCAATAATTATATCTCAATTCTTTGTGTTAAAATAATAAAGTAAATAAGGAGGCACTATGGGAGTTTTTGATAAGATTAAAGATTTCATTTCACCTGAAGATGAATCAGAACTTGAATTAACAGAAGAAGAAGCGGCTGCAGTTAGTGCTTACGAACAACCTAAAAATGAAACTGCAAGCAATATTTCAGCTAATGCGAATATCGTATTATTTGAACCTCGTAATTTTGAAGAAGCAGCAGAGATCGCAAAACACATCAAACATAAAAGAGCTTGTTGCGTAAATCTACAAAGAATGCCAATTGATTATCGTACAAGAATGGTTGACTTCTTAAATGGCGTTGTTTATGGTGTTGATGGTTCAATTAAGAAAATAGCTGATGATGTTATTTTATGTGCACCAAGAAATTTACAAGTTGCAGGCAAAATTGAAGTTAGCAGCAAATCAGAATAATTATTGCTTAGATTAAGACATGCTTGAGTAATTTAATTATAGAGAGTCCTAATTGGTGGAAATGGACAGGATATTATTCAAGATATCACTTATGAGCTTCTTATTTGATATGTAAAATAAGACGTAACTCGCGTTAAGAGTAGAAGATATAAGTAAGGTGGTACCGCGCAATAGCGCCCTTGGGCTACCTTTTTTATTTATTTGGAGGAAATATGGATTACAAAGATACTTTACAAATGCCTAATACTGGTTTTGAAATGAGAGGCAATTTGCCATCAAAAGAACCAGCTATCCTACAAAAGTGGGAAGATGATGATCATTATCACAAAATTTTAGAAAAGAATAAAGACAATAAACCTTTTGTCTTACATGATGGTCCACCATATGCTAATGGTAATCTGCATGCTGGTACAGCGATGAATAGAATAATAAAAGATATTATTGTTCGTTCTAAAGCTATGGCTGGTTTTTATACACCATTTTTTCCTGGTTGGGACACACATGGTTTGCCAATTGAGAACGCTGTACAAAAGCTTGGTGTAAATCGTAAAGAAATTAGTCCTAAAGAATTTAGAGAAAAATGTGAAGAATATGCGTGGGGACAAATTAAACAACAAATGGCTACTGAAAAAAGACTTGGCCAAGTTGCTGATTATGATCATCCATATATAACTTTACAAAAGGAATTTGAAGCAAGACAAGTTAGATCATTTGCGAAAATGGCGCTTGATGGAATGATTTTCCAAGGCTTAAAGCCAATATACTGGTCACCTTATCAAGAGACAGCTATAGCTGATAGTGAAATTGTCTATTTTGATGTTAAGGATCCAACTATCTATGTAGCATTTGATGTAAGTGATCCCAAAGGTGTTTTAGATGGCGATGAAAGATTTGTGATTTGGACAACGACTCCTTGGACTATTCCAGCTAATCTTGCGATTTGTCTACACCCTAATTTTGATTATGCTGTTGTTAAAACAGAAAAAGGCAAATTGATTTTCCTTGAAAAGATGAAAGATGTCTTACTTGAAAAATTTGGTTTAACAGGTGAAGTGATCAAAACATTTAAAGGCAAGGAATTAGAAGGAATTACAGTTAAACATCCATTTTATCCTGAAAGAGATTCATTAGTAATCAATGGTGAACATGTTACTGATGAAGATGGTACTGGTTGTGTTCATACAGCACCAGGACATGGTTTAGATGACTTTTATGTTGGCCAAAAATATGGTTTACCAACATTTTGTCCAGTAGATGACAAAGGTATATTAACAAAAGAAGCTGGACCAGATTTAGAAGGTAAATTTGTTTTTGATGCCAACAAAGATGTTTGTGTAAAGCTTGAAGAATTAGGCAATCTATTAAAGATGGAATGGGTAACCCACTCATACCCTCATGATGATCGTTTAAAGAAAAAAGTAATTTTTAGAGCTACTGTGCAATGGTTCGCTTCAATTGAAAAGATTAAACCACAATTACTTGAAGCTATTAAAAATGTTAAATGGCTAAATTCATTTGGTGAACTTCGTTTAAGCAACATGATTAAAGATCGTAAAGATTGGTGTATCTCAAGACAAAGACTTTGGGGCGTTCCAATTCCAATTATCTACAATGAAGATAAATCGCCAATCATTGAAAAAGAAGTCTTTGAACATATAGCTGATATCTTTGAAAAAGAAGGATCAAGTGCATGGTTTGAAAAATCACCAAAAGAATTATTGCCTGATGGTTATACAAATCCAAAATCACCTAATGGAAACTTCACAAAAGAAAGTGACATCATGGATGTATGGTTTGACTCGGGCTCTTCTTGGAATGAATTAATCGCAAGGGGATATGAATATCCATGTGATTTATATTTTGAAGGAAGTGACCAATATCGCGGATGGTTTAATTCATCATTAATTGTCTCTGTCGCAAATCATAATGTAGCGCCTTATAAGTCTGTATTATCACATGGTTATGTTTGTGACTCTAAAGGACAAGCAATGCATAAATCCGTTGGTAATGTTGTTAACCCACTTGATATTATTGATAAATATGGAGCTGATATTTTGCGTCTATGGGCTGCTAGTGAAGATTTTAAAGCTGATATGCGTATAGGTGATTCAAATCTAAAACAAGTATCTGACCAATATCGTAAAGTAAGAAATACATTTAGATTCTTACTTGGAAATACAAGTGATTTTGATGGTGAAGAAATACCTTATTCAAATCTTGAACCAATTGATAAGTTTATGCGTGTTTCATTAAATGATTTATTAATTAAAGTAAAGAAAGCTTATGAAAATTACGACTTTGTATTAGCTACCAATACAATGACAAATTTCATGACTAATGAATTATCATCATATTATTGTGATTATGCAAAAGATATATTATATTGTGATGGAAAGAATTCTAAACGTAGAAGACAAGTTCAAAGTGTATTATATAAAGCAATTGATGTCCTAGTTAAATTATGGAGTCCGATTTTATGTTTCACTAGTGAAGAAGTTTATTCATTCTATAAGCCAAACATGAAAAGTGTTCACTATACAAATTTCCCTGAAGCTGAAACATTTAATGATTCTGAAGAAATCTATAAGAACTTTGATAGATTGCATTTAATTAGAGATGATATCTTTAAAGCATTAGAAGAAGCAAGACAAGAAAAGGTTATTGGTAAATCACTTGAAGCTCATGTTGTATTAAATGTTAGTGAAGAGGATAAAAAACTTCTTGAAGATAATTTTGGCGATAAAATTAATCAATGGTTAATTGTTTCTAAAGTATCTTTAACAGATGAAGATTTAAAACAATATGAAGTATGTGGCGTAAAAGTAGAGAAGGCCAATGGTGTAGTTTGTCCTAGATGTTGGAATATAACTGAAAGCACTAATGAAGAAGGCTTATGTGATAGATGCGTTAATGTATTAAAAGATTTAAGTATTTAAAGGAGAAAAAATGGAAAAAGCAAAAGTTTATTTTTCAAAAAATTTAAGTCCTGAAAATGTATTAAAAATGTTTAGATTATTAAACAAAGAACTTCCTGGCAAAGTTGCATGTAAAGTACATTCAGGAGAAAATGGGAATCAAAATTATTTGCATCCAGAATTTTGGAAACCTATTATTGATGAATTAGGTGGTACAGTTGTTGAATGTAACACTGCATATAGAGGTGAAAGAAATACAACAGCTAAACATAAAAAACTAATATCAGATCATAAATGGGACTCATTTTTCAATGTTGATATTATGGATGCCAATGAAGAAGTATCATTACCACTCAAGGGTGGTAAACACTTAGCTGAAGATATTGTAGGTAAGAATCTATTAGATTATGATTCTGCTGTTGTGTTGTCACATTTCAAGGGACACCCAATGGGTGGCTTTGGTGGAGCATTAAAACAATTAAGTATTGGCTTTGCTTCTTCAAATGGCAAAACATATATTCATTCAGCTGGTAAGCATAGAGTTTGCAACGATATCGAACAACCAGGTGTATGTGCTACTCAAAACGATTTCCTAGAATCAATGGCTGATGCCGCAAAAGCAATTGTTGATCATTTTGATGGTAAGATGGTATTTATAAATGTTTTAAAGAATTTATCAGTTGATTGTGATTGTTGTGAAGTTGCTGAAGATCCATGTATGAAAGATATTGGCATTTGTGTTTCACTAGATCCAGTCGCAATTGATCAGGCTTGTGTCGATTTAGTTAAAAATAGCAATGATCCAGGAAAAGAGATATTACTTGAAAGAATCAATTCTCGTAATGGAACATTAACAATTGATGCTGCCTATAAATTAGGCGTAGGAAATAAAGAATACGAATTAATAAATATTGATTAATTAGACTCCGTTAGTGAGTCTTTTTAAACTATCGAAAATCATTTCTATATCTACATGTAAAACATTGCATCTAATTTCTTAATAGCACAACATGTTGTGTCTACTTTTACCCCCTAAAGTGTCTACTTTCTTAATAGCACAACACATAGCACAACACATTGACAAACTCCGTCGGGGGGGGGGTAATATTTTCTTATAAATGGAGGCTTAAACATGGGCGATAATGGTATAAGAGAAAAAGTTGAAAACATTTTTGATACTATCGAAGAAAAAGCAAGAGACGCAGCTAAGTTGGTAGCTGATAAAACATTAGAAATAGCAGATGAGAATAAAGATGGAAAAATTAATCTTATAGATTTCTTAATTAAAGCACTAAAAACAAAACCAATCAAAGTTGAAAGAGCTGAGTATTTAAGAAAGTCTTTTAAGAAATATTATGATGAAAGAACTATAGAAAAAGCTATAGAGACAACTCCAGCAAAGGCAAATATCAGTAAAGAAATTGTTGAAAGAATAGCACAAAACGCTATAGCACTAGAAAAAACTGTTGTTACGGTTTCATCTATTGGGCTTGGATATACACCAGGTGGTTTAGGAATTGATGCTGCAACTACGGTTGCAGATCTTGCCCAATATTATGGGCACATTTTAGTGGTAATGCAAAAGCTAATGTATTTATATGGCTATCCAGAATTAGAATTAGAGTCAGAAAACGGCAATATAGACGATGAAACTATGAATTTGATTATTATGGGTGTTGGAACTATGGCAGGAGTAAAAGAAGCCGCCAAGTTTATAAACATCATTGCTGAAAAATTAGCAATTAATGTGCCAAAACAGATTCTTAAAAAAGGTTTCAGCACAAAAGTGGCATTCAAGGTAGTTAAAAAAGTATTAAATTATGTCGGCATTAAATTAACAAAAGATGTTGCTACAAAAGGTATTGCCAATGCAATCAAATTTGTTGGTGGTGTTGCGATGGGAGGAATGACTTTTGCTGCTTTTAGCTCATCATGTGATAATTTTCATAAAGCTATAAAGGATACACCATTGAGTGACTCAAATTATATCGCTAATTCAAATGCAATAGATGTCGATTTCAAAATAATAGAAGATGAATTAGAAAAAGAATTTGCTGATTTAAAAGATGAAGATATAGAAGAGAATGAATAATTCTCTTTTTTATTTACAACACAAATTATTAATCTTTTTGTGTTAAGATAATAAAGAAATGTTTAAGCTTTTATTTAAATACACTAAAGATGGATGGAAAAGTGCGATGCTTGGACCAATTCTAGTTATACTAGAAGTTATTTTTGATTTAGGTATTCCTTATGCTATGGCATTAATAATTGATGAAGGAATTAACAATCGAGGTGGTGACATCAATTATATAGTTAAGCTTGGCCTAATAATGGTTGGCTTAGCTATTGTAGCTGGTATTTTTGGAGCTTTATCTGGCATATCAGTAAGCGTTGCTTCATGTAGATTTACTCGCAATATTCGTAGTGCGATGCTTGAAAAGATTCAAGAATATGATTTTAAAAATATCGAAAAATTTCCTGTATCTTCGGTTGTTGTAAGAATGACATCTGATATGCGTATGTTAAGAATGGCATATACTTCTATCATAAGAACAATGATTAGAGCGATAGTTATGCTCATTTTAACTGCGATTATGATTTTTAGATTAAATAGTGCTTTAGCTAATGTTTTTGCGGTAGCTATTCCAATTTTGGGTACAGGTTTAATTATCATCATGATGAAAGCTCGACCACGTTTTAGGATACTAATGTCAAAATTTGATGCCATGAACGCTGGACTAAAAGAAAATATTGAAGGCATAAGAGTGGTGAAAAATTTTGTAAGAGCTGAATATGAAGAAGATAAATTTGAAAAAGTGTCTAAAGATGTTTTAAAGTCTCAAAGGTATGCTGAAAATGTAATTATCTTAAATCAACCACTATTTGAACTTGTGATGTATGCGTGTATGATTGCTGTTGCGTGGTATGGTGGCAATTTCATAATTGCTGGTTCTTTAACAACAGGTCAATTCATGTCCTATCTTTCATATTTAAGACAAATATTATTTTCACTATTAGGCATTTCAATTTCTTTAACACAAATTGTAAACGCAAGAGCTAGTGTTGATAGAGCGAATGAATTGCTTGATGAAAAACCATCTATTGATGATAGTTTAGCTGATAAAAATTTACTAGTTAAAGATGGTTCAATTGAATTTAATGATGTCAGTTTTAAATATTTTGATGAAGCTAAAAAAGATACCTTAACAAATATCAATTTAAAAATTCAATCAGGTGAAACAATAGGAATTCTAGGACCGACAGGAGCAGGCAAATCAACGCTTGTTCAACTTATTCCTCGTCTTTATGATATTAAACAAGGCCAAATAAAAGTTGGCGGAAGAGATATAAAAGACTATAGCTTATATAACTTAAGAGAAGGTGTCTCAATGGTCCTTCAAAAGAATCTATTATTTTCAGGAACGATCAAAGAAAACCTTCTTTGGGGTAATCCTTATGCAAATGATGAAGAAATAATTGAAGCATGTAAAAAAGCTCAAGCTCATGATTTTATCATGTCTTTTCCTGATGGCTATAATACTGTTTTGGATCAAGGTGGAAATAATGTATCTGGTGGTCAAAAACAAAGACTATGTATAGCTAGAGCTCTTCTTAAAAAGCCAAAGATTTTAATATTAGATGATTCTACTAGTGCATGTGATACAAATACTGATAAAAAGATTCAAGAAGCATTAAAAAATAAACTTGATTCGATGACTTCTATAATCATTGCCCAAAGAGTAAGCTCAGTTAAAGATTGTGATCACATCATTATTATGAATGATGGAAGAATTGATGATATTGGCACTCATGATGAACTATTAAATAGAAATGAAGTTTATAAAGATTTATATGAAACACAACTTCAGGGGGTACAAAATGGCTAGTTATAAGTACCACCAAATTAGAACAGCGAGAGCTAATAATGTAGGGGGAACCATAAGAAGACTTTTAGAATATATTGCGTTACATAATAAAGGCAAATTTATTTTAGCTTTGATATGTACTGTTCTATCTTCATTAACTGGCGTTGTCAGTTCATATTTCTTTACACCTTTAATTAATAATTATATTGTTCCTTTCATTGGTCAAAACAATGTTGATATGACAAACTTTATAAAAATGCTTAGCGCGTTATTTGGCATTTATATTGGCGGTGTAAGCGCAAGCTACATTAAACAAAAAATGATCTCTTTAGTTGCCACAGGTCTTTTAGATGATTTAAGAAGAGACTTGTTTAAAAAAATGCAAGATTATCCTGTTTCTTTCTTTGACCGAAAACCAAATGGACAAATAATGGTTTATTATACAAATGATGTTGATATGACTCGTCCAATGATTGCCGAAACAGTTCCAACTTTAATTACAGCAGTTACAACTTTATTTGGTTGTTTTATAATGATGGCTATATTAAACTTTAAACTAATGTTGATTGTCTTTGGAGTAATGTTAATAATAATTTTTATTACTGCCAAGGTGGCAAAAGGTTCAAATAAATATTTTGCTAAGCTACAAGTTCAAGTTTCAAATATTAATGGCTTTGTTGAAGAATATTTTAGTGGTCAAAAAGTAGTAAAAGTGTTCAATCATGAAGATAAAGTATTGGATGATTTTAAAAACTTAAATAATGAATTATATAAAAATTCTGTAAGGACAAATATGATCGCTTCTATCATGTTTCCTGTTAATGCGAACTTATCATATTTTGCTTATGCAATAGTGGCTGTAGTTGGTGCATATTTATGCATTAATGGCGAAATGTCTTTAGGCGTTTTAGCTTCTTTCCTTTTATATGTAAGACAATTTACGGGACCAGTATCTAATCTATCACAACAATTTAATGGCTTTATGATGTCATTAGCTGGTGCTGAAAGAGTATTTGAATTAATGGACAAAAATGGTGAAATTAATGAAGGCAAAGTTACTCTTACAAATATCTTAGAAGACAAAGAAGAACTTATTAAAACTGATAAAAAGACTCATCGTTGGGCATGGGAAAAATCTAATGGCGAACTAGTTGAACTAAAAGGCGATGTAAGATTTAAAGATGTCAATTTCTCTTATGTTGAAAATAAACAAGTATTGAATGATATATCTTTATACGCTAAACCAGGACAAAAAATTGCGCTTGTTGGTAGTACTGGAGCTGGTAAAACAACAATTACTAATCTATTAAATAGATTCTATGATGTTCAAGAAGGTCAGATAACATATGATGGAATAGATATTAAGAATATCAAAAAACAAGATTTAAGAAAATCAATTGGAATGGTTCTTCAAGATACCAATTTATTCTCAGGAACAGTAATGGACAACATTCGTTATGGCAGACTTGATGCTAGTGATGAAGAATGCATCAAAGCTGCTAAATTGTGCAATGCAGATTCATTTATCACAAGACTTCCTCAAGGTTATCAAACTATGTTAAGCGCAAATGGTTCTAATTTATCACAAGGGCAAAGACAATTATTAAATATCGCAAGATGTGCTGTAGCTGATCCACCAGTTATGGTTCTTGATGAAGCAACTTCATCTATTGACACATATACTGAAAAATTAATTGAAAAAGGACTTGATGAACTGATGAAGGGAAGAACTACCTTTGTTATAGCGCATCGTCTTTCAACTGTTAGAAACGCAAACGCAATATTGGTCATAGAACATGGTCAAATAATGGAAAGAGGAACGCATGAAGATTTATTAAATCTTAAAGGACGTTATTATCAATTATATACAGGCAAAGTGGAATTAGATTAGGAGTATAATTTAATTATGAACAAAATATTTAAGGATCCAGAATCGAAAAAGAAGATTCAAATTTTAACACTATCAGGCATTTTTGTTGCTACATTTATTATGTTGGTTTTCAACTTTAATAATGTTGCCTCATTTTTATCAAATTTATTTACTGCTTTATTCTCTTTTGTTTGGGGTATATTATTTGCTCTTATAATGTATCCAATTGCATGTAAATTAGAAAAAGTATTACCAGAAAAATGGAAGTTCAAAACAAAGAGATTTGTTAGTTCTTTATTATCTACATTGTTACTAATTGTTGTAATCGTGGTATCAGTTGTTGTTATCATTCCAAGCTTGGCTACAAGTATTACATCTTTGTCTAATACTGTTAAAGCGATTTCTAGCAATCCAAGTGTTTGGATTAATTCTATTCAAAATACATTGCATTTATCAGATGATATTGTGAGAATGATTTATTCTTATTCAAACCAAATATTACAGACTGTTTTAAATGCGTTACAGAATATTATTCCAAATATTTTATCGGCTACAATTGCTACTGCGAGTGCTTTAATTAAAATCATTATTGGTTTCATTGTTTGTTTATATATATTAAATGATCGACAAAAATTAGCTATTACATTCAGTAAAGTTGCATCAGCATATTTAAATGAAAGCCAATACAATAGAGGCAAAAAAATTGGTCATTTATTACTTGAAAAATTTACTGGTTTTTTTGGTGGCAAATTATTAGATTCTTTAATTGTAGGTATTATTTGTTTTGTAGCTATGTTATTTATTAATTCTCAATATGCTGCATTAATTGCCATTGTTGTTGGAATTACAAATATTGTGCCTTTCTTTGGACCATTTATTGGTGCCATACCTTGCGCATTAATATTATTATTTGTCGATCCATTAGATAGTTTAATATTTATTATAATGATTCTTATCCTTCAACAAATTGATGGAAATATAATTGGCCCAAGAATTATTGGTGATTCTGTTGGACTAAGCTCTTTATGGATAATGTTTGCTATTATCCTTGGTGGTGCATATTTTGGTTTCTTTGGAATGTTGCTTGGTGTGCCTGTTTTCTCGGCAATCTATTATATATTTAAAGAAATAGTTGATGAAAGGTTAGAAGAAAAAAATGAAGAAGCTGAATAGCTTCTTCATTTTATAATTCTGGAACGTATAAACGAACATCCTTAATGCCTTCAACTTCATCCATTATCAAGGCACCGATTCCATCTGTAAGTGTTTCGCTTAATGCAGAGCAACCAATACATGCACCATAGACATTGACATAAACAATATCATCTTCAAGCTTAACAAATTCTACATCTCCTCCATCAGACTGAATGTAAGGACGAACTTTTTCTATCGTTTTGATAATTTGTTTCTCTTTCTCTGTATTTTCCATCCTCACAATTATACAACAATATTTTCTTTATGTGGGCAAAACGACTTTGCGTTATAATTGTCTTATGAGCGTTATAAATGATTATAAAGTTGGTATGACTGTATATGGAAAAATATCTGGCATAAAGCCTTATGGAGCTTTTGTGTCTTTTGAAGATGGTGTCAATGGTTTAATTCATATATCAGAGATTTCAAACGGCTTTGTTAGAAATATTTCTAATTATGTACAAATAGGCGACTATTGTATGCTTAAAGTCATCGATGTTGATACACAAACTAAACAACTTCGTCTATCTTTTAAAGCTCTTGAACAAAATACCAGAAAATATCAAAAGCGTGTTAAATTTGAAGGCATGCCAGACAATGTTAAAGGTTTTGGCTCAATAAGTGATAAACTTGACGATTGGATTAAAGACTTCAATAAAAATGAAAAAAAGAATGGAGAGAATATGTTAAAACTTGATTTAAATTATGCAAAACTTGATAAAGATATTTTTTCTTATCAAGAAAAAGTTAACGAAGCACATAAGTGGTTACACGAAAAAAGTGGTAAAGGAAGCGATTATGTAGGTTGGGTAGAATGGCCAAATAATTATGACAAAGAAGAATTTGATCGTATATTATCACTTAGTGAAAAATTAAAAGGAAAATATGATGTTTTATTAGTTTGTGGAATTGGTGGATCATATTTAGGAGCTAGAGCAGCATTAGAAATGATTAGAGGCTTATATCCTGAAAAGGGACCAGAAGTTATTTTTGTTGGCAACACATTCTCAAATACTTATATTTCACAAGTATTAAAACATATTGAAGGAAAAGATGTTGTATTAAATGTCATTTCTAAATCTGGAACAACAACGGAAACAGCTTTAGCATTTAGAATCTTTAAACAATATATTGAAAAACGTTATGGAAAAGAAGAAGCCAGAGAAAGAATAATTGCAACTACTGATAAAAATAAAGGCACATTAAAAGCTTTAGCTGATAAAGAAGGCTATGAAGAATTTGTTGTTCCTGATGATATTGGCGGAAGATATTCAGTATTTACGGCTGTTGGTTTATTGCCTTTAGCTTTAGCTGGCGTTGATATTAAAGAATTGATGGAAGGCTCAAAATTAGCCTACAATGATTTAGCTACTAGTAAACTTGAAGATAATGCAGCTTATCGCTATGCTGTAGCAAGAAGAATATTAAATGATCAAGGATATAAGAGTGAGATGTTTGTTTCATATCATTTACAACTAACAATGGTTGGCGAATGGTGGAAACAATTATTTGGTGAATCAGAAGGCAAAGATGGAAATGGATTACTACCTACTTCCGTTTGTTATTCAACTGATTTACATTCACTTGGACAATTTGTTCAAGATGGTAATAAATGTTTATATGAAACATTATTCTTAATTGACAATATGCCAGAAGATATCATCTTCCCTAATGATGACGAAAACTTAGATGGTATGAATTATCTAAGTGGTAAAAATGTTTCTTGGGTAAATAAGATGGCGCAAGAAGGAACGCTTAGTGCACACAGTGAAGAAGGTGGTGTTCCAAATATCATTATTAATTTAAAAGACAATAGCGCAAAGGCTTTTGGCTATATGATTTATTTCTTCTTTAAGGCTTGCGGAATGACTTGCTATTTATTAGACATCAATCCATTCAATCAACCTGGCGTTGAGGTATATAAAAAGAAGATGTTTAAATTATTAGGTAAAGAATAAAATTAAAATGCTCTTAGAAATCAATAGTCTAAGAGCATTTTATTGCGAATATAAACACCAGTTTGTCTATTTATCATTGAACTCAATAACTCATTTTCTAAAATGGGTTCTAATATTTGAATGAATTCTATAACTAATTGTGATAATCATATCTAATTAATATATTGTGATGTTATTGTTTTCACATCTGCTACTAAAATATCTAAAAATATTTTAATATTTGTTTACCAAATAAATGGAATTAAACGATATTTAATTTTCTTTTTATATTCAATATAACCTTCAAGCTTGTTTTCAAGAAACTTTTCTTCATTAATGATTCTTACAACAATTAGAGGGATATAGAATAACATAATTATAAAAGATATTGGTGAATTAAGAATAAGTGGCATACTTAAGAATAAAAATAGAGTAGCAAAATACATCGGGTGTCTAACAATGCCATATAAACCTGTATCAATTACTTTTTGATTTTCTTTTACCTCAATGGTTCTAGATAGATATGTGTTTTCTCTTAAAACTTCTGCGAATAATAAATATGATAATAAGAAAATAATTATTCCAATAGTCATAACGACATTTGGAAAGCTGGTCCAACCAAAACGATAGTTCAAGCCAGCAAACACAAAAGAAGCAATAAACATAATGCCACTATATTTAATGACATCTTTTTGACTATTTTGTCTTTCTTTGGCATTTAATCTACTTTTTAATAATTCAGGATTTTTAATATACATTATTATTCCAGCAATAAACATTGGAATAAATAATAGACACATAAACACAATTCCATTTGTCCATTTTAGGGTGCCTGCAGGTACAAATAAAAATCCCGCAACAATAATAACTCCACCAAAGAATTTAATTAAAGCTTCAATTAATAATTTTTTCATTTACTTGACCTCTTGATTAAGTAGCCACACAAAAGCTTTGGCTGTTCTGATATCTGCATCTTTAAAATGGTTTCCTTCATTAAATTCAAGAATAGTATTTATTTCTTTATTTAATAGAATATCATTTATTTTAATAATCTTTTCTTTGACGGTTTTCATAACTTGGTTTTTGGTTTTATCTTCTTTATCTCCTAAACTCAAATAAACATTTTTAGTTTTAATATTATTTTTATAGACAAAATTATCAAAATCATTAAACCAAACAGAAGGTGATGCAGCAGCTACTCCTTTAAATAAATTTATATTAAACGCTGCCCATAATGAAAATAAAGCAGCTAATGAATATCCACCAATATAATAATCTTTTGATTCATCTTTTAAATATGTGATTATTTCATCTAATGTCTTCTTGCCATTACCTTTAAATTCATTATTTCCAAAAATCGCATCAGCATGCCAAGGAGATAAATCGTCATTCCAATTATCAACTTTAAAAGCGTAAAGACAAAAATCTTTATTGGTATTATTTTTTATATAAGATATTTCATTTTCAATATTTTTAAGATCATATTCATCAACTGTTTGAACTAATATGGTCTTAGCATCATCATTTCCATATTTAATAATATTCATTGTTTAAAAAATAGTTCTTATATTAAGAACTATTTGAATTTTACAGCTGTGCCATAGGCTATTACTTCTGCAGCACCTTGCATGATTGCTGAAGATGCATAACGAATATTGACGATTGCATCTGCTCCTAACTCTGTAGCTTCTTCTACCATTCTTTTAGTTGCTAGAGCTCTCGCCTCATTCATCATTTCGTTATAGGCTTTTAATTCGCCACCAACTAATGTTTTTAAAGATTGCATAATGTCTTTTCCAACATTTTTAGATTGAATGGTGCTTCCTTTTACTAGGCCAAGCATTTCAAGTTCTTTACCAGTAATATAATCAGTATTTACTAAGATCATCTTCTTCTCCTCCTTTAATTTCTTTAATTCTTTGAATTAAAGTATAAACCATCGCTCCTATCAAAGCGATTGGTATAATTCCAAACAAAATTTTTAAGTATAAGAATGGTATTGTATAAATAAGGAATGTAAAATAAAAAGCAACATAAACAATCATTAATAAACTGATAATTATTGGAGCAATAATTTTATTTAGATATTTTTTCATATTACTTATATTATATCGCAATATTATAGAAGGATTTTTCATATTATTTCATAATAATGATTTAGAAGGGAGAAAAGGTGCCAAGAAAATATACTGCTTTAATAATAATATGCTTAATGATCGTCTTGTTGAGTATGCTTTCAGCTTATTTATATTGTTTAAATAAATTGGAATTAGTTGATGTATATAGTGCAAAATATAATCTATCAATGCGGACACTAATTAATGAGGACTTATTGGAAATAAACAAGTATCCAAAAGCTTATCTTAACGAAGAAATCATCGTCAACAAAGAAGACATCATTAACAAATATGTAAAGATTGACTCTTCGATACCAAAAGGCTCATTTTTCTATAAAAGTGCCATTGAAGATTTAATTGATGCCAAAGATAGTGTGAATGCATATTTAAAAGAAGGTGAAGTTGCTTATGATGTTTATTTAAAAGATATAAAAGCTAATCAGGCGTATCTGTCAAAAGGTGTTTTTGTCGATTTGTATTTAACAATTAATAAAGATCGTGTGCTAAGTGATTTATTAATAAACAATCTAAGAATAATTGGTTTATATGATATCAATCACAATGAGATAAAACAATATGATGAAAAAACGATTTTAGATAGTATATGTTTAGCTGTTCCAAAAGAAGTTGTAAGTTATTTAAATAAAGCTAATGTTGTTGGTGAACTACGTATTGTGTTAGGCGAAAACAGTTACCAGGATATAAAAAGCAAACTAAACGAAAACTCTGAAATATTTGCTTATCTAAAATAGTGTTAAAATTAGATAGTGAAAAAGTTTTTGAAAATAACGATATTACTTTTATATTTAGGAATGATATTTTATTTTTCCTCACAAAATGCAGCTGAATCATTAGATACTTCAAATTCTTTAGTGCTCTATCTTATGAAACTTTTTGAAGCATTTAAGAATTCTCGTTTAGGATTTATTGTCGGTGATCTTAGTGTCTATACGTTTCGTTCTTTTATAAGAATGATTATTCGTAAGACGGCCCATTTTGTAGAATTTTTCATCTTATATATTATCGTTTATGAAAACTTAAAAGAATATATACCTACAAAAGCTAAAGGCGTTGGGTTAGCAATTGCGATTGCTTGTGGTTTTTTGGATGAATTTCATCAATTGTTTGTTTATGGAAGGGCAGCATCATTTGTTGATTGTTTAATAGATGGAAGTGGCTGTCTATTGGCTTATTTTATTTGGCATCATTTATTTAAAAAATGAGTGAAAACCTTATGCCTAGAGAAAAAGCCATTAATTATGGTTTCTCTAGTTTAAGTAATAATGAATTAATCGCTTTGATACTTAAATCAGCTTATAAAGATAAAAATGTTTTTTCATTGACGGAAGAACTATTAGAAAAGGCTGGGGGATTTAATAATTTATTAAGTTTAAATTATGATGAATTAGTTAGTATCAAAGGAATAAAAAAGGCAAAAGCTTTAGAGATATTAGCGATACTTGAAGTATCAAAAAGATTATCAAAAGTTGATAGTGTAAGTCAAAATAATAGTCTTAATCCTTTAGTGCTTGTCGATTTTTTGCGTTTTAGTTTAGGCTTTTCAAGTCAAGAAGAATTCTTTGTGGTGTTTTTAGGTGGTAATGGTCGCATCATTAAAGCTTGCACACTATTTAAAGGTACGGGTGATAAGGCGATAGTTGGCGTTGATGAAATATATCGCAATGCCCTATTATTAAAAGCCAGAGCAATCGTTATTGCTCATAATCATCCAAGCGGAAATACTAGTCCATCGCCTGAAGATAGAAATATTACTGAAAGAATTAAAAAAGGCTGCGATTTAATTGGCATCAGCTTGTTAGATCATATCATCATTTCAAACACCTCATACTACAGTTTTAAAAGCAATAATTTATTATGATAAAATATTTTTATGAAAAAGCTTATTTTGGTGTTTTGCTTATTAATGTGTTTATGTGCTTGCAAAGATTCTAATGCCAATATCAATAAACAGTTAGATAATGTTTTTAATAACATTAATGACATTAAAGAATACCATACAAATAATACAATGAAATATTTTTCGTATTATTTACCAAGCGATATGCATGAAGATGATTTAGACTCTGATGGCATTGTTTTAAAATATAATGATTCAACAATAATTATGAATCTTAATATTGCCAATATCATTAATTCAAAATATTATAACGATTACATACTAACTGATGAATCGTTATTTGATAAACAATATTCAATTTATAAAAAACAAGGAAGTTTTAAGAATTTTGAAAATGACAATAAACGCTATATTTGCGATATTTATAATTATGATGATACATACGTATTGTTTCTTCAAAGTTCTGATATGAACTATCTTGGAAACATTGATATTCAAGATGCCGATGAAGTTGTTAAACATTTGCTAACAATTTGTAAAAACACTACTGTTTCAAAAGAAGAAGTTATAAAAGACTATTCAAATAAAGATGTTATCGATTATACTAAGAAACAAATTAATCTTTTTGATGTTAATATGCCTGTAAATGGTGCATTGGCCGATTTATTAGTAGATGGGGCAATTGTTGCAGATGGCATCTACATTGAGAATAATCCAAGCGACAGTGAAGAGATTAATGAAATTCCTTATGAATAAGTAATCACAAAAAAATAAATGTAGTAAAATAACAATGAGGTAAATATGGCAGAGACTACAACTTTAAAAAAAATATTTGATGTTTTATTTGAACCAGATCCAAACAATTCAGATGATGAAAAACAAGTTCCAAAAGCTAAAGAACAAACTCGTTATAAAGCTGAAGACTTTTTATATGAAAAAAAGAATAAACCAAGTGAAGAAACAAAAGAAACTAAATTTGACAATATCTTTGTTGACTATAATATAAAAAAAGAAACTAAGAATGAATATGTGGCTGATAAAGAAGAAGTATCGGAAAGATATGAACCAAGTA
This sequence comes from Erysipelotrichaceae bacterium, assembly GCA_017404205.1. Lineage (GTDB taxonomy): Bacteria > Bacillota_I > Bacilli_A > Erysipelotrichales > Erysipelotrichaceae > Colivicinus. The sequence goes on from JAFRCV010000013.1 coordinate 36,957, forward strand.
TGAACATCAGTCCTATTTTTGGTGTAATTGAAGACAAAAAGAAAAAAGACATACATATAAATGCTGATGTTGATTATGCTTCAGTTAATAAGCCAACAGATAGTCATCTTGGAACTGTCTTATCTCCTTTTTATGGCTATTCTTCGCCAAAAAATGTTGAAAAGAAAGAAGATAACGAAATCAAAAAAGAAGAAATTGAAGATTTTGATATAACTGAAGATTTAGGCGATATTTTCGCTACAGATGAGTTTAAACAAGAAATTAAAGAAGAAGGTCAAACTGAAGAAATCGATTTGTTCAGTGATTTTGATATAACCGAGGATAAATAGTGTATTACTTTATAGGTATTAAAGGCACAGGAATGGCTGCTCTAGCCATAATGCTTAAAGGACTGGGCTATGAAGTTAAGGGCTCTGATCTTAATAAGCATTTTTTTACTGAAGATGAATTAATTAAAAATAATATTGAAATACTAGATTTTAATCCAAGTAATATTAAAGACAACTATACTGTGATTATTGGTAATGCCTTTTTAGAAGATTTTGAAGAAGTTATTGTGGCAAGGAATAATCCAACTTGTAAATGCTATCGCTACCATGAATTTGTTGGCGAATTAATAAAGAATTATATTTCTATTTCAATTGCTGGATCGCATGGCAAAACAACAACTACAACATTAGCTAAAACTGTTTTAAGTAAATTCAAAAAGACAGCATATTTAATTGGTGATGGTGAAGGCTATTTAAATAAAGACAGTGAATATATCTGTTTAGAATCTGATGAATTTAGAAATCATTTTTTAGCTTATTATCCTAATTTTGCGATTATCACAAATATTGAAATTGATCATGTTGACTTCTTTAAAGATGAAGAAGAATATTTTGAAGCCTATCAAAAGTTTGTCAACAATGTTCAAAAAGCTGTATTTTATTATGGTGAAGATGAGTATTGTCAAAGATTACAATTTGGCAATAAAGAACATTATTCATTTGGCATAAAATCAAATAATGATTATTATACAGAAAACTTAGTTGAAGATAATAAAGGAACAAGTTTTGATTTAATGTATAAAGGGCAAAAGTTAGCCCATTATGATTTACCTCTTGTAGGACATCATCTATTAATAGATGCCTTAGGAGTAATAGCATTAAGCGATTATTTGGGCTTTGATCATAAAGCCATTAATGATGCTTTAAATGAATACCGTGGCCCAAAAAGAAGATACGTAATTGAAGAATATAAGAATTGTATTTTTATTGATGATTATGCTCATCATCCAACAGAAGTAAAAGTTACATTAGAAGCAACAAGACTGCGCTATCCCGAAAGTAAAATAGTTGCGATATTTAAACCACATCGTGCAAGTAGGGTATTACATTTCGCAAATGATTTTAAAGATGCTTTACTTTTGGCTGATAAAGTATATTTATTGGATTTTACATCGATTGATGATAAACAAGACGGAACTAATATTGATATAAATTATTTAGCTAAAATGATTGATGGCTCAATTGTATTAGAAGAATCAAAACAAGGTGCTGAAATCTTGGCTAAAGAAGGACAAGCAGTATATGTGTTTATGTCTAGCAAGGATATTTACAATATAGCTAATTGGACAAAAGAATATCTATAGTTGTAAGGGCATACATAAGATTGAAAAAATTTTCATAATAAACTAAAATATCATAGAGAGGTGGCAAATATGAATTATTTTTTCAATGATTTATCACAAATTTGTAGGTTACTACTTCCTATTATTGGCTTGGCTGTATTAATTGTCTTAATTATTGTCTTAATTAAGATTTCAAAATTGTTAGATACAACCAATGTAACAATAGAAAAAACTCATGGATCAATTAAACTTGTTGAAGAAACATTAAGCAAAGCACAAGAACCAGTTGATACAGTAGTTAAGGTAGCTAAAAGCATCGATAAAGCACATGATGCAAGCATCAAAGCTATTGATGATGCTAAAGAATATGTAATTAAAAACATTGAACAAATAAAGAATAGGGCTAGTGAGCTTAACGATAAATTAAGCAAAAAGGAAGTTGAAGAAGTTAAAGAACTTAAAGAACCAAGCCCAGATGATATTTTGAAAGGAGAATAATATGTTAGAAGAAAACAAAAATATCGAAGAACAAATTGATGAAACAGTCGAAGAAATGAAGAAAAAAATTGAAGAAATTTCGCAAAATGCTGATAAAGTAGAAGGCGATTTTGCTTCAAAGGCTCAAGAAATAAAGACAAAAGCTGTTGATGTATTAAATAATGTAGTAGTTAAGTTAAAAGGTCTATATAACAATGTTAATGATAATGAAGACGTCAAGAAAACATTAGCTTTTGTCAAATCAAAAGCTAAAGATTTATATGATTCAGCTTTAAAATCAATCAATGATTTTATGAATCAAGAAAAAGTTAAAGATTCATTATCTAATGCTAATGAATTTGCTTCAAAAGTAGTTGATAAAGTTAGTGATGTATACAATGATGCTGTTGAAGCTGCTAAGAAAAACGAAACAATTAAAAACATCAGTGAAAAAGTAAGTGCAGGCTATGAAAATGTAGTAAAAAGCACAAAAGAATTCTTAGAAAAACCAGAAGTACAAGAAAGAATTGAAAAAGCTAAAGATGGAACTATCGACATTGCTGAAAAGGCTGTTGAAGCTTTAAGAAACTGGTTAAGACCTGAAGATAAAAAAGAAGAAGACAAGCAAGAGCCAAAGGAATAGCTTATGAAAAGAGTTACTATCTATGATGTTGCAAGAGAAGCAAAAGTTTCGCTAGCCACCGTATCAAGAGTAATGAATGGTTCAGATGTTGTTAAAGAAGCAACTAAAGCCAAAGTAGAAGAAGCTATTAAAAAACTTGGTTACAAGCCAAATGCCATCGCTCAAGGATTGGCTTTGCAAAGAACAACAACAATTGGATTAATATTTCCTGAAGAATCTTTACATAATGCTGGTCAATTGATCAATGGTCTTTGTGATGTTGCCAAGATATATGATTACAATATTTATTTGCATTCAATAACTCAAGGTATAACTAATATTCAAGAAGTTGTTGATGAGGTTATCAAGTCACGTGTTGATGGTGTTGTAATATACTGTAATAAAGCGCTTGATAAAGAAACAAAAGAATTAGATGCATTCAATATCCCAATGGTTGCTGTTGGCAATAGAATTGCTGCAAAATCAATATGTTCCGTTTCTGTTGATTATCAAAGAGCTGTATATGAAACAGTTGATGAATATTTAAATAAAGGCAAAAAAGATATTGCTGTTTTAGAAGACAGAAAAAATAAGAACATGACAGAAGAAATGATCGAAGGTGCCAAAATGGCTTTTAATGATCACAATATGAATTTTAATAGTTACCTAGAATTTTCAAACGATGAACGTTCTACTTATAAATTCTTAAAGAGCTATTTTAAAAACCATCGTCATGATTTAATGATTGTCAATCGTGATTCACAAGCTTTAGCTTGTCTAAATGCATGTAGAGAAAATGGTGTAAATGTTCCTGAAGATATGGAAATCATTTGTTTAAACGATACAAAATATTTGTCAATGGTAAGACCAGAAATATCTGCATATGAAGTGCCTACTTACGATTTAGGTGCCGTTGCTATGCGACTAATGACAAAGATGTTAAAAAATGAAGAAGTTGATGACAAACAAAAAATACTAGGTTATATTTTTCAAAATAGAAAGACAACAAAATAATATGGGTATATATGAAGAATTAGAATGGCGAGGACTTGTCAAAGATGTGTCTTCTCCTGAGCTTAGAGAAAAATTAAATGCTGGTGGAATGACATTTTATATTGGAACAGATCCAACTGGTGATTCATTGCATATTGGGCATTTCTCAAGCTTTTTAATTTCAAAAAGACTAAAAGATGCCGGCCATCATCCAATTTTATTAGTTGGTGGTGGAACGGGACTAATTGGCGATCCAAAACCAGATGCTGAAAGGCCAATGATTACTAAAGAAGAAGTTGAACATAACTTCAATTGTTTAAAAAAACAAGCTGAAAAGATATTTGGCTTTGAAGTTGTAAATAATTATGACTGGCTAAAAGATTTTAGTTTTATTGAGTGGTTAAGAGATGTAGGAAAATTCTTTAATGTTGGTTATATGCTAAATAAAGACATTGTAAGAAGAAGATTAGATGAAGGAATTACCTATACAGAATTTTCTTATATGACTCTTCAAGCATATGATTTTTTACATTTACATAATAAAAAAGGTGTAAATCTTCAAGTTGCTGGACAAGATCAATGGGGCAATATTACAGCTGGTATTGAACTTGTAAGAAAAAAACAAAACGAAGAAGTTTTTGGATTTACAATGCCTTTGTTGACAAAATCGGATGGCCAAAAATTTGGCAAGACAAATGGTAAAGCAATCTGGTTAGATCCTGAAAAAACATCTCCATATGAAATGTATCAATTCTTTATTAATTCTGAAGATGATAAAGTTATTGATTATTTGAAATTCTTAACTTTCTTATCTAAAGAAGAAATAGAAGCACTTGAGAAATCAAATAAAGAGGAACCACATTTAAGATTAGCTCATAAAGCCTTAGCTAAAGAAGTTATTACTTTTATACACGGTGAAGATGCATATAATACTGCTGTTAAGATTGCCGATACGTTCTTTAAGGGCGATATTAGAGATTTAAATTATGAAGAATTAAAAGCGGGTGTTGCGGACCTTGAAAAGAGTTTAATAGATGATGGAACGCCTTTAATTGATGCTTTAGTAAATATTAAAGTTTGTAATTCAAAAAGAGAAGCACGTGATTTAATTAGCGGTAGTTCTATTAGTGTTAATGGCGAAAAGATTACTGATTTAGATTATGTGTTAAGTAAAGAAAAAGCTTTTAATAACGAACTTGTTGTTATTAAAAAAGGCAAGAAATACTGGTACGCTGTAAACTTTAATTAAAATGAAAAAAACAATTGTTGTTATTCTACTTTTACTTCTTGTAGCTTGTAGTGATGGAGTAATTGATAAGAATACAAATGAAAAATATCTTGATATGGTAGCTCAGTTACAAGAACATAACGACTTTTTAAATAAAAGTGAATTTTTTGATGTGAGTTATGATATCAGCAAAATCAATGGTGCATATCGTTTTTATGTAATTATTGATAATGTTAAAACAGCAATGTATGATGTGGTAGCTGTAGCTGTTGAAAAAGATGTTGACTATTCAAATCACATGGCAGCTAATATCGGCATTTTTGAAGAAAACATGTATTCATTGGTGCCAAACCAATATAATGCTGAAAAAGGTTATATGAAAGGCATAAGTATTTCAGGCATTAGTGAAAAAGCCAACCCAACTATTTATTTATTAGTTGAATGGAAGAACAAAGATATGTCAATTACACATCGTGAATATATTGTTTTGACAAAAGAGGACTAAATGGACAATAAAAAAATTAAACAGTCAGTTATTGTGGCAGCATTAACCTCAACTTTTGGTATTTTTATATCAAAAGCTTTGGGTCTTTTATATTATGCACCACTAAGTGCTTTAGCCGGTGAAAGCAATATGGCTTTCTATTCAATAACTTATACTTATTATGACATCTTATTAAAGATATCTAGTGCAGGCATACCTTTTGCGATTGCTGCATTAGTTGCAAGATATTACATCAAAGAGGACTATAAGACAGTACTACTTGTAAGGAAACTTGGCGTATCGATGATAATGGGCCTAAGTTTTATAGTTGCTCTTATCTTTTTAATTATTTCAAAACCATTAGCCGCTCAATCGATGGGCGCTAGTGCAAGTTTAGAAGATATTAAACATCTACAAGTTTTATTTCTTATTTTAGTAATAGCTGTAATTCTTGTGCCTTTTTTAAGTGCCATCAGAGGTTATTATCAAGGCTTAAAGAGACTTGATTTATATGGATCAAGCCAAGCTTTAGAACAATTCGTAAGAGTTTTTTCGATTATTCTTTTAGCTTTCTTGCTTGTAAGAGTCTTTCGTTTTGAAACAATATATGCAATATATGGTGCTGTGGCTGCTGCTGGTATTGCGGCACTTGTCACGATTATTTTCTTTATCTTTATGACTAAAGAAGATAACAAACGAATCAATGAACTTGTAGAAAAACAAGAAAATGCTGCTGTTTCTAAAAAGTTAATCATTAAAGAAATACTTTCTTTAGGTCTTCCTTATTTATTAATATCTTTTTTAGGAAGTATCAGTCCACTAATTAATACTACTTTCTTTTTAGATACGGTCACAAAAGCGGGAGTTGATATAGAATTTGCGAAATTATCAATGGGCATCTTGCAAGCTAATTGCAATAAATTAGGAGCTATTCCCCAAGTTTTGACTATTGGCTTTTCCGCAAGTCTTGTACCTTATCTTGTTGAAACTCTAGAACAACAAGATTATAAAAAATTAAGTAAACAAATTGTACAAATTTTAGATACCGTCTTATATATATTGATACCTGTAATTGTGATATTTATATTCTTTGCTAGAGATATCTATTTTATAATGTATGGCAATTCAAATTTAGATTTAGGAACTAGATTATTTAGAATGTCTAATTTTGTGACATTTACAGATACTGTAGCACCTATTTTATCAAGCATCATGATTACACTAAAGCTTAGAAAGGAAGCTGCATTCACATTAATTACTTCAATCATAATTAAGTTTATAAGCTTCTTCTTCTTTGTGAGAAACTTTGGCGCTGAGGGCATGGTTTATTCGACAGCTTTAAGTAGTCTGTCAGTTATTGCTTTTTATTTATTAATTCTAAAAAAGAAATTTGGTATTCGTTTTGTTAAGACATTAAAGAGAAGTTTATTTATTTTAGGTAGTTCATTAGTGGTAGTTGCGCCAATTGCTGCAATTGCTTATTTAATCCCATTTGATTATACTTCAAGAATTCTTGACATCTTAAAGATGGGCGTTATTGGCGTTATCATTGTAATCTTATATTATTTAGTAAGTGCTAAACTGAGCCTTCCACAAAAAATCTTTGGCATTGATAAACTTACACCAAAGACTTTATTATCAAAATTCAGAGCTTGATTTTAAATAATCAATCACCTCATCAATTAATATTGGCGGTGTACTTGCACCAGCGCTTATATAGATCTTATTCATACCGATAAGGTCTTTTTTATTTATGTCATCTTTTGATGAGATCAAGAAAACTTTTTTAAAGTTGTTTTTGCCTATTGCGACAAGCTTATTTGTATTGTTGGATTTTGCATCACCAACAACATATAAAACATCACCATCTTTAATATCCATTATGGCTTTTTGCCTAGCTGATGTAGCGTTGCATATTTCTTCTTGAATAATACAATTTTGATATTTGTTTTTTAAATAGCCAAATATTTCTTTTAATTCAATAAAAGACATTGTTGTTTGATTTGTCACAAATATCTTATCATTATCTATTTTTAATTCATCGATATCTTCTTTACTGCTTATTAAATGTATTTTATTGGAAATAGAAATAACAGCTTCAGCTTCAGGGTGTTTTCTTTTTCCAAAATAAATGACATCATAATCATTATTTAAATATTCTTTAATTATTTCTTTTGTTTTTAAAACATCTACACAAGTGGCATCTATGGTAATTAAGCCTTTTTGCTTGGCTATATTTTTTATCTTGTCATCTATACCATGTGCTGTAAAAATAACTACACCATCATCAATTGTTTCCAAAAGTTCTTGTTTGCTTAATTTTGAATCATCCAAGCTAACTATTCCCATTTTACTTAATTCATCAGTTACAAATTGATTGTGAACAATCATACCTAAAATATAGATATTTTCTTCTGGATAATCTTTTTTAGCTTTTTTTACGATGTTAATGGCGTTTACTACACCTTTACAATATCCACTTGGTATTACTCTTTTGATTTCCATATTCCAATTTTAACATGTTATAATTTTTTCGATGAAAAAGACAACAGAAAAATTTTTAGAGTTAAATGGTTTTAAGGAATTAAGCAAGGTTCAAAAAAGTGTAAAAGAATACACTGATAATAAAAAAGACCTTATTGCGATTTCTAAAACAGGAACTGGTAAGACACATGCTTATTTGATTCCCATTGCGGAAATGATTAATCCTAAGTCAAATAAGACACAAGTTTTAATATCTTTGCCTACTAGAGAACTTGCCTATCAAGTATATTTGAATGCTAAAGTATTATGCGATGTATTTGAAGATTTGCGTATATCTTTATTAGCTGGAGGAAGTGATCGTAAAAGAAGTAAAGATAAACTAGAAAATAATACACCTCATATCATAATTGGAACACCTGGCAGAATTAAAGACATTTTTGAAAGTAATTTAATAAGGGTTGATTTTGTACAAATGTTTGTCATTGATGAAGCTGATATGACCTTAGAATATGGCTTTTTAGAAGATATCGATTCAGTATTTTCACATATGGTTAAAAACCCTGAAGTGTTATGTTTTAGTGCAACTTTTCCAAAAGAGCTTCAGATTTTTACTAAGAAATATTTAAATAATCCAAAGCTTATACAAGTTGAAGACAAAAAAAGAGATCCAAAAATTGATCATATTTTAGTTCCTTGTAAACACAAAGATTATAAAGACAAATTATTAGATTTATTGCCTTTGATAAATCCTTATATTTGTTTGATATTTGCGAATTCAAAAGATGAAGCAGATAAAACATATGAATTATTAAGAGAAAAGAATTATCGTGTATTATTACTTCATGGTGGTCTTGAATCAAGAGATAGACAAAAAGCTATTAAAGCATTAAATAATAAAGAATATACCTATGTTGTCGCTAGCGATGTGGCCAGCAGAGGAATAGATATTGATGGTATAAGCCATGTTATTTCACTTGGCTTTCCACGCAAACTTGAATTTTATATTCATAGAGCTGGTAGAACTGGTCGCAATACCAAAGATGGAACGGTATATGCTTTATACAAAGATGAAGATATTAATGCTATTAAAAGTCTTGAAAGCAAGGGCATTAAATTTAACGCTCAAGATATAAAGAATGATGAATTTAAAAATGTTAAATCGCCTACTTATAAAAGACCAAGAAAAAATGATGAAGTAGAAAAAGAAATTGCTAAGACTTTAAGAAGAAAAAATGAAAAGGTAAAACCTAATTATAAAAAGAAGAAAAAGGAAGCAATAGAGAAGATTAAACGTAAACAAAGAAGAGAATATATTAGAAATAAAATCAAAGAAGAAAGAAAAGAAAGATATCGTTTACAAGCAAGAAAGAACAATGAAGAATAATTGTTCTTTTTTGTAGGCTTCTACATAAGATATAATACATATAGTTAAATAATATCGAGGTAGGGAATGAAAATAGGCTTTATATCTCTTGGCTGTGCCAAAAATTTAGTTGATAGTGAATATCTTATTGGTTTATTAGATGACCCATTTTTTGAAGTAGAAAGCAATCCCAATAAATGTGATGCAATTATAATCAATACCTGTGCTTTTATTGAATCGGCAAGAGAAGAAGCTATTAATACCATTATTGAAATTGGCGAATTAAAGCAGAAGAATCTTCAATATTTGATTGTAACAGGATGTCTTGCACAAAGATATTATCAAGAATGTATTGATGAATTAAATGAAGTTGATTTATTTGTTCGTATTGATCAATATGGCGAAATTGATAAATTATTAAGCCAATTATTTAAACATGAAATAAAGAGTTCTTATGGTAAAACACGTAAGTTAATAAATAATAATTATAGTGCTTATTTAAAAATAGGCGATGGTTGTAATAATTGTTGCACATATTGTGCTATTCCACTTATTAGAGGCAAATATCATTCATATCCTGAAAAAGAAATCATTGATGAAGCAAAACGATTATATTCTTTAGGTGTAAAAGAACTTAATGTTGTTGCCCAAGATACAACAACATATGGTAAAGATATTGATACATCATTAGCTAATTTATTAAAGAAATTAGATGAAATAGATTTTAAATGGATAAGAGTTTTATATATGTATCCTGATGAAATAGATGAAGACTTATTACAAACAATAAAAAATAGTAAGCATATATTGCCTTATTTTGATATTCCAATTCAATATGGAAATGATAAGATATTAAAATTAATGAATCGAAGAGGCACAGTTCAAGAAATTAAGGCTTGTATTAAAAGAATAAGAGAGTTAATGCCTGGCGCTGTTATTCGTACGACAATGATAGTTGGCTTTCCTTATGAAGATGATGAAAGCTTTAAGGATACTTTAGATTTCATTGAAGATATTAGATTTGATTCTTTAGGTGCATATACATATTCTAAAGAAGAAGATACTAAGGCCTATGATATGCCACAAATTCCAGAAGAATTAGCTAAGAAAAGATATGATGAAATGATGCTTCTTCAACAAAAAATCGCCTTTGAAAAAAATGCTGAAAGAATCGGGCAAAAGCTAACGGTTTTAATTGAAAGGCATGAGGGCTTATTTAATCGTTATGTTGGTCGAAGCATGCTTTCTGCACCCGATGGAATTGATGGTGTTGTATATATAAAAACAGATAAAGAGCTTCAAAATGGCGTTTTTGTGGATGTAGAAATAATTGATTATAAAGACTATGATTTAATTGGCAAGATTGTATGATTGATTTGAATTTTCTAAATAAACAATATGGTCTAAAATATTATTAGAGGAAGAAAGATGGGATATTATATTGGCGTAGATTTAGGTGGCACCAATGTTCGTGTCGCAAAATTTGATGAGAATTATAATTTATTGCAAGAATTTATCGAAGAATCTCATGGAAGTAGTGGGCCAAGAGAATTAGTTCGTGATACGATTTTTTCAATGTTAGATAGAGTTGAAAACATCGAGAATTGTAAGGGGATAGGTGTAGCTATACCAGGACCTGTTGATGTAAAAAGAAGAGTGATGTCAATTGCTAATAATTTACCTGGATTTGAAAATTATCCTTTGGCTTCAATGATTGAAGAAAAATATAAATTACCGGTAATGCTTGAAAATGATGCTAATGTTGCTGGTCTTGCGGAAGCACTTAATGGTGCTGGCAAAGGCAAAGATATTGTTTATTACATTACACATTCAACAGGAATTGGTGGGGCTTTAATAGTTAATGGAAAAATTATTTCTGGACAGATGGGTTTTGCTGGAGAAATTGGGAACATAATTGTTAAAGATAATGGACAAGAAGGAAGATATTTAAATCCTGGTGCTATTGAAGCTGAATCATCAGGTAGTGCATTAACTAGAAAAGCTAAAATCATATATGGTGATAATGCTGACTCTAAATATTTATTTGAAATGGCAAGAAATAACGATCCTAAAGCTATAGCTTTAATTGATGATATGGCCAACGACATGGGTAGATTACTTGCAACTATTGGTCAAATCATCGATCCTGATATATTTGTTATTGGTGGTGGCGTTTCAAATAATAGTGATTATTATTGGCCACAAATGATTGAAGCTTACCATAAGTATTTCAATGGAATAAAATATGCCGAAATAAAAAAAGCTGAATTAAAAGAACCAGGAGTTCTTGGTGCCGCTTTATTAGTAAAAGGAGTTTAAGATGATTTATTCAATAGAAAACAATTATTTATTAGTAAAAGTTTCTAATCTAGGAGCAACTTTAGTTTCTTTCATTGATAAAAAAACTAATACTGATATTGTTTTGGGCTTTGATGATGAAAGAGGATATATGAAATATAGCGGTGCTCATATGGGAGCTAGCGTTGGTCGCAACGCTAATCGTATCGCTAGTGGAAACTTTAATATCAACGGCATCAACTACCAATTATCTATTAATGATGGCAACAACAATCTTCACAGTGGTGCAAGCGATTTCGCATTTAGAAGTTTTGATGTTAAAGAAATAAAGAAAGATTCAATCACCTTTTCCTTATTTGATGGCGACATGTCAGGGGGTTTTCCTGGTAATTTAAATTTAGAGATAAGCTATAAATTAGAAGACAATCATTTATTATTTTCATTTAAAGGAATTTGTGATAAAGATAGTATATTCAATATCACAAATCATGCTTATTTCAATTTAAATGGTGGAAGTAGCGATATTTTAAATCACAATTTAAAAATATTCACTGATAAAATGTCCTTGAATAATGATGAATGTATGGCGACAGATAAAATCATTAATGTTAGAAATACAAGCTTTGATTTTAGTGAGCTAAATAATATTGGTAATAATTTCTTAAAGAAAGAAGAAAATTTCTCAAATGGTGGAATAGATCACAATTATATTTTAGGCGACATTGGCGACAAGGATGTTGCGATATTGAATAATGATAAATTAGAATTAAAGATTAGTTCTGATCTACCATGTGTGCATATTTATACTGGCAATTTTATGAATAATATTCTTGGCAAAAACAACACAACCTATCAAAAACATTGGGCAATTTGTCTTGAATGTGATTATTATCCTAATGGTATTAATTATGAAAATGTTTTAAAACCAATTATAAAAGCTAATCAAGAAGTTAGCCATTATATAAAATATACAGTGAGGGGTTTGTAAAATGTTATATGAAGAATTAAATAAATACATTGATGAAAATGAAATTGACGATGTATTAAAAAAGATAAAACGCCAAGATGATATAACAGATGAAAAAGAAAGATATCATCGCATTTTAAATGCCGCAAGGAAACGTTTTGGTGATGGCGATTGGCATTTTATTTCTTCTCCTGGAAGAAGCGAGATTGGTGGTAACCATACTGATCATCAACATGGGCATGTTGTTGCGGCATCTTTGGATATCGATAATTTATGTGCTGTAAAGCCAAATGGCGAAAACATCTGTATATTTGTTGATAAGAAATTTAAAGACTGTATTATCAATTTAGATAATCTTGAACCTGTTGAAGAAGAAAAGAATACAAGTGCATCATTGATTAGAGGCATTGCAGCGCGACTAAAAGAATTAGGCTATGAAATAGGTGGCTTTGATGCTTATTGTGATTCAGAAGTATTAATTGGTTCAGGCATTTCATCTAGTGCCTGCTATGAGGTCATGCTAGTAGAAATATTTAATTGTCTGTTTAATAATTGTTCCATCTCTCCTAAAGATAGGGCATTAATTGCTCAATATGCCGAAAACAATTATTTTGGTAAGCCTTGCGGACTAATGGATCAGTTGGCTATCTCTGTTGGTGGATTAGTTGCTGTAGATTTTGAAGATCCTAATAATCCTAAAATTGATTCATATGATTTTGATTTTAGCGATTACGGTTATGAATTTTTCTTAATCAATACTAAAGGTAGTCATGCCAATTTAAATGATGAATATGCAGCTGTGACAAGAGAAATAAAAGAAGTTGCTAATTTGATGAATGTTGAAGTATTAAGAGATAAAAGTGCTAATTATTTCTTTGAAAATATAAAAGATTTAAGAGAAAGTTTAAATAATGATCGTGCATTATTAAGAGCTTTCCATTATTACAATGAAGATAAAAGAGCTATAAAACTTGAAAGCGCTATTGCTTGCAAGGATATTGAAAAGATTTTAAGATTAATAAAAGAATCAGGCCGATCTAGTTATATGTATCTTCAAAATGTATATCCTGCAAGTATGCCAGATAGACAGCCTTGTGCCATTGGTTTAGCTCTATCTGATTACATTCTTAATGATTTAGGAGCGTATCGTATTCATGGCGGTGGCTTTGCGGGAACGATTCAAGCCTTTGTGCCAAAGAATTTAACAGAAGGTTATAAGGCGGCTTTATCACTTATGTTTGGTGATGATGCTATTCTTGAAGTTAAAATAAGACCTTTTGGTACTAAAACAATTATTTAATTATGGAAAAAACATGGATAGAAATTAGTCTTCAAAGTATTAAAGATAATTTTGAACTGATCAAAAAGAAAGCTAATGGCGCTTTTATTTGTCCTGTAATTAAAGATAATGCTTATGGACATGGTGCTGTTAGGCTTGGAAAAGTATATGAAGAGTTAGGCGCTGATTATTTTGCTGTTAGTAATATTAAAGAAGCTTTAGAATTAAGAAACGCAAATATTAAAACACCTATTTTGATTTTGGGTTATACGCCAATTGAAAGAATCAATGATGTTTATGAAAACAATATAACGCAATGTATTTTTTCTTTAGCTTATGCAAAGGAAATTAATGATTTAAATAAAAAAATAAAGTGTCACCTCAAAGTTGATAGTGGCATGAACAGAATTGGTTTTAAAGATTTAAACGAAATGCTTGAAGCAACAAAATTAACTAATTTAGATTTTGAAGGAATCTTTACCCATTTTTCTGATGTTGATGATGAAGATTTTACAGAAAAACAATTCTCGTATTTTATGAATGTCATTGCTGAATTAAATAAAAGAGGTATTTCATTTAAAATAAGACATTGTGCTAACTCGGGCGCTTTATTTAAATATGAAAAATATAATTTGGACATGGTAAGACCAGGCATTGTTTTATATGGACTTGGAGGATATGAGGGGCTTAAACAAGCACTTCAATTAAAATCAATCATTTCTCATATTAAAACAATCAAGGCTGGTGAATATGTTGGTTATAATCGTAAATTTATAGCTAAAAAAGATATAAAGGTCGCAACAATTCCAATAGGTTATGGCGATGGTTATTTAAGGGCAAATGCTCAAAAAAATGTTGTTTATATAAAGAATCAAAAAGCTAAGATCTTAGGCAATATTTGTATGGATCAAATGATGGTTGATGTTAGCGATATTGATTGTAAGGTATATGATGAAGTTTTGATTTATGGGGATTTAGAAGAAATTGCGAAAAATATAGGAACAATTTCATATGAACTAATATGCACATTGAATGCTAGGGTCCCTGCATATTATTTATAATAAATGATATAATATAGACAAGGATAGAATATGTATCATATAAGTGATTTGAAGAGATTTAATCGTTGCCCGCGTTATTATTTTTTATCACGCGACAATGAAATAGATAATGTTCAATATTTAAGAAGTGATGAATCGATAATTGAACTTTTAGCTAAACATCTTCATATTGAAGATTATTTAAAAGGTAGCGTTGGCGATAAAAACGATATATTCTTTAATAATGTAAATAACTATGAATGGTTTTTAAAAATCCGTTTTGAAATAGATGATTTTCGAATAAAAATCCCTATTATGCATAAATGTGGCAATAGTTTTGATTTATATTTTGCATATCACAATACACAAATTAAGGAATTGGATTTATATTATTATCGTTGTAATCTAGAAGTTTTAAGAAAACTAGGAATCGAAGTTAATGAAATTTATGTTGCATATATAAATCCTGAATATGTTTTTGATGATGAGCTTAATTATGATGAATTATTTTACATTACAAATCATTATAAAGGAAGAAGATTAATAGATTTATTCGATGATGAAATAGCTGATTATAAAGAAACTATTAAACACATTGAAGGAACTAATTTAAATTCATATGTTCCTAAAAAGAATCGTTATTGTCATTTTAGAAGCATTTGCCCATATTATTATGAATGTTTTAAAGATGAAATTAATTTGCCAGTTAATTCGATACTTACTTTAGTTTCTTCGCAAAACAAAGAAAAGATGTATGAGAGTGGAATTAAATATCTAAGGGATGCCAACCCAGAATTATTAGAAGGTAATCAAATACAATATGCCCAAATAATGGCAGATCGTTTAGGAGGATTATTTGTTGATAAATTCAATTTAAAAAAGTTTTTAAATAAACTGCAAGACCGTCCAATCAGTTTCATTGATTTTGAATGGGATACATATTTGGTGCCTAAATATAATGGCATGTCACCATTAGATGTTTTACCATTTGAATATGCTTTATATATACTTGATGAAAATGATGAATTAAAACATTATACATTTGTTGGAAATGGTGATTGTCGAAGAGATTTTGTTGAAGCATTATTAAAACAAATACCACCAAGTGGACCAATAGTTGCTTATAATGCACTAGGAGCAGAAGTGCGAAGGATTAGAGAACTAGCTTCATATTTTCCTGAATATCGAATAGAACTAGAAAATATAGCTAATCGTTTTGTTGATTTGGCTATGCCTTTTATTGAGGGAATTATTTATGATGTTAGGATTGCCGGTAACTTTTCATTAAAAAGATTGGTTGATGTTGTTTCTGATTTGAATTATAAAAATCTTTCAATAAACGATGGTATTGAAGCTGTTAAAAAATGGCGTGAAATTGATTTAAATAATGGCGAAATCAATGAAGAAGAAGTCATCAATAATCTAATTGAATATTGTAGTTTAGATGCTTATGGCCTATATCTTGTATATAAATGGCTAATTAAGCAAATATGATAAATTTCATAAAAAGGAGGAAAGATTATGAAGTTTGCTATTTATGGTGAAGATGTAACAATCACTGAAGAAATGAAGGAAAAAATTGAATCTAAACTTTCATTTCTCACAAAGTATTTTGCAGTTGATGAGTCAACTACTGCAAGATTTACTGTTAGAGTTTACAATGGTTCTTTAAAAATAGAGGTGACAATACCAACAAAAATTGGATTATGTCGTGCTGAAGTGGTGCACGACGACTTCGAAACTGGTGTCGATCTAGCTATTGATAAAATTGAAGATCAAATTAGAAGACAAAAATCTCGTTTATCAAGAAGACATAAAGATTCACTAGCTGAAAATTTTGTTGAGGAAGAAAGCGGTGAGGGTGATGTTCCAGTTAAGACTAAGACTGTATATGCTGATGAAATGGCCCTAGATGAAGCTATCTTACAAATGGAAATGCTTTCTCATTCGTTCTTTATTTATAAAGATATAGATGCAGATAAAATTGCTGTCGTTTACAAAAGAAACGATGGTCAGTACGGTTTAATCGAAGTGTCTGATTAATAGCATTCTTCCCTTTCTTTCTTAGAAAGGGGATGGAATGAAAAGACAATTAATTGATTTGATAACAAAAACTTACTTAAAATCAAAAAGTAAGTTGAGAGAACATGAATTAGGTGTCACAAATAGAAACAATAACTATTTGGATCATTATCGTGTAAATGTTTATCATATTGAGCATGTTGTATCTTGTTTAAGTGATAATGACAAATTTATAATTGATAATGAAGTGCTTAAAGGTAAAAGAGGAAATTGGTACTTTGAATATATGTCTACTCCTACTTATTATCGACACCGAAATAGAGCATATGAGAATTTTTTAAAGAATATCGAATAGCATATGAATTGATAATATAGAGGAGAACTATTTATGTTAAAAGGAATTGCTGCTTCAAGCGGTATTGTGATCGGTAAAGCCTATAAATTAGAATCACCAATTATTGATATTAAAAATGAAATTAAAACAAGCATTGAAGATGAAAAAGACCGTTTTCAAAAAGCTTTAGAAAAAACCGTTAATGATATTAATAAGGTTAAAGAAAGAGCTAAAGCTAATTTATCAGAAAAAGAATTAGCTATTTTCGATGCTCACTTAATGATGGCTAATGATCCTGAATTTGCTTCACAAATTGAAAATATGATTAGTGAAGGTAATTCAGCAGACCATGCTGCTAAAAGTGTTGCTGATATGATGATCTCAATGTTTGAATCAATGGATGATGCTTATTTTAAAGAGAGAGCTGCTGATATAAAAGATGTTTCGTATCGCATCTTATGCAATATCCTTGGACTTGCAATCCCTGATCTAACTGCTATTGATGAAGAAGTAATTATTGTTGCTCAAGATTTAACACCTTCTGATACAGCTCAATTAAATAAAAAATATACTCTTGGTTTTTGTACAGAGATAGGTGGTAGAACATCGCATTCAGCAATCATGGCAAGATCTTTAGAGATTCCTGCAATTGTTGGTATTAAATCATTAATGGAAACTGTTAAATCTAATGACATTATTATCATGGATGCTCTTGAAGGCGATGTAATTATTAATCCTGATGCTGAGACAATCAAGAAATATGAAGCTAAAAGAGATAACTATCTTGAAGAAAAGAAAACACTTGAAACATTAATTCATGAAAAGACAATTACGATCGATGGCATTCAAGTTGAATTAGCTGGTAATATTGGCGGTCCTAAAGATGTTGTCGGCGTAATTAATAATGGTGGTGAAGGAGTGGGACTTTTAAGATCTGAATTCCTTTATATGAATAGCGAAAACGATTTCCCTTCAGAAGAAGAACAATTTGAAGCGTATAAAGAAGTTCTTGAGGGAATGAATGGCAAAAAAGTTGTTGTTAGAACACTTGATATTGGTGGCGATAAGAAACTCAATTATTTTACATTCCCAGAAGAAATGAATCCATTTTTAGGATATCGTGCCATTAGATTTTGTTTAGATCGCAAAGATGTATTTAGAACTCAATTAAGAGCATTAATTAGAGCATCTGTTTATGGAAAATTATGTATTATGTTTCCGATGATTGCGACTGTTAATGAATTCTTAGATGCTAAAAAAGTCTTTGAAGAAGAAAAAGAAAAGCTTATAAGCGAAGGTGTAAAAGTTGCTGATAAAATTGAAGTTGGTATGATGGTCGAAATACCTGCTGCAGCAATATTGGCTGATGAATTCGCAAAATATGCCGATTTCTTCTCGATTGGAACAAATGATTTAATCCAATATTCAATGGCGGCAGATAGAATGTCAGAAAAAGTTTCTTATTTGTATCAACCTTTAAATCCTTCTATTTTAAGATTAGTAAAGATGACTATTGATGGTGCTCATTCTAACGGCAAATGGGTAGGCATGTGTGGAGAAATGGCAGGAGATATAAATGCTGTACCAATACTACTTGGTTTAGGTCTTGATGAATTCTCAATGTCAGCAACTTCAATTCTTAAAACTAGAAAAATAATAAGAGGTCTTTCTAAAAAGGAAATGGAAGAATTAGCTAATAGGGCCATTTCATGTAATTCAGAAGAAGAAGTGCTATCGCTAGTCAAACAAACACTTAATCAATAATGCTATAATAGGGATGGAAACATCCCTATTTTTTATGAGAAAAAAAGTATTGTTTATTTCAAGTGGTGGTGGACATTTAGAAGAACTTCTTGCGCTTAGAAGTCTTTTTGATGAAGTAGATTATTTATTAGTTTCTGAAAAAACAGATACGACAAAATTTCTTAAAGATAAATACCAAAATGTTAAATATTTAATATATGGCACAAAGGCTCATTTATTGCCATATCTATTTATATTTGCTTTTAATATCATTAAATCCTTTTTTATCTTTATTAAATATAGGCCAGATTATGTTATTTCAACTGGAACACATACTGCTGTTCCAATGATTCGAATAGCACATCTATTTAAGAAAAAAACAATTTGGATTGAAACTATGGCTAACATAACTAATGGTACAGCATCAGGTCACATGGTTTATAACTATGTAGATAAATTTATTGTTCAATGGCCTGAGCTATTAGAAGTGTATCCAAAAGCAGAATATTGGGGGACTATTTTCTAATGATATTTGTTAGTTTAGGAACACAAGATAAACCTTTTAAAAGACTTTTGGATTATATAGAAAATAGTAACATCGATGATGAAATAATTGTTCAAAGCGGTTTTACAGACTATGATTCAAAGAAATTCAAATTAGTTCAATATCTAAATAAAGATGAATTTGACAAAATGATTGATAAAGCAGATTATGTAATTTGCCATGCTGGAGTTGGAACAATTATTACTTCTATTTCCAAAGGCAAAAAAGTATTGGCAGTACCAAGACTTTATAAATATGGTGAACATCAAAATGATCATCAATTACAAATTGCTGATGCATATACTAAAAAAGGTTATATACTAGAAATGTTAGAAAATGATGACTTTAATGAAAAGGTTAAAGAACTAAAAGAATTTATACCTAATAAATTTGTATCTAACAATAAGGCGTTTATCGAAAAGCTTAAAAATTATATAATAACGAAGGGGTAAATTATGGGAAGAGCACATGAAGTAAGAGCTGCAGCAATGGCTAAAACAGCTGCAATGAAATCAAAAGTTTATTCAAGATACGGCAAGGAAATATATATCGCTGCCAAGAGTGGTGTTCCTGACCCCGACATGAATCTAACTTTACGTTCAAAGATAAAAGAAGCTAAAGCTAACCAAGTTCCAGCTGATGTTATCAAAAGAGCGATTGAAAAAGCTAAAGGTGGTTCAAATGAATCTTATGATTCATTAAGATATGAAGGCTTTGGACCAGGCAGTGCAACAATAATTATTGATTGTTTAACTGATAATTCAAATAGAACTGTGGCAGCCATGAACCAATGTTTTAACAAATCTCATTGTAAGATGGGCGTAAAAGGTTCTGTATCATTCAATTATGATAATCTTGGTGTATTATCATTTAAATATGATGATGAAGATAAAATGTTAGAAACATTAATCGAAGCTGATGTAGATGTCAATGATATCGAAGTCGAAGATGGCGAAATGACTGTTTATGTTACACCAAGTGATTTACATAAAGCACAAGAAGCTATTGATGCACTAATTCCTGATTGTGAGTATTCAGTTTGTGCAATTAAGATGCTTCCTCAAGAATATGTAAAACTTGAAGATGAACATGATAAAGAAATGTGGAATAGATTATTAACATTATTAGATGAAGTTGATGATGTTCAAGAAGTGTTCCATAATGTTGAAGATTAATTTAAAATAATCAGTCTAATAAAGACTGATTTTTATTTGACTGCTCCTTATGTGTAGTTTTATGTTTTTATAAAAAGGAGTAAGAAAATGAAAAAGGAAACATCTATGCTTTCAAGCTATATTGGAATAGTTTGTGGAGCAATATTAATAATAAGCGGTCTTGTGATTTTGTTTAGGGCTAGTTCAATTTCATCCAATGGAAGATTACTTGGTGAATACTATTATGCAACTCAATATATTAGTGATATAGTGTCGAGGTGTGGACTTCTAGTTTTAGGGACAGGTATAGTTATAATATGTGTCTTTATTAATCAAAAGAATATTATTAAACAAAATGATGAAATATTTTATTATGCAACTATAATGGAAAGAAATATTAGAAAGATAGAAGATAAAATAACTGAAAAAGAAAAGATAAAAAATTAAAAGAAAGCATCTGCTTTCTTTTAATTTAAAATAAAAAAGCCATATAGGCTTTATTATGCAAGACCAGCAACTTTTTTAGCTAAACGAGCTTTTTGTCTAGCTGCATAGTTTTTATGTTTTAAACCATCAGTTACAGCTTTATCAAGAAGTGAATTAGCTTCATTGAATGCTTTAACTGCTGCATCTTTATCATTAGCTTCAACAGCTTTATCAACTTTTTTAAGAGCAGTTTTTAATCTTGATTTGTTAGCAACATTAATAAGATTCTTTTTAGCATTTGTTAGGGCTCTCTTCTTTTGTGACTTAATATTTGCCATAAATCCTCCTTATCATAACGCTTAATTATTTTACAATGAACGGCCTAAAAATGCAATTTATATCGGTAGGAAGTAATATCTTTAAGGTTTTGCCATGTTATAATTTTAAAGTATGAATGAAAGAATAGTTTTTATGGGCACTCCAAAATTTGCAGCCAATGTTCTAAACGGACTTATTTTAAATGGTTACAATATTGTAGGCGTAGTTTCTCAAGAAGATAAACCAGTTGGAAGAAAAAGAATAATGACAGCATCTCCTGTTAAGGAAGTCGCTTTAAGTCATGGTTTAAAAGTTTTTACACCTCATAAAATAAAAGAAGATTATGAAGATATTTTAAATCTTGAACCAGATCTTATTATTACCTGTGCCTATGGACAATTTGTGCCTATAGAATTAATTGAATATCCTAAATATAAAGCTATTAATACACATGGATCACTGCTTCCAAAATATCGTGGTGGTGCGCCTATCCAATGGTCAATTATCAATGGTGAAGATAAAACAGGCATCTCTATTATCTATATGTCTAAAGGAATGGATGAGGGAGATATTTTATATAAAAAAGAGATAGATATTGATAGATATGACACAAATTCGACATTGTTTAATAAATTAAGTGATTTAGCATTAAACTGCCTCTTAGAATTTTTGCCTGATTTTTTCAATGGCAATTTTAAAAGAATCGTCCAAAATAAAGACGAAGTCTCATTTGCCTATAATTTAAAAAAAGAAGATGAATTTATATCTTTTAACAATAAGACAATTGATGTATATAACCATATTAGAGGCCTATTAGATGATCCTGGTGCTTATGGTATTTTAAAAGATAAAAAATATAAATTTATAAAAGTAGATTATGAATTAAAGGCGAATACTAGTCCAAGCAAATTTATAGGACTTGAAAACAATTATTTAAGAATTGATTGTAAAGATGGCTTTATTAAAGTTTTTGAGATAAAACCTGAAGGCAAAAATACAATGGATGCCAAAAGCTTCTTTAATGGCACAGGCAAGAATCTAATAAACGAATATTTTAAAGATGAATATGAAGAAAGATAGAATAAGAAATTTTTCAATTATTGCCCATATTGACCATGGAAAATCAACATTAGCTGATCGCATTTTAGAATTGACCAATACGGTATCAAAAAGAGAAATGACTACTTCTCAAATTCTTGATTCCTTAGACCTCGAACAGGAAAGAGGTATCACAATCAAGCTCAATGTTGTACAGATAAAATATCACGCAAAAGATGGCGAAGATTATATATTCCATTTAATTGATACACCAGGACATGTCGATTTTTCTTATGAAGTTTCTAGGTCTTTAGCTGCATGTGATGGAGCGATACTTGTCGTTGATGCATCACAAGGAATTGAAGCTCAAACATTAGCTAATACTTATTTAGCTTTGGATAATGATTTAGATATACTTCCAGTTATCAATAAGATTGATCTGCCTAGTGCTGATATAGAAAGAACAAAAAAAGAGATTGAAGATGTTATTGGTCTTGATTGTTCAAACGCTCCATGTATCAGTGCTAAAAGTGGTTTGAATGTTGAAGATGTTTTAGAAGGCATCGTTAAATATTTACCTGCACCAAAAGGTGATTTGAACAAGCCATTAAAAGCATTGGTATTTGATTCATATTATGATTCTTATCGAGGTGTAGTTGTTTTTGTTTGTATAAAAGATGGTGAAGTTAAGGTTGGCGATCATTTAAAATTATTACATTCAAACATTGAATATGAAGTAACTGAACTTGGTGTTAAAACACCAAATGAAGTTAAAAGAGATAAATTAGTAGCTGGTGAAGTAGGCTATATTTGTGCATCAATCAAATCTATAAAAGATGTCTTTATTGGTGATACGATAACGCTTGTTAATAACCCATGTGATACGCCATTACCTGGATATCGCAAAATGAATCCGATGGTTTATTGTGGCATGTATCCAACCGATAACAATAAATATAATGATTTAAGAGATGCTTTAGAGAAATTACAATTAAATGATTCAAGTTTAACCTTTGAAGCTGAATCTTCAAAAGCTTTAGGCTTTGGTTTTAGACTTGGTTTTTTAGGTCTTTTACACATGGAAGTTATTCAAGAAAGACTAGAAAGAGAATATGGACTAAATCTAATTGCGACAGCACCATCAGTTGTCTATAAGGTAACATTGACTGATAAATCAGAAATTTATATTGATAATCCAAGTATGATGCCTGATAATACTTTAATTGACTATATTGAAGAACCGTATGTAAAAGCTAGTATTATGGTTCCAAATGAATTCATTGGTGCTGTTATGGAGTTATCACAAAATAAAAGAGGCATCTATAAAGACATGTTGTATCTAGATGATAACCGTAATCAGCTTATATATGAGATGCCACTTAGTGAAATTATTTTTGAATATTTTGATAAATTAAAATCTGTTTCTAGAGGATATGCTTCTTTAGATTATGAATTAATAGGTTATCGTAAATCAGCACTTGTGAAGATGGATATTTTATTAAATGGTGAAGTAATTGATGCCTTAAGTATTATTGTTCATAAAGACTTCGCTTATGATCGAGGACACAAAATAACGGTAAAATTAAAAGAGTTGTTACCAAAACAACAATTTGAAATACCTATTCAAGCTGCTATTGGCAATAAAGTAATCGCAAGAACAAATATTAAATCATTAAGAAAAGATGTTTTAGCTAAATGTTATGGTGGCGATGTTTCAAGAAAGAAGAAACTTTTAGAGAAACAAAAAGAAGGTAAGAAACGTATGAAAGCTGTAGGTAGTGTAGAAATACCACAAGAAGCCTTCATGGCTGTATTAGCTATTGATGATGATAAGAATTAGCAATTTTATATAAGATTTATCGAAAGTAGATTCAATTTGAAGGCTACTTTTAAATGTAAGAATCATTAATATGAAATTTATTTTCTAAATCTATTTCTTGCTAGCCTAAGAATAAAATCAACACTTAAATTATAGATATTAGATAGAGCAATTAGAATATCAATAGGAATTTGTCTTGCGCCATTTTCATAATGGGAATATGCTCTGCGAAAAATATTCAACATTTTTGCAAGTTCAACTTGTATCCAGTCTTTTCTTCTTGTAAGTTAATGATGTTTTTGATAGTTGCTTAGCCGTTTATTATTTTTTAATTAACTAAAATTCAAACAAGTAGATGACAAATCGTTATATACTTTTTATATGGATAGTTTTATAAAACATCTATATATTCATGTACCTTTTTGTAAGACTATATGTTCATATTGTGATTTTTGTCATGTTTTATATAATGAAAAACTTGTCGATAGATGGCTAAAGAGAATTAAGAAAGATTTAGAAAATAAGAATACTGAATATGAAACTATATATATTGGTGGTGGGACACCAAGTTGTTTAAATAATAAACAATTAGAAGAATTATTAAGCATTGTCAAACCTTTTTCTAATAATGTTCAAGAATATACAATTGAGGTAAATCCTGAAACAATTGACGAAGAAAAGATAATTATCTTAAAAGAATATGGTGTTAATCGTATATCTATTGGACTTCAGTCAAGTAATGATCGTCTATTAAAATTAATGAATCGTAAACATAACTTTTTAGATGTTAAAAACTGTATTGAATTATTGAGAAAGCACAATATCAACAATATATCTTTAGATATTATTTACTCCCTTCCAACACAGACTATGGATGATTTAAAGAAAACCATAGATGATGTTTTAAGTTTAAATGTTCCTCATCTTTCTTTATATTCATTGACAATTGAAAAGGGAACTATCTTTGATAAATTAAATTATTCTTCATTAGATGAAGAAACAGAAGCCGATATGTATGAGTATATTGAAAATATTTTAATAAAGAATAATTATGTTCATTATGAGATTGCTAATTTTGCTAAAGAAGGATATGAATCAAAGCATAACTTAGGATATTGGAATTATGATGACTATGAAGGAGTATCTTGCGGTGCTGTTGGCAAATACAAGCATCATCGCTATACAAATCCTAAAGATGTTTTAAGTTATATAAATGAAAAAGATATTGTCGAAATAGAAGAATTGACTAATTCAGAAGAAGCATTTGAAAATATCATGATGTCTTTAAGAACGATATATGGACTTGATTTAAGATTATTTAAAGAAAGATACAAAATAGATTTTTTAGAAGAGTATAAAGATGCGATTAATAAGCATGAAAATGATTTGATTATTAAAGATGGCCATTGTATATGCATTAATAGAGAAATATTAAACAGTATTTTAATAGATTTTATGGGCTAAAAGTATTGAAAAGGTTTTATTAAATTGATATTATAAATAAGCATTGTTGCTGAGTTTAAAAAGTCTCCGCTTTTATACCCGGCTTCAATCTAAAAAGAAAAAGGAGAAAAAACATGCTTACAAAAGAAGAAAAGCAAGCCATTATTAAGGATTATGCTCTTAAAGAAGGTGATACTGGTTCACCAGAAGTACAAGTTGCTGTATTAACAGAACAAATTAACCGTCTTACTGAACATATGAAGAAAAATCCTAAAGATTTCCATTCAAATAGAGGTCTATTAATGATGGTTGGTAAAAGAAGAAGTTTCTTGGAATATCTAAAGAACAGTGATGTTAATAGATATAGAGAACTTGTTAAGAAGTTAGGTTTAAGAAAATAATTAAACACAACACAAGGATATGGGAACATATCCTTTTCTTTATCTTATTTATAAATTAAGTGCTAATATAATTAATATGAGGTGGTTGTATGAAGATATTAGATAAAGAATTATTGAATAAGACATTAGATGATAGATTTAATGATTATTTATTACACAACAAGATTGCGGGTGCATCAGTATTAGTAGCTCAAAATGATGAAATAGTATATAAGAAACATTTTGGTTATAAGAATGTTTATACAAAAGAAGAAATAAACGATCAAACGCTTTATCGATTGGCTTCAATGACTAAACCATTTAGCGGTATAGCTTTTTTGATTGGTCTAGAAAACGGCTGGTATAAGATGGAAGATGATGTTTCGGATTACTTGCCATATTTTAAAGATTTATATGTTGGAAGAATTGAAAATGGTAAAGTTGTAAAAGACCATATTGCAAAAAATTCAATTAAGATGTGGATGCTACTATCAAATAGTAGTGGCTTTATGGTATCTGATGAAATCGGCAATTTAAATCATGATTCAGTTCCTCTAAGTGCTTATGAAACACTTGAATCATATGTAAAATATTGTGCTAATAATTGTCCATTGTCGTATGAACCAGGAACTGGAGCTTCATATAGTGGTTATGCAGCATTTAGTGCTTTTGCGGTAATTCTTGAACAAAAATCAGGAATGACTTACGAAGAATTTATAAAAGAAAAAATATGGAAACCATTAAATATTAAAGATGTAACATTCAAACCCACTGATGAACAATGGGGCAGAATGATTTCAATGCATGATAGAACATCTGGTGGTTTAGGATCAGTAACTGTTGATATGGGCAAACATACATTTGAATCATTTCCTATTGATTTTACATGCCCTGGTTGTTCAATGGCTGGATCTCTTGATGATTATTATAAATTCACAAGATTATTGTTAGGCAAAGGCGAAATTGATGGCATAAGAATATCTAATCCTGATTTATTTCCTTTAATGACAAGACGCTATATCGATAGAATGGGCTATAAGGGAAGAGAATTTTGGGGGCTAGGCGTAAGAGTTGTTTCTAATACACACACAAGGCTTGATGAAGGAAGCTTTGGTTGGTCTGGTGCTTATGGCTGTCATTTCTGGGTTGATCCAAAGAATAATATAATTGCGATTTTATTAAGAAATTCACGTTATTATGATTCGCATGGTTGTGGAGTAATGGGCGGCGAATTTGAAAAAGCTGTCATGACATGTGCTAAAGAAGTGGAATGATTATAATTAATTGATTTCACTTCATTTGAAAAGGAGACAAAACACATGGAATATATAAAAGTAGCAAAAGAGAATATTGAAGAAGAACATATTTGTTGCGCTATATCTAACAATAAAGACATACAAGTTTCATCAAAAAAAGCATGGCTTTTAGATCGATTTGATGATGGTCTTGTATTTTTGAAAAGTGTTGAAAGAGGCAAGTGCTTTATAGAATATATTCCAGTAGAGAACGCATGGAATCCAATTGATGGAAAAGGATTTATGTATATTGATTGTTTATGGGTATCTGGTTCATTTAAGGGCCATGGATATTCAAATGATCTTTTAGATATTTGTATCAAGGACAGCAAAGAAAAAGGGAAGATAGGACTTTGTATTTTAAGTTCTGCAAAGAAAAAACCATTTTTGGCTGATCAAAAGTATTTGGCACATAAGGGCTTTTTTGTATGTGATGAATCAGACAATGGAATTCAACTTTGGTGCTTACCATTTTCTAATGATGCTAGAAAACCAAAATTCAAAGAATATGCTAAACATCCTCATGTTAATGAAAAAGGCTATGTTCTTTACTATACAAATCAATGTCCATTTAATGGAAAATATGTACCAATTATTGAACAATGCGCAAAAGAACACGATATTGCCTTTAAAGCAATTCATATAGAAAACAAAGAAGAAGCTCAAAAGGCACCTACGCCAATTACAACTTATGCGCTTTTTTATGATGGAAAATACTTAACAAATGAGCAAATGAATGAAGCAAGATTTTTAAAACTTATTGCTTCCTAGTTTAACTTATGTCTTTTAATAAATAAGTAAATAAATACAAATTTAGATATTATAAGATAAATAGCATATAATCAAATTATTATTTGTTTATCATGATAATCCTTGGAGTAAGAACGAAATGCCTTGAAAAATAGCGGTTTGCAACGCTTTATGAAGCTGAAATCCAAAATTTACAACAGTTTTACAACAAAATAGAGCTTCTTCATGAAGCATATTACAAAGAGATCAAACTGCAGATGGCCTCTCTGTTTTCCGATTGTTGATTTTAACAATATAAAATCAGAAGCAATTTAAATGTAAGTCATAATGATTTTGAAAAAGCGATTATGGTAATTATACGTTATAATTAGCTTGTTCATTACAGTAGTATGGATACTTTTTTTCAAGTCTGAAAAATAAATGTTGAAAGGGTTAACGGTAGTGACT
This sequence comes from Erysipelotrichaceae bacterium, assembly GCA_017404205.1. Classification (GTDB taxonomy): domain Bacteria; phylum Bacillota_I; class Bacilli_A; order Erysipelotrichales; family Erysipelotrichaceae; genus Colivicinus. The sequence continues at coordinate 65,517 of JAFRCV010000013.1, forward strand.
ATGGAAAAAATAATGGAACTTTTATCAAATTTAAATGAGAAACTTAAAAAGCATCCAGATGTTAGAAGTGTATATAAGCGTTCTATGGAAAATGAAAAGAAGCAAGTGTTAATACATAATTATAGTTTATACACGGATGCTTGGAGGGCTTTTAAAACGAATCTACAAATGCTAAGGGAGATAGACTTTGAAGAGCTAACTGAGAATAAGCCTACGATAGACGTGTTGAAAGTGGCGCTATCTTTGTTGCAATATTCAGTTTTAGATAAGACGGAAATAGAGGCCATAATTAAGAAAGAAGACGATTTTCTGTTGTTTCTAGATACAGCTGCTATGTTGGTGATATTTTGTGTTAATTGTCATATAACGAGAAGAATATCAACACTAATTGATGATGAACTGGTAATGAATAATATAGCTAGCGGAAAGCAGATTTACAGAGGTGTTTCTAATTCTGGATATGGACTAATACCTACAATGTATAGAGGGATTTCAATTGGAAGTGGATTTGGTGTGGTTAATTCAACTAAGCTGAAAAATCTATACATCAATGCAAATTTATTATCAAAATACAAAGAAGTTTTCGGAAAGGATGATGTCGATTACGCTTTCTGTGCGTTTGCGCAACATTCAAAGTCGTATAGTCCGTTACTCGATTTTACGGAAGATGTTAAAGTGGCACTCTCATTTGCAACAATTAATTCTGGGTCAATAAATGATTATGAAAGAAATGATGCGGCTTTATATTGTATGTCGTTTGATGCAATTACCTGTTTGGAACGAATCGATTTCGACGATATCGATGTATTCATTAACGAAAAAAAGGTATCTATGTTTTCGGTTATAAGGGGTAAATGTCTGTTTCAGTGCACATATGATGATTTTCGAGTTGATGCGTTTATTTTGACAGACAAGACAAATGATAGAATGAAATATCAGAAAGGATGCTTCCTTTATTTTAGGAGAGCGGTCATAATAAATGGCAGTTTGCTGTTGCCGATTAATTTTGGTCGAATTAGAAAGTATACGATTCCCGCAAATGGAAAGACCTTAACAAAACGAAAGATAGCACAGAGAATCAAATCTGATTACAAATACTACATGCCACAATATCTCATGGATCCATATAAGTACTTTGAGGAAGCGCCTCTGTAAAAAGGATTAGTGCAGTTTAAATATAATAAGAGCATTGTGGTGAGTTATCTTTCATATTGCAAATAGCCTTTCAGTTTTATTTATATGAAACACGTCGAGACGGTTGTCGCTCTTTCCCACCAAAAATCACAGTAAATATATTGATGTTGAGGTTGCTGTGGATGAACTATCCACAACAGGACCGGAAATGCGAAATTTAGCCACTTATGGAGCAATTAAGCAGTATTGTCTAGATAATCACGATATGAAGGTGACTACACTTTATATCACTCAGGTTAAGCATAAATGTGGTCTTCCGATGCGACCGAACTATAATATTTCTAGTAATGAGCATTACATCCAAACACAATGCCCGCCAGAAAAGGAAGAAGCCATTATGGATGCGTTGAAATACTTTGAAGTGATTAAGAAAAAACAGAATGTTTGCTGATTGAGGATGTTTCGTAAAGGAGCATCCTTTTTTGTTGCCAAAAGGAAGGAGGAAGCGGAAATGGCAGTATTCAGAGTAGAAAAGACAAAAGATTATACTGTGATGTCAAATCACCATCTTAAAAACAAAAATATATCCTTGAAAGCAAAAGGATTATTATCGCAGATGCTATCTCTTTCGGATGAGTGGGGTTATTCGCTCAAGGGTTTAGCGAAGATAAATAAGGAGAGCGTTGATGCTGTAAGAACCGCCGTACTGGAACTTGAAAAAGCCGGCTATGTTGTTAGAGAACAGACCAGAGCCTCACAGGGCACATTTAGTCAAACAGCATACACGATTTATGAAGAACCGCAATTGGATTATCCGATATTGGAAAATCCAATCACGGATAATCCGATAACGGAGAAACCGATATCGGATAATCCAATACAATTAAATACTATTCAAGAAAATAAAAAAGAATTAAATACGGATGATATAAAAGACTCATCTAATCTTATCTCATCCCTATTTCCCTTCTCTTATGAGTGTGAAAATGTGGAAAACTCAGATGAGATGAGAAAGGATGAGAAGAGAAATATTAAACACAATAATTATGATTATTGGAAATATCAGATTCAAACCAATCTGGACTTTGAATCGCTTAAGATATCTTATCCGTATGATCTGAAATTCATTGATGAAATTATAGAAATCATGGTGGAAACGGTTATGTCTAACGGTGATACCATTCAGATTGCAAGCAACAAGTATCCGCATTCTGTGGTTAAAGAAAGATTCTTGAATGTTGACTACGGCCATGTGCAGTACATCATTGATTGCTTCAAAGAAAATGCCAAGCTGAAGGAAATCAAGAATATCAAACAGTATTTGAAAGCCGTGATATTCAATGCCCCGGCAACGATAGATAGTTATTATACAGCTATGGTTCAGCATGATATGTACGGTTATTGAAGAAAACAGAATGAAAAGTAACGGAGGAAATGCTATAATGCGTTCGAGCAAAGCACATCAGAGGTGGTATTATGGCAGGAAAATATAAGCCCGGTGATACCGTCTATATCGTCTCATCTGTGAAATGGATTAAAGAAGCCAAGGTCTTAAAGTATTCCGGCGGATTCTACACCTTACAGTTTACGGATACAGTCGGAGGGATAAAGCTTAGGGAAAGCAGGCGCTTCCCTACGGAGGAGGAAGCGAAGAAAGGTGTAGGAGAAAGAAAAACATGCAAGAGGACACCTATGTGAAAAACAAAGAAGACATGAACTTCCAAAGTGTCGAAGCATTACAGCAAGTGGTTAATGTTGTGAATGAAGCTTCGAACGCACTTAATGACAAAACTCGCACTATAAGAGAGAGCGCAATACCAGAGGTGTTAGCAGGTGCACTTGGCGCAGGAATAGGAGGAGTTGGTTCTTTTGCCACTCTATACGGACTTGGAACTGTGGGGCTTTCTGCTGCTGGAATAACTCCAGGATTAGCGGCAGCTGGGGCATTAGTTGGCGGTGGAATGGTAGCAGGCATCTTTGTGTTGGCCGCTCCGGTAGTGCTTCTTGCGGCTGGGGTGTCGGTATAGCCTCACAACTCAAGAATAAACAATTAAGGCAGGAAAAAGAAAGACTTTATCAGGTTGCGTTACAAAAGATGATACAATAATAAAGGCTCTACAGGATGAGACAAATGCTGATAGAGAACGAATTGACTATCTTCAAAGCCTTAATATTCTGTTGCAACAAGCAATTAAGGATTTACAAAGCGATTTAGGAATCACATCTTTAGTTTTGGAGGGGAAATGCTAAGCATAAATTATCAAACGCTATCAAAACTGGTGGCTGAATGCGGGAAAGCCCTTAGTAAAACATTATCCGACCCCAATGTCCAAACCACTATTGTGACGGCGGTTGGCGCGTCAGTTGTGACAGGTGTCATAGTTGATCAGATAGACAAGAAGGATATCAAAAAGGCAAAAGAAGAATTGGCTATCAAAGAAGCTCTGTATAAGGATGCATTAGCGAAGCACGATGCGATGATGAAAGAGCTAACGGAAGAGGCAAATCTATCGAAAGAGCGCCAGGAATACCTGATAGAACTTAACAAAAAAATGGTTAGACAAATACAAATCTGCAAGGAAGAAATGGATGAGCAAGTATAAGTATTCAGATATTGAACAACAAATAAATAATGTGCTCAAGCATCAGGAAAAGGAACTGGTCTTCATCTCGTTTCCTAATACAAGCGAAATTGATAGTCACATTCAAAGAAGTGAAGATATTCTTAAGATGCTTGGCGTAAGCCTTCCTGACAGACAATCATTAGCATTGCCGCCAGAAGCAAAAAGGGTAATGGTTCTTCCAACATGGGAGAGTTTGTGCAAGGAATCTGAAGCAAGCGTTGGAAATCAAGTTTCTCTTGAAGAGCTATTTCTGCGGAGGAAATAGAGCAAAACAAAATCGCTATTAAGCAATTAAACGAAGAGTATAATCAAATTCATCGTTTAGATAGAAATGATATTGCAATCTCTGCAGCCGCCGGATTACTGGCTGCAGTAACTGATATATTGATGATAGGGATTCCGCAAAAGACGCCAGAAGGATTGAAGGGTGGAGTTCTGGCTAATTATGTTAGGGATTATTTTGATAAAAAATATCTAGAACAGGAAATGAGCATCCTTGCAAATTCAAGCGTTAGTAAGGTGCCTTATGATGCTCAAGATAACCGCGATACAAGTATATAGTCGATGGTCTATTTGCTTACTATCATAGATTGCTTTCTTTGGGGCATGATCCCCTTTTGGGATTATTGTTTGGTGTCATGGATATTATGACGGGAAGGATGACCACTATAGATAAAAAGGGAAGAATAGTCTCCCAGATCATGGAATGTTATTCGGATAAAACCGAAAAGGATTTATTTCTGGCAATAGCAAAGCAGATAAACCATTTCAAGTCTGATATCACTACTTCCATGGGACTTCCGGCACCGCTAATGGGATTGTTTAACCTGCTCCAATTTGGAAGTATAGGAGAGGTTGAGCAAACAATCGCAGAAATAGTACAGGGAATGTATTACGAAGGATATGACTTTGTTCATTTTTGCACACTTTCCATACCAGTCCAATTGGGGTTATGTAACAAAAGAAGGAGATAAGTTTTTTATCACTATAAATTTCCAGGTTAGATTTAAATAGAGAAGGCGCTCATATGCAGAGGAATCTTGCGAGGAGACAAAACGAAAGAGGTACAGATTATGACTTTTAATGAAATAAGCCTATGGGTAAATGTTACGTTATGTATATTATCATTTATTCTTGCTGCTATTTCTGTAGTAACCGTAATAGTGTCGCTACGGCAAAATGGTAAATTGCTTAAAATGAGTAGTGAGCAATTGAGTGAAATGAGAAAAGAACGTGAACTGGCTATTCAGCCGATTCTTACTTTTTCAAATCCCAGGTTTGTAGTTGAGAAACCAAGATTGTTTTATACACCACCGACAAACGAGTATTCACTTTCGTCCAGATTTAGATTAAGAATGGATGTGGAGAATATTTCTTCTGCTGTCGCAATTAATATAGTGTGTACTGGTGTAGGCATGGTACACGATAATGAGAACGTTTTTGTAGGAAAACCGTCATCAACAAGGATTAATATACTGGGAGATAGCAAGGAAAGCCTTGATTTTATGTTTGTTGAGCGGAAAAGAGGTGCGGTTTTTAACAGTTTACGAGAAGAAAGCATAAAGATGTTACCGCAGGGACAGCTTGAAGTGGTGTTTATGAATACTTCAGGAGGCGCTTTTCGCATGGTAAAGCAATATGTGATTTATCCTGGAGAAGAGGAATTAAACAAGATTAGATCTTGGCATTCAATTGTGACTTCAGCTGAGGTAGAGTATAAGGAAGAATTCAAAGAATTAAGAAAGAATAGAGAGAACAATGATCTATTGTTTTATAAACTTAAGGAAAAGGTAGATATGGCGGCTGGAGAAGAAAACGAAGTAGTTATAGAATGCGTTGAATTAGATGATTTCTTTGTATATGAACCAATCACAATAGAGGAGTATAAAAGAATAGTACAAGAGTGTCATTTTGGTAGATTCGTTGGACGAGGAGATAGGCCTTGTTTTGTAAAAGATTTAGAGGGTGAAAACAAGTAGTCTAGTAAACTATACATACACTGACCGCATTAAGGTGGTATCGATATTTATTGTATCGATACCTTTTTTATACCTAAATTGCCAACTAGGGCGCATACATGAAAGGAGATCCGTTATGGAGCAGAAAGAAAAAACAGCAAGAGAGATGCAGGCAGAGGAGCAAGTGAGGCAGGCCAAGGCCCGACTCAACCAGATCCGCAGAGAGGAAAGGACTAAGACGAGAAAGGAGCAGGATCATCAGAAGTTCATTCTGGGCGGGATCGTGGTGAAATACTTCCCCGAGTCTTACGACTTTTCAGAGCAGGAAATGTGCCGTATTCTTGCCTGCGCTTTCAAGAACAGAGACATTCAAAACATGATAGCGACGGTCATTAAAGATCGCAAAGCAGAGGGGCCGGAAACGACCCATAATGGAGAGGACGGTGTGGGATGGGGAGACAATGATTTGCATCTCGTTTGCACCTTTTGGAAAAGTAGAATGCTAAATTATGAGTCCAGACCTATGTGAGTAACATATATCGGTATAAAGAAAATGCAGGTGAATGTTACTTTTTTTTGAAAAATAATCAAATTTATTTGTTGACAATGCATTAGGTTATGTATATTATGAAAGAGGATATATTGGCAGTAAAAAGGATATACTGCCGTAATATCATAATGAGGAGAATGTCATATGGATGTAGAAGTATATTTAAATAGAATACCTGAAGCGGAAGTATTTGATCGATCGTATATTAATGGAATTATAGAAGAAAGTGGTAAAACTACATCTGCAAATATACTAAATCATACTATAGAAAAACTAATAAAAGAAGGGTTTATTATCAGGATAGGAAGAAATAAGTATAAGAAAGCTGATGGAAAGAAATGTTATACATATGATTATTCTGAATTATCTATGAAGATAGCAGAGTGTTTAGCTAAAGAGCATCCATATATGGATTTCCGGATATTTGAGATAATACAGCTTAATAAATTCATTAATCATCAGATAGCACATAATACAGTGTTTGTTTCTGTAGAAGATGGTCTTGAAGAATATGCCTTTTCAACATTGAGAGCTAAATATTCTGGAAATCTGATGGTGAATCCAAACATAGATGATTTTTACAGGTATAGAATTGAGGATATGATAGTTATAAATAAGCTGCCAACAGAAAGTCTTAAAGGCAAGACTTGTTTTTGGAATACCAGGCTAGAAAAAATACTTGTAGATATAGTGACTGACAAACTTATGATATCAATGATATCAGAAAGCGAATATGCAAATATTTATGAAGATGCATTTGGAAAATATGTTATTGAATATAGTGCGTTGAAGAGATATGCAAATAGACGTGGGGCACTGGAAAAGCTTAGAAATGTGATTAAAGAATATACGGATATAAAGCCGGAGGATATAGGTGTATGATAAAAAGAGAAACGTTCGAAGAAACCCATATAAAAGAATTACAGCAAATGAGTAGAAGAGATCCTCAGCTTATAGAGCGTTCACTTTATGCATTAGGATTATTGGAGGCGTTATCAGTTGTAGGCCTTGATTTCATTTTTAAAGGTGGTTCTAGCATGCTTCTTCTGTTAGATCATCCGATGAGGTTATCCACAGATATAGATATTGTTGTTGCTCCGGATACAGATATAAGCAGATATATTGCAGAAGCAGCGAAAATATTTCCGTTTTTAAATCAGGAAGAAGATATTAGAAAGGGTAAGAACAGCATTGTAAAGAGACACTATAAGTTTACTTACTGGTCTCCGGTTATGAAAGATGAATTTTACATTCTTCTTGATGTGCTTTTTGAAAAAGATAATTATGAAGAGGTTGTTACTCGAGATATATCAAATGAATTGTTACTAACAGAAGGAGAGAATCAGAAGGTTAAGATGCCTTCTGTAGATTGTTTATTGGGAGATAAGTTTACAGCGTTTGCACCATATACTACTGGAATACAGCTTCGTACAGGCAAAGATATGGAAGTTATGAAGCAGTTTTATGACATATGTACTCTTTTAGAAAAGATGAGTAGTTTTGAAAATACATTAAATACATATAAAAGAATTGCAGAATCTGAGATTAATTACCGTGGACTTGATATTTCATATAAGGAATCGTTATTAGATACAATGAAAGCTGCTATAGTATTAGCTGCAAATGGTAAAATTAATAAGGACGATTATGAAGTATATAAGAATGGAACTCGGGCAGTTTCTGGACATATATTTGCTGAAGAATATTCTATGCCTATAGTTTCATATAGAGCGGCGTATGTAATATATATGGCGGTATGTTTACTTACAGAAAAACCATATGAAGTAATAGAAGAATACGATGATTATGTTAATAAAAAGGTTACTCAGGATGAATTCAGAGGATTGGGTATAATGCGAAAAATACATCCGCTTGAGTATGCGTATATAGTGAAAGCAGATGAAATGTTAGAGGGATATAGAAAAAATAGATACAATAAAGCTTGATATAAAATACCGAATGAGATTAAATCAATTGTTAAAAGATAATAAAACTTGCCTGTAATAAAAAGATTTAAAAATCGCAGATGAAGAAAGTATATTAAAAAGAAAGCTTCCATATAATCATCAAAATGAGTGAAAGTGAGAATAGAAGATGGCTAAAAATACGATTAGCAAAATAAGTAATGCCTTTGCTACAGGCGGTGGTGGAGTAAATTTCGAACAGCAGATTCAAGCAATGTTTTTGTTGTCATTGTTAGTTGATGGATTCTGTCCTGCAATGAATGAACCAACCATAAGGGTCTGTTTTCAAGCAAAACATTTAGGATATGATGTAGATGATTTGGTTGTTTTTACTTTTCGAAACCAAAATGAAGGAAAGCTGTTATGTCAGGTGAAACACAGTATTACTGCGACAGCGAATGATTCCACTTTTCAAAAGGTGATTTCTGCAGCATGGAATGATTTTAATAAAGTTGCATTTGATAAAGAAAATGACAAAATTGCCTTGGTAACCGCACAGATTTCTAATTCTGCATTACGTTCATTAAGGTTTTTACATGCACAGGCTATTGAATCGGTTGACGAACAGGAATTTATAGAGAGAGTCCAAACTCCTGTGTTTTCTAGTACTGAATATGGAAAGATGCTAGATGCAATAAAGGAATGTGTGGCGTTGGCAAAAAAAAGTGATTCATCAGATGAAGAAATATGGCGTTTTTGTAAAGCATTTATATTGTTATTGTTTGATGTGGATTGCGAAGAAAGCGTCAACCGTGCGTTATCATCTTCACTCGTTAAATGTAATTCATCTTTGGATGCGTTGTTAGTTTGGTCAAGACTTGTTGAATATGCAGGAAGATGCAATCAAACAGCGGCATCAATTGATAGGAATAATATAGATAAAACTATACAAGAATTGTTTACTGCTAGAATAACTTCACAGGTTATGCCTGAACCACTTACGGGAATTGATTTGTTTATACCAACCATCGCCATCATAGGGGCATGGAGAGAAGATAATACATATGACTGCAAAGCTGTTGAGAAGATATCAGGAATGGATTATTCGGAGTTCGAATCAAAGGCTAGGAACATGCTTTTACAGAATTCAGATTACCTTCAACTGGTTAATGGAAGTTGGAAGGTGATGCATAAGGAGGAATTGTTGAACCAATGTAAAAAATTGATTTTTGATGATTTCATTAACCGCTTATTTGAAGTGGCAAAGCATGTTTTGTCTCAAAACAGCAAACGAGTGGTGAGCAAAACTCCATATTATATTTCTTCTACAAGTGAATACGATAACTCTCATGAGCTGCGTAATAGTTTGGTAAAAAGTATTTGCTGGTTAAAAGAGAACTTAATGAATTTGCCCAATTGTAATCGTAACAAAGTGAATTTGTACATGATTTGTTTAGTGAGAGACTTGTTGAAAAATGCGAAATGGACCACTTGGGCGAGTTTAAGGGATTGTTTGCAAGATTTGGCACAATTAGCCCCAGAAGAGTTTCTAGATAGAATTGAATGGCATGTTTTGAACAATAAGCAGGAAATCCTTTGGCTTTTTCCGAAAAAGAATAGTGAATTATTCGGGTCAAATAATTATATTTCCGAGTTGTTATGGTCATTAGAAATTTTAGCATGGTCTCCGGATTATCTTATTAAATCTATATGTACGCTTGGGCTATTAGAAGCGTTGCCTTATGAAAGGACAAATTGGGCGAATACTCCGATTAATTCGATAGTTTCCATTTTGTTGCCGTGGTATCCCCAGACGTTAGCAGATCTAGAAAAAAGGAAAAACGCATTAAAGAGCCTAAAAAATGATAATTTGGAAATTTTCTGGAAAGCACTGAAAAAACTGTTGCCAAATAACACAACTTCCACTTTTGGTAACCCAAGACCACGATATTTGTCATTGATTATACCGGAGAAAGTAAATGTTACAAATAAAGAGGTACGCGAATGCTATTCATATTTATTGGAACTAGCTGTTGAAACAGTACGTGATGAGATAGAAAAACAGTTAGACTTGGTTGACCAAATTGAATACATGAATGAGCAGACCTTGTCTTCATACTTAGATTGTTTGGAAAAGAGTTTGGAATCGTACACACAGGAATTCGCTTTTACTCTTTGGGCTAAATTGCGAGAACGACTGCTTTTTATTAAGCCTACGGAGAAGATGGCTGTTTATAGACAATTAGATCGAATTAATCGTCTTATAGAAAATATAGAGCCGACTGATAAGAGACTTAAGTATAGAGAATTGTATTATGGAAATAGATATTTATTTGGAAGCGGCGATTATGCAACTATATGGGAGCGAACAGAGCATGAGAAAGCAACAGCTATAAGGGATATTTTTGAACTTTTTGGTATCGAAGAGACTGAGCAATTTGGATATTCTGTGAAAAATGTACATGATGTTGCCGGTAAACTGGGCCAATCTCTTTCGGTGGATGAATTATCTAGTTTGATTAATTCTTGTTATTTAGGGAAGATATCAGAAGAGTTTGCAATATCTTGTATTAGCGCATTTGTATTAAAAAATAGCGCTGATAGTTTACTAGATACATCTTTATGCAGCATGGACGAGAAATTTATTCTCCAGATATTAACAGGTATTACGTTCTCTATGGAAATGCTGAATGTAATTGAAAAATTGTTATCCAACGTTTCCGCGTACTGGGAATGCGCGCGTATGCCATTTTTGTGTAGAGACAATGAGGCAGCGGAATTAAAACTGATTGCAGACAAGCTGATTGACTGTAAACGGTATGTAACGGCAACTAATATTGTCGGACGTTCTGATTTCCGCTCAACAATCAGTGTTGAGTATATTTATAATTTACTTAAGCTTGCAGGGACAGAGGAGTCCGTTGGCAGTGAGACTTTAGATAACTATGCTGTTCAAAAAATTATTAGTTGGTTCCAGAACCAAGAATGTATCGATTTGAATGCACGAAGTGATATCGAGTTTATTTATCTGCCAGTGATTGGTGATTACTCCGAGACACAACCTCGTGCTTTGAATACAAGACTCAGTCTGGATCCCGACTATTTTTGCAGCCTGGTGGAACTGTACTATAAAAAGCAATCAGAGGAAAAGCATGAAGTAGAACTAAACAAAGGGCTTAGCGATCGCCTCTTTAAAATTCTGTTTAACTATAGTATAACTCCAGGTGTTGATTGGAATGGAGTATTCAATAAAGAAGAATTCAAAAAGTGGATGGACTATGTCAAAGGATGGAGTGAAGCAAACGATAGGTATGCGGTAACGATGCATACGGTAGGATCAGGATTGTCATTTGCAAAATTGAATGAAGATAAGCTTCCGGAAATAACAATTATTGAGGAACTGAATAAGCCTGAAAACAATGAACTACGTAGAGGATATTATCTTGGCGTTATTAATCAAAGAGGAGTACATTTTGTTGATCCAGAAGGGAAGCCGGAGATGGAAATGGCAGCAGATTATGAGGAACGATCTCGGATTGTAGAATCTAAAGGATATGCAAGATATGCTGATGTTCTTCGAGATATTTCTTTAGAATATGCTAGAGAAGCTGAGTATAATATCGAGTCAAGCAAACAGCATAGTTTAGAATAATAAACGAAATAAATGCGACAAAAAAATGTCGGTATGAATAAAACAGAAAAAGCAGTATTAAGTTTATTAATAGAAAACGCGCATCAGAATGCAGAAGAATTGGCTTCAGAAGTGGGAGTAACCAAAAGAACGATAGAGGAGCTTTTACTAGTCTGCAGAAGAAGAGCAAGATAGAACGTATAGGCACAAAAAGAGATGGGAGTTGGAAAGTAATTCAATAATCATAGGAAAGGAATGGAGAGATTCAGAAAGCAGATGGAAGATACAGATTTAAGTATCAAGACATTAATGGCAGGACAAGCTATGTTTGCAACTGACATTTAGATAAGAATGATCCTATCTCCAAAGGAAAACCAAGAGATTTGTCTCTAAGAGAGAAGGAAAAACAGATTGAACAGGATTTTTTTAATCAGGTTGTGCCTAATGGTGGGAATCTAACAGTTATCCAGCTGGTGGAGAAATATGTCAGTCTTAAAACAGGGGTTCGGCAGACAACGGTTACTGGATATAAAACGGTAATTAATGTATTAAAGAAAGAACCTTTCGGAAGGATCCGAATTGATAAGGTGAAAACCTCTGATGCTAAGGCGTGGTTGATCAAGCTCCAGAAGAAAGATGGCAGAGGATACAGTTCGATTCATTCCACAAGAGGAGTACTGAGCCTGGCATTTGAAATGGCTCTTAATGATGATCTGATACGAAAGAGTCTATTTGCATTTGAACTGAGTTCTGTGGTTGTTAATGATAGTGTTACTAGAGAGGCTATCACAAGAAAGCAGGAAAGGGACGTATTAAAATTTATTAAGGAGGATGCACATTTTTGCAGATATTATGATGCTATTTACATACTGTTTAATACAGGACTTAGAATCTCTGAATTCTGTGGCCTCACTATAAAGGATATTGATTTTAAGAAAATGAGAATCAATATTGAGAGACAGCTTCAGAGATCGAGTAATATGGAGTGCATCATAGAAAAGCCTAAAACTGAAAGATGAACTAGGCTTGTTCCAATGGTCAAGGAAGTTGCAGAGTGTTTTAAGAATATTATTGCTACTAGAGCTAATCCGAAAGTTTAGCCTATGGTTGATGGCATAGTTGGATTCTTATGTCTAGATAAGAATGATATGCCTATGGTTGCTCTTCATTGGGAGAAGTATATGCAGCATATTAGAGAGAAGTATAACAACATCTATAAAGTGCAGATGCCCTGTGTTACTCCACGTGTATGCAGACATACTTCTGTAGTAAGATGGCAAAGTCAGGAATGAATCCTAAGACACTTCAGTACATTATGGGACATGCTGATATAAGTGTTAGCTTAATATATATACGCATGTGAATTTTGAGGATGCGCAGAACGAGATGGAAAGATTATCTTCGGTGCAGGCAATATAATGACTGCATGCCATGTGTTCAAAACCTGAGGTGCACGTGAATGGGATTTGCACCTTTTGCCGGCAAAAACATGCTGATATTTGCCAATATTTGCAAAAATACGTGTTGTAAATCTGTTGTACAACCCTTTATAAATCAAGGAAAATCGAGGAAAAAGCTAATGATAAAAGTACTATTCGTTTGCCACGGTAACATATGTCGAAGTCCGATGGCTGAATATATTATGAAATATCTTGTTAATAAAACACATAATAGTGATTTATTTGAGATTGCATCATGTGCAACAAGTAATGAAGAAATAGGCAATGATATTCATTATGGCGCAAGAAATGTTTTAGATAAAAATGGTATTCCATATGAATCAAGAAAAGCAAGAAGAATCATAAAAGATGATTTTGATTATTACGACTATATAATCGCAATGGATGAAAACAATATAAGAAATCTTGCTTATCGATTTGATGATGAAGAATTAAAAAAAGTTACAAAGCTTTTAAGTTATGCAGGCATTGACAAAGATGTAGCTGATCCTTGGTGGACACTAGACTTTAATAAAGCTTATGAAGATATCTATTTAGGATGTGAGAAATTATTGGAATATCTATTAAAACAAAAACAATGAATGATATAATATATTTAATAAACTGACTCGCAAGAGCTGGTAGGACAGTGATTCCGGAATAGGGGCCTACATTTTTATGGAGGCACTATAAATATAATAAATAGTTCCTTCAAGAAGATAATTATTAAATCTTTTATTGGGAGTTCCTATGAAGAAAGTAATTTTATTTATTTGGTCATTGTTACTATGTACAACATTTTTTCTTAATGTTTGTATGAAACAAGTGCTTGTAGAAGATGTGTGGGAAGAAATATCAACAAGTTCTGAAATCGTCACTAATAGAAGTGCGAATTATAAACTTGTTGATGATATTACTTTAAATGGGCTTGTTAATTTTGGAACAGCTGATGTCAATTGTACAATCGACCTTAATGGCCACACTTTATATGGCTCATCAAATAGTTACATGTTTAGACTAGGCGGCCGAAACACAACATTAACAATTACTGATAATTCTGAAAATCATGATGGAAAAGTTGTTCCTGTTTATAATGTTAACCACTCAGTATTGTGGCAAGTGGGCGGTGTACCAACACATTTTGTTTTGAATGATGGAATTATTGATGGCAGTCAATTAGCCGGTGGAAACTTTTATGGAATGTTTGATAGAATCGAAACAGCAGATTCTAGTGTAACGATAAATGGTGGCGCAATTCAAAATTTCAATAGTACAGGAAACGGTGCTGTTTTCTATGTTTATAAATCAAATGCAACTATTACAATAAATGGTGGCACAATTCAAAATAATACAGGGAAAGACTCAACAGTTGTTGAAATTGATACCAATTATGGTGGCAGCTTAATTATAAATGGTGGCACAATTCAAAATAATACAGCTACTGGAGCAGCTGGTGGTGTATATCAAGTAAGAGATGGAAACTCTTTATACTTATATGGTGGAACTATAACTAATAACTCTGCACCAAGAGGTGGAGCTTTTTATGTGAGCTCCGGCAATGCTAATTTCTATATTGGTGGTAATCCAAAAGTATATGGCAATAGCGCAAGTGTTAATGGCGGTGGGACAGATGTCATGTTGGCAAATCAATCTACTTTTGAAGCTACTAAAGATTTAGATAACGATGCATTATTGTATCTATTTAGTTCTACTAGAACTAATGACACAGTTTTAGGAACACTTACAAATAGCAACGATATCTCTAATGTATTTGTTGACTCTAATAATGCAGTTGGTTATCGTCAAGAAAATGGACAATTATTAATTGGACATAAAATTGGAGATTATTATTTTGTCGCTTGGAATAAAGCTGATTCACTTCCAACAAGTACAGGAAATTATTTTTTAACACAGGATGTCACATTAACAGATGTTCACAACATCAACAATAATATTTTTATTGATTTACATGGTCACAATATTACCCAAACAAAAGATAATAGTGAAGTTATAACTATTCGAAATGGCTCTTCTTTATCAATATTTGATTCTTGTGCAAGCGAACAAGTTAATAATGACTATGTTGCCGGTGTTATATCTGGTGGCAAAAATTCAGCTATTAGACTTAAAGATGAAGTCGTTAACAATAAAGGAACAGTATTTAATCTTTATGATGGAATAATATGTGACAACACCACAGCAAGTTCAGAAAACGGTGGAGCCATTTGCCTTGAAGGACATGGCACATTTAATATGTATGGTGGTCAACTTAACAACAATTATGCCAACAAAAATGGTGGTGCTATATATGCTAATAATGATTCAAAAGTAAATTTGTATGGCGGTGCCTTAATTGGCAACAGGGTTAGTGATAGTGGTGGTGCATTTCATCTAACTGGGTTAAGTGATTGTTATATTGAAAATGTTTCTTTCTTAAACAATTCGGCACATCGTTTTGGTGGCGCTATTTATGCTGATTCAGCAGATACTACATTACATATAAAATCTGCTACATTCAAAGACAATGAATCAAGATCAAATAGTGGTGGAGCGATAGCTTTATTTACACATGCCACAATGACAATTGAAAATGCTGACATTATTGATAACAAGGCAGTTTATGGAGGTGGCATTAGAATTAGAAAAGCTTATGCAACTATCAATAATTGTAATATTACTGGAAACATTGCAACTGTTTCTGGTGGTGCAATTCAAGCTGAAGGCATTGATATTCCAATGCAGACAAGTTGTTTAACTTTAAATGATGGTTATATCGCAAATAACCAATCAGATAAAGGAGGAGCTATCTATATCGGTGGAACATCAGTTGTATATTTAAATAAAGGAATATTAGAAAATAATAAAGCCACAGATGGTGGTGCTATATATCTAAGCACACTTGGCTATGGCATATTCTCAAATCTTAATATCAAGAATAATGAAGCAATAGGCATAGGTGGAGGCATTTGTGCACCAAGAGGCACAAGAAGTGAGATTAATAATTTAAGCCTTGTCGGCAATAAAGCTGTAAATGGTGGAGCCATTTATATTAATGATGATTTTAAGATGTCTAATATAAATGTTACTAATAATATTGCGACAAATGGTGCTGGAGGAATATTTATCGATAGTGCTGATTATGATGGTGAATCATATTATTCATCGATTATAAAGATGGATGGCAATATGTTTGTATATGGAAATACTGGTCTTCATCCAAATATGTATATTAAAACTAATAGTATAGTAAATGGTACAGCACTTGGTTTTGGCTCAAAAGCAAAAATTGGTTTACAAATTGAAGATGAAGATTTATCAAAAGTATTAGTTGGAAAATATAATTCACAAGTTGTTGGAAATGAATACATAATTACAAAATACTTTGATTATACAATTACTTATTATTGTGATGGTGGAACTATTAATGAAGGAAAAATAGATGGCTATAATTTTGGGCAAGAAATAATTCTTCCAAGTGACATTACAAAAGATGATTATATATTCTTGGGCTGGTATGATAATGAAGAATTTAATGGCGAGCCGATTGAAACAATCGCAAATACAGAAACTGGAAACAAAACATATTATGCCAAATGGGAACAAAATCATATCCATGGTGACTTTAATATGGGTATTGATGATAATGTTGAATGGATTGCTTGGACAAGAAGCGATGCTTTACCAAGTAGTACAATTATGAATCATAACGACTATTACAATAAATATTATTATTTGACTTGTGATGTTTATTTAACACAAAGACAAAATTTCTTTAGAAAAGTAACAATTGATTTGAATGGTCACTCAATATATAAAGCAGAAAACGCATCATTTGATGGAGCAATGATTTCTGTTAATGGTAAATGGGCTGATCCACTGATATTTACTAACTGTAAGGCAACATTTGATGAGGATGGCTTCTTGACATCAAATGCTGGTTTTCATAATTCTAATGCCACCGGTGCTGAAGGTGCCGTTTTGATTGCTAATGGAAGTTCAGGAGAGTATCCAAATGTTAAATTATATGGAATCTGTTTTATGAATAATTCCAATGTTAGATCAAATAATGAAGAAAAGATTCCAGGAGCTATTTATTGGAGCGGAGATTCAACATTAACTATTGACTCTTGTGCTTTTATTAATAACATTTCTGGTAATAGTTTAGGAAACGATTCAACATATGGTGCTGGTGGTGCTATATCTATTAGAAATGTAACAGAATCTAATAAAGCAGGAACCATTAATATTAACAATACGCTATTTGATGGAAACAAAGCTGGCAATAGAGGATCAGCAATAAATATTTTTGCTGGAGCTGAAGTAGATTTAAATATCAATAAATCAAAATTTATAAACAATAAAGTATTAAATTCTGATACAGCAGTTGGCGGTGTAATTGCGCTATCTTCTGGTAAATTAATGATTAGCGATTCAATATTCACTAATAATGAAAACGCTGGAAACAATGCTACTGTTATTTATGCGACAGGAAACGCAAATGTAACATTAGAAGATGTAAATATTACTGATAATAGGAACACTAATAAATATACTGCATACAAGTCTGCTGTAAGTGTTATTGGTAATCCAACATTCACAATTAAAGGAAAGACTATAATCACAAATAATACAAATTCGGCCAATAAAACTGCCAACATCTTCTTAAGAACAAACAACAATTTATTGCCAAAGATAATTGTCAACAATCTTGCTGATGATGCAATACTTTATGTAAATACTAATGGAACAATCGACAATGAACATAATTATATTCTTGTTGAAGGTAAAAATGTTACTAAAAATATTTATTCAGAAGATGATAATTATTATGTTAAATATTTTGACAATGATACAGTATTAAGCAAGACACCAGGCATAAAGAACGCAAATGGTTCACTTACAATTAGTGATAATATCAATGCTACTGTTGAACTTGAATTAAATGAAAATCCTGAAGATTATAGAATTGAATATACATTCTTAAATGAAAAACATATTGTAGATGTTAATAATAAAAATGTTGATATAAATGTTGAAGGAATATTTGCCTTCCAAATGGCTGATCCAATCAATATCGATGTTTATTATAAGAATAATTTAGTTGATACAATTGAATATTCGGTGAAGAAATATTGTGAGAGTCAAATACTAAATAGCACAGATGAAAAACTAATTAATTTATGTAAGGCTACATTGAATTATGGTGCTGCTGCTCAACAATATTTCAATGGACGTGCTTGGAATGATGGAACATATTCTATTGACATTAACAATTTAGCGAACGCAATTTCTGTAACTACTGAAGTAGCTGATGCAAATAAGCCAACTAATACAAAGAGTGTTGTTGGTGATTTAGGTGGAAAAGTTACCGATGTAAAATTTACCTTAGTTGTAGGATCTGAAGTTTCAATGAAGTTCTACATATATACAAATAGCGAACTCGATTTACAAGAAGTAGAAGTTGGCTGTAGTCCTGCAAAAGCAATTACAGAGTTATACAAAGAAAGTGAAGGAAGATATTCGATTAAGATTGTTGGTCTAAAGGCGACAGAATTAGGTAACGATTACTCCATCAGTTTTAGTGATAATGAAGGTTCAATGACTTTAACGTATTCTCCATATGCCTATGCTGCAAACAAATGGGATGGCGGAAATAATCTTGCTGAACTATGTAAAAAGCTCGTAACTTATGGCGATAAGGCCGTTGATTATACTAAAGACTAGGAACAATGAATAAAGGAGGCAATTAAAATATGAAAAGAATAAATAAAATACTAAGCTTGATAATTGTTTGTCTAATCGTTGTTCTTTTACCACAAAAGAATTATGCATTGTCAATTGAAAACAATGAATCTAAAGCAGAATTATTAACTGTCAACAATCAACAAAATATCAGTAGCGAAGAAAGGCGTTTGAGAAACATTGTTGTTGATTATATGTATCAAATGGGTTCTATTAGATGGACAACTTCAACAAACATTGATACAAAATGTGTTGCATTGTGTACTGATAAAAACTGTCAAACAGCTCTTGAAGTTGGAAAGATTTATCGTGGCTTACCATATAAGCATTCTTCAAGTACATTAGATCGTATGCAATATTGCTTAGATGAAAACAATTCTTTAAAAGAATGGGTTGTTGATTTGGGTGATTTTGGTGGTTTCCAAACATATTTTGGAAGTGCATGTTATTCATCAATACAGCTTGCATGGGCTAGAGTATCAAATACTGTAAATGCTACATGTGCCATGGAAGCATTACTTCGCCCAGATTTGGTAGGAACTATTCCTGTTGGAAATTGGAGTGATTTATGGACTAATAAAATAAATGATCAAAATACAAGCAAATGTTTTGATTTATTAGGAAGCGATGCTATTTATGAAGATTATGCTTTAGTGAAAGCTGGCGATGCATTTATTAGACTAGGAGATGATGGTGCTCATGCGGTTATGGCAGCAACTGATGCAGTTGTTGTAAGAAATGCAAATGGCAAGATTAATCCTGATTCTAGTTATTTTTATACACATGAACAAGGTGGTCCAAATAGTGATTCTAGTGTTATATCATCTTGGTCACTAAATCGTAAAAGAACATTTGCTTCTTTGGCAAGTCAATATTTCTTACCAATAACAATTAAAGAACTAGCTGAAGGCAAAATGGATGAAGTAAGTGTTGATATTATTGATGATCTTGATGGCATTTATGGATTAACTACAGGCATTATTGTTTCTAACTATTATATTGATGCAGTTATTGTTGATATAAAAGAAAATGGCAATGATTTCTTCAATAAAAAAGTTTATTGTCGTGTTGATAACATCAAAGACTATAATGATACGGTTGCCATGTTTGATAGGAGTTTTGTCAAAGAATATGATTTGGCATTACTAACAAGATCAATTATTGACCTTAATTTTAATGAAAACAATACCTATCATGTAACCTTTACAGTATTACTTCAAAATGGTGTTAGTGAAGTTGTAAAAGAATATGATTTTTAATATATTTTTATTATTTAAATTATGGTATTTTCATTTACAATAATAAATTAAATTTATATAATATAGACAAATAGACGTGGTGTCTAGCTAGACAGCGAATCCGGTATAGGGGCTAGCAAAGTTTTAGAGGGATTCGCAAACTACATAGATATCGAAGACCTCTAAACAGAGGTCTTTATTTTATGTTAAACAATGTTAAAAAACTTATTAGTTGCATAGCGATATTAATTATCGTCTGTTTATTTGTGACTTCAAATAAGGTTTTTGCTAATGGAGAATGTGAATTAGATGACTTTACACCATGGTATAGCAATGACACTTTGCCTACTGTCAGTGGCAAATATTATCTAACTGATGATATTAAATTAACAGAAGTTCAATATATCACGGGTGATAATGATGTTTCTATCTGTTTAAATGGACATACAATTAGACAAACAAAGGCAAATAGTGAAGTTGTTATCTTAAACATGAATGCAACACTTTCAATTTATGATTGTAAAGAAAGCGGTGATTTAACAAGTGACTATAAAGCTGGAATGATTACTGGTGGCGGCAATTCTTGTATAAGATTAATGGATGATACTGTAAATGGCGCTTTGAAGGGCACAACATTTAATCTATATGGTGGCGTTATAAGTAACAATAATTCTATTGAACATGGTGGTGCTTTATATCTTGAAGGACATGGAACATTTAATATGTATGGTGGACTTTTCACTAACAATGTTTCATATAAATGCGGTGGTGCTGTTTACGCAAGAGAGTTTTCAACAGTTAATTTATTAGGCGGAGCATTTAGAAATAATGAATCAAACCAAGATGGTGGTGCCGTTTATTTATATACAGCTTCAAAAGGATTAGTTGATGGAACAATTTTCTTAAATAATGTAACTGTTTGGGATGGTGGTGCTATTTATGCCGAAGCAGTTGATACATATTTAGAAGTTAATTCGGGAACATTTAAATATAATAAATCAAAGACTTCTGGTGGTGGTGCTATTGCGATATTTACACAAGGAACTATGCTTTTAAATGATGCTGATATTGAAGAAAATGAAGCTGTTTATGGTGGCGGCATTTGGATTAGAAAAGCTTATGCAACTATCAATAACGCAACAATTATAAACAATAAAGCTAATACATCTGGTGGTGGCGTTCAAGCTCAAGGAATAGATATTCCATTCCAAAAAACATGTTTAACTTTAAATAATGCTTATATTGCCGACAATGAAGCACCAGATGGTGGCGGTGTGTTTATTGGTGGTACAGGAAAAATATATTTAAATGATGGAACAATTGAAAATAATAAGGCAAATAATGGCGGTGGCATATATGTTGGCACACTTGGCTATGGTTTAGTTTCAAATTTAAAAATCAAAAATAATGAAGCTCTTGAATATGGTGGTGGCATATATTGTATGAGAGGCTCAAAATCATTCTTTAATAATATTGATGTTCAAAATAATAAAGCGTTATCAGCTGGTGGCATCTATGTTGATGATGATTTTCAAATATTCGATAGTAATATTTCTAACAATAGCGCAAGCGAAGGTGTTGGTGGATTATATATCGCCAGTGCTGATTATGATGGCGAATCATATTATTCTAGTATTGTTAAGATGGGCGGCAATATGTACATCTATGATAATGAAGGCAATAACAAAAACATGTTAATAGATGAAGAATCTATTGTTAACCTTGTTTCTGATGGTTTATCTGAAGATGCTAAGATTGGCGTTAATTCTAATGGTGATTTGTTAACGAAGATGTTAATTGGAAAATACAATTATTCAAAAAAAGGTAATGAATATATAGTCACAAAGGGAGACCTTTATAAGCCAATGGCAAAAACAAACTATGTATTGGTAATAGGAATTATTATTGTTGTATTAGCCTTAATAACTTTCTTTATTAGAAAAATATTCATTAAAAAGGAGGTAAAAGCATGAAAAAAGCATTAGTGTTTTTAATACTTAGTTTGATGATTGTGCTTTTGCCTTGTCGTATATATGGACAAGATGATTTAGTTTATCATCCAACTATCTACAAAGATGAATTAACACCTGTTGATGGCGTATATAAGATTAGTACAATAAAAGGCCTAGAAAATATTAAAGATCATTTAGATGGAACATTTGAAATTGTTGCCGATATTGATTTGCAAGGCTATAAGTGGACACCAATTGGAAGTAAGAACAGTCCGTTTACTGGTACTATTACTGCCAATGAACACATTATTTCTAACTTCATAATTGAAGATAACAATAATGAAGACTTATCATTTATTGCTTATAATGAAGGTGTAATAGATAAATTATTCTTAAAAGATGTAAAGATAATAACAAACGAAAATACTAAAAATCTTTCTATATTTGTTGCCAACAACAAAGGCATTTTAAATAGATGTGATGGACAAGCTATTGTGAATCTTAATGGTTTAAAAGATGGTGCAAATGTTGGCGGTGTTGTGGCATACAATGAAGGCGAATTAAGAAACAACATTGTTAAAATGTCATTTGATAAAGCAATTGAATTTGATAATAAATTCAATTTTGGTGGTATTGTTGGATATAACAAGAACGGTAATGTTAGAGATTGTGAAACATATGGTGATGTCATAATAAATGGCAGTAATAATAAAAACATCGGTTTATTAGCTGGTGTAGTTGAAGGTGGAAGTTTAAAACGTTGTGCTTTCATGGGCGAAATAAATGATGTAGATAAGAAACTTTATGAAGGCGCAATTGGCAAAAATAATGGTGCGAAATTATCTGGACTATTAATAAGACAAAACGGTATTGATGATGTATCTGAAGAAAGTCGTAAATTAAGAAACATTGTTGTTGACTATATGTATCAAATGGGTACTATTTTATGGACAACTCCAACAGATATTCAAACAAGCTGTGTAACAAAATGTACAGCTCAAACTTGTCATGTGCCACTAAATGTCGGAACTATTTATCGTGGCTTACCATATAAGCATTCTTCAAGTACACTAGATCGTATGCAATATTGCTTAGATGAAAACAATTCTTTAAAAGAATGGGTTGTTGAACTAGGCGAACTTGGCGGTTTCCAAACATATTTTGGAAGTGCATGTTATTCATCAATACAACTTGCATGGGCTAGAGTATCAAATACTGTAAATGCTACATGTGCTATGGAAGCATTATTATATGGCGATTATACGGGTGTTAAAGCAATTGGCAATTGGTTTGATAATTGGGAATATAAATTAAATGATCAATATACACAAATTTGCATAGATAAACTTGGACAAGATGCTATTTTAGAAGATTATGCTTTAGTAAGAGCAGGCGATGCATTTGTCAAACTTAATCCTAATGGAGCTCATGCAATTATGGCAGCAAGTGATGTTGTAGTTGTTAGAGATGAAAACGGCAATATTGATCCTGATCATAGTTATTTATATACACATGAACAAGGCGGACCTAATAATGCGCCTGATGGTATTTCTTCTACCTGGTGTATAAATCGATATAAAACATTCTCAACATTACTAGGCGAAGCTTATATGCCATTAACTATTGAAGAACTACAGACTGGTAAAATGGCTGATGTTCAAATCAATATTGAAGGTGAAGAAGAAGGTATTTTAGGATTAACAACAGGTATTGTAAATTCTAACTATTTTATCGATGCTATCACCTTAGACATTAAAGAAAATGGCAAAGATTTCTTCAATAAAAAAGTTTATTGTCGCGTAGACAATATCAAAGATTACAATGGTTCAGTTGCGATGTTTGATCGTAATTATGTTGATCAATACGATTTAGCTTTATTTTCTAAATCTATACAAGATTTGGAATTCAGCAGAAACAAAAAATATCACGCAACTTTTACGATACTGCTTCAAACAGGAGAAGAAAGAATCATTAAAGAACTTGATTTTTAATGAAAGGATTTGATTATGGAATTTTCAAAGATGAACATCATTGATGAAAAATTATCACTAATTGAGAAACAAATCTATGATGAGAAGATGCCACTTTTAAATTGGAAAATGTGCAAGGCAAGATTCAATGCTGATGGCAAATACGAAAAATATTCTAAATATCAAGATATAGCAATTGGTGATAAGTGGACTTGTCGCTTTGATGAAGCTTTGTTTTTAGAAACATCTTTTATTATTCCTAAACAAATGGCAGGTAAAAGAATTGTTTTAGATTTAAGTCTTGGTGGTGAAGGCCTTGTTTATATAAATGGCCAAGCCAAATCTTCAATAGCCTTTTATTATAATCCTGGGCAATCAGTATTAAGTGGTGTCACAAGAGAAAGAAGACGTATTGATGTGGCTGAAAAAGCTGTTGCGAATAAAAAATATGACATTCTTGTAGAACTTAATATTAACTATAAAGATTATTTTAAATCTAATCGTTTCTTAAAATATGAAGATGAGATTGAAGAAGATTATATATTTAATCACGCTTATGTAGCTTCAATAAATAAAGAAGTAGAAGC
Source organism: Erysipelotrichaceae bacterium (assembly GCA_017404205.1). GTDB lineage: Bacteria > Bacillota_I > Bacilli_A > Erysipelotrichales > Erysipelotrichaceae > Colivicinus. The sequence goes on from JAFRCV010000013.1 coordinate 90,246, forward strand.
ATATTACTTTGATTTAAAGAATTTGGTTGACACTATCAAATTATTAGATACACCAGCAAGCTTTGCGACAAAAAAAATACAAACATGCAAACTGGATTTATCTTTTGATCGTTTGTTGAGAAATATGAATAGAGATGATGATTTAAGACAAAAGATGTTACAAGCAGTATTAGAGTCATTATCTAAAATTGATTTTTATGATGATAATTTCATTTCTTCAATAGATGAAGCGTCAAAGATATTAAAAGATAATATAAAGAAACTTCCTAGAGTTGAAAGAGGCGAAGTATATGCAACTGGTTTTAGTCATGTTGATTTAGTTTGGTTATGGCAAATTCGTCATACGATTAGAAAATTGGCTAACACTTTCTTGAATGCTATTTCCTTGATTGAAAGATATCCTGATTTTATCTTTTCTTTCTCACAACCGTTTGCTTTTGAATTATTAGAAGAATATTATCCTGAATTATTTAAAAAAGTAAAAAAATATATTAATGAAGGAAGAATTGATGTTGTTGGTAATGCTTATGTTGAAATGGATACCAATGTAGCTGGCGGAGAAGCAATAGTTAGACAATTATTATATGGAAGACAATATTATTTAAATAAATTTAATAAAGATTCTGATGTCTTTTTTATGCCTGATTCATTTGGCTTTAGTGCATCATTGCCACAAATTATCAAAGAAAGTGGTATTAAATATTTCTTTACTGACAAATTAGCAGCATTTAATGAAACATATCGTTTTCCTCATACCTTATTCATGTGGCAAGGAATTGATGGCACAAAGATTCCTGCATATTTAGAAAGATGTTCTTATAATGGCTGTTTAAATCCTGAAAGAATTGATGAGGCCTATGGAAGAAGTGAAAACAAACAGATTACCAATAAAGCTTATATTACATTTGGATATGGCGATGGTGGTGGCGGAGCTGATTATGTTATGGCTGAAAACTATTCAAGACTTAAAAACATGTCAGGTTTGCCAAAAGTTAAGATGCATACTGTTTCTGATTTCTTTAACGATGTTACAAAAAAAGCAGATGATTTTCCAATATGGAATGATGAATTATATTTAGATGCTCATCGTGGAACATATACAAGTCATGGCGATATTAAGAAATATAATCGTCAAGCAGAATTGTCTTTAAGACGATTAGAGATTGCTTCATGGATTAGAGAAAAGGCATGTGGTATTAAGTATCCAAAACAAGATATTAAAGAATTGTGGAAGATTATCTTGCCTATGCAATTCCACGATTCACTTCCAGGAACTTGCATTAGCCAAGTATATGAAGAATTTAGAAACAAATATGAAGAATTCTTTAAAAAGATTAATTCCTTAACTAAAGAAGTTATTGAAGATATAAATGCTAACATCAAACATAAAGATGGCGAAAAGATTGCTTATAATTTCTTATCTTGGGAAAGAAAAGATTTAGTTGATGAAAAATATATCGATATCCCATCTATTGGCTATGGTGTTATAAGTAATAATAAAACAAGTGGAGTTAAGGTAAGAAATAAAACAATTGAAAATAAATTCTTTAGATTAAGATTTGATGATAATGGAAATATCGATAGCTTAATCTTGAAAGAAAACAATCGCGAGATGTTAAAAAATACTAGCAACATCTTTGAATTATTTGATGATCCTTCATCTGCAAGAATGTCAGCGTGGGATTTAAATAAAGAATATAAGAATTCCTTTAAGAGAATAGTCAAGGCCAATAACTTTGAAATCATTAATGAAGGATATAAAGCTGTTGCTAAAGTTGATAAAGAATTTGGTAAATCAACAATTAGCCAAGAAATTATTGTTTATAGCGATATCGAAAGAATTGATTTCAAAACAAAAGTAGATTGGCATGAAGATATGAAGATGCTTAAAGTTGCTTATTATCCAAATATTACAACATCAAAAGCAACTTACGAAATTCAATTTGGAGCTATCGAAAGACCAACTCATCACAACAACGAATATGATGAAGTGCGTTTTGAAGCTTGTGGTCATCGATGGGCTGATATGTCACAAAACGATTGTGGTTTAGCAATTATGAATGATTGCAAATATGGCTATGATGCATATAATGGAACATTTAGACTTACATTACTTCGTTCACCTTTGGAGCCAGATTATAAGGCTGATAGAGGGATTAATGAGTTTACTTATTCAATATATCCTCATATTTCAACTTGGCAAAATAGTGAAGTTGTTAATAGAGCATATGAACTAAATGAAAAAGTTTATTTAGCTAACAACAAGATGATGAAAGATGTGATTAAGAGTGCTTCGTTTGTTCAAGTTGATAATAAAGATATTATTCTTGAAACAGTTAAAAAAGCTGAAGATGATGATGCATATATCTTTAGATTCTATGAGGCAAATGGTGGCGGTGGAATGACAAATGTTAAATTAGCATTTGATATTAAAGAAGTCATTCAAACTAACTTAATGGAAAAAGAAGAAAGAAAGCTTAAAGTTAAAGACAATTCATTTAAATTTGAAGCTAATCCTTATAAGATTTATTCTTTCAAAATTAAATAGGAGATTTATGGACGTTATTTTATTTGGTGGACAATCAAACATGCGTGGAACTGCTAATTCATTTCCACAAGACAAAATTGAGCTTAATGGTGTTTATGAATACTTTTATAATTCAAAAACATACCAACCATTAAAGCATCCATGTGGTGAACACATAGGAGAAGATTTATTGCATAGAGCAAGTGATGGCAATGGCTGCATACTTCCTGATTTTTGCCGTGCATATCAAGTTATTAGGCCTGTAAAAATTATGACAGCTCATGTAGCTAAAGGTGGTTCAATGCTTTGTGAATGGGAAAAAGGCAGTGAACGTTACGAAGCAGCTAAAGAAAAAATGTTAGAAGCAATTAAGGCCGCAAAAGAAATAGAAGAAGTCGAACATATCTATTATTTGTGGTTACAGGGAGAATCTGATGCTGTATACGAAACAAGTGAAGAAGAATACTTTCATAGATTAGTTGATTATAAAAACGCTTTAAAGGAAGATTTAGGAATAGAAAAATTCGGCATTATTCGTGTTGGCTATTTTTCAAAAGAAGATGAAAAATTTGATCACGCAATTCAAAATGCCCAAGAACGTTGTGTAAAAGAAGATAAAGATTTCTTAATGCTTACAAGAGTATGTGAATTCTTATCTAAAGACCAATTCTTTATTAATCCTGCTCATAGAGGCCATTACAATAATAATGCTTTAGCGATTATTGGCAATTGTGCAGGTGAATATTTATCAAGATATGCGGTAGGTGAAATTAAATAAGGAGGATATGCAATGAAAATTTATGGACACAGACTACCTGATGATTTCTTGATTGGAACTGCTAATTCAGCTTTCCAATCTGAAGGTGCCGCTGATAGGGATGGCAAAAGCGAAAGCGTAATGGAACATTTCGCTAAAGAATATGCTGGCAAGCCACAACCCCATCAAGACCCTAAACGTTATTTATATGGACCACCAACATTCTCTGATGAACTTGGAGATGATGGCTGTTTCTTCTATGACCATTATGAAGAATATATTGAAGATATGAAAAAAACTGGTCAGAATACATATCGTATGTCAATTGCTTGGCCTAGAATCATACCTGATGGTGTTGGCGAAGTTAATCCTAAAGGTATTGAATTCTACAACAAGGTCATAAACAAATTGCTTGAATGTGGAATTGAACCATTTGTTGATATTCTTCATTGGGATTTACCACAATGTCTATTTGAGCGTGGTGGCTATGAAGCAGAAGAATTCCCTGAATGGTATGAAAATTATGCCAAAGTATGTTTTGAAAACTTTGGTGATCGAGTTAAATATTGGTCAACATTCAACGAATCACAAGTAGCAGCAGGAACTGGTTATGTACATGGTGGTTTCCCTCCATTCATAAAAGACAATAAACGTGGACTACTAGCTTCTCATCATATTATCTTGGCGCATTTTAGAGCAGTTAGATTATATAAATCAATGAATTTAAAAGGAAAGATTGGCTGTGTTAACTGTATAACAGGTGTCACTCCACTTGAAAGAAATGAAGCAGATATGGGCGCAGTTGAAAGACAAATTGAAAGATATTTTGGTTTATTTACTGAACCAATGTTAAAAGGAACATATCCACGTGTATTATTAAGAGAATGTCCTAAGATTGCCGATAATATGCCTGAACATTTCCAAGAAGACTTAGATAAATGGTTTATGCCAATGGACTTCATCGGTGTCAATTATTACATTACTCGTGCTGCTGGATATAATCCAGACACTATCACTAAAGCTACAGTTATCGATTCATTTTATGCAGCTCCTGGACAAATGTGGGCATCTTATCCTGCAGGACTATTGGATATTGTTCAATATATTGCTGATGAATTCCCTGGTGTTGATATTTTCATCACAGAAAACGGTTGTTCAACAGATAATCATTATTCTGAAGAAGATATTCATGACCCAGAAAGAATTGATTATATTAGAGAACATTTAAGAATGGTTTCAAGAGCTATAAGAGCTGGCTATCCTGTTAAAGGTTATTATTATTGGAATGATGCAGACTCATATGAAGAGATGTGGGGCTATAAATTCTTGTTTGGTTTAACTTGGGTAGATCGTAAAACTGGCAAAAGAGTTTGGAAAGACTCACGTCATTACTTCTCAGAAGTATGTAAGACTAGAATCGTAGGTTAGAAATATGAATATATTAGCTATTGGTGCACATCCTGATGATGTGGAAAGCAGATGCGGTGGGACTCTTGCCAAATATGCAAAACAAGGACACAAAGTATTTATTGCTTGCGCAACAAATGGCAATTGTGGCTCAGCTGTATTAAGTAAAGAAGAAATTGCTGCTGTTAGATATGAAGAATCAAAAAAATCAGCAGCTATCATTGGCGCTGAATTTATTAATCTTGGTTACGATGATGAAATGTTTTTTGAAGATAAGGAAGCTAGACTAAAATTTATTGATTTAGTTAGATATTGTAAAGCTGATGTTATCTTCACTCATAACCCTCACGATTACAATCCAGATCATGAATTAACCAGCAAAATCGTTAACGATATCGCAATTATGATACCTGTTAAACACATTGAAACTGAAAATCCACCATATGAAAATATACCTTCAATTTGGTATTGGGAAACAGTTTGTTCAATGGGCTTTGTGCCAACTGATTATGTTGATATTACTGATACATTTGAAACAAAGATGAAGATGCTTGAATGTATGCAATCACAAAGAACTTGGATGTCAGCTAATTTTAAACATCTTGGTGGTGATGATGATAAATTCTTCAAGAATGTTCGCATTACTTCAGAATTTAGAGGAATGCAAGCTGGTTGTGCATATGCTGAAGGCTTTGTTAGAGCGCTAGATGGCTATCGCGGAAAATTAACTGAACGCGTTTTACCATAAATAATATTTATAAGAAAAGGAGATAAAAAAATGAAAAAAATTTTACTAATTCTACTTTCAATCCTTATGTTATTTTCATTAGTTGCTTGCGGTGGTGGAAGCAATGGTGAAGATGGCAATGAAGATGGCAATGAAGTCGCTGAAAGCAAATATGGTGGTCACTTAAATGTTGTTACTGGCCATACATGTAATCAAATTGATTATCTAGTATCGCTTGGTACATGGGGCTATAATTACGCAACTTGTGTTTGGGAAAACATCCTAACTAGAGATGCAGATTATAATATTGCTCCTGGTGTATGTGAATATGAACTTTCAGATGACATGCTTACTTTAAAACTATGGGTAAGAGATGGTGCTAAGTTCCATAATGGTGATGATGTTGATATTTATGATATTGAAGCTTCATTAGACCGTTTCCTAAAAGGATATGGTTCAGCATTAACTTATGTTACTCCATATGTTAAAAGCTATGAAGTTAGCGAAGATAAGTATTTGACTATTAAATTCAGCGAATATCGTGAAAAGACATTATATTATCTTGCTAATAATAGAACTTGGTTATCTGTTCTTCCAAAAGAAATCTATGAAAAATATGGAACAGGTACTATTTCACAAGTTGAAGATGCAATCGGAACTGGACCTTATAAGATTGTTAATTATGTAGGTGGCGTTCGTGTTGAAGTTGAAAGATTTGAAGACTATGTTCCTTGTAAAGAAGGACACACTGGACCTGCTGCTCCAAAGATGGCATATCTAGATTCGATTACTTTCTGGTATAACACTGAAGCTGCATCTGTAACTATGGGTCTATTATCAGATACATATGATGTTTCTAACTTTGTATCAGAAGATTATGCAGATATGTTAAAAGAAAACAACATCGTTTATGTTGCTAATGGACTTGATGCTTCTGGTCTATATATTCTTTTCAATGCTGCCGGTACAAATAATATAACTAATAAATATCCTTCACTAAGAAAAGCAATTGCTGCTGCAATCAATTTTGAAGAATTAACAGCTGTTTATGGATCAAATATGTATAAATATGGTTCTAAATATACAGTTAGTGATAAATATGATTTAGATGTATTTAAAGAAGCTGATTATTATGGACCAACTAATCTTGTTGTTGCTAATAAGTATCTAGAAGAAGCAAGAGCACAAGGTTACGATGATGAACCAGTTCAACTTGTAAGTAAAGATGGCAATACAATGGCTCTAATTTCAAAATACTTAGATGACGCTGGTATCAACTACAACAAAGTTATGATGGAATCTACATCATTCAATAACTTTATCGCATCTAATGATAATAACTGGGACTTTGTTCTTAACTCACCACTAACTGGTTATACTCCTGGTACATTACATGATATGGTTATTAAACAATATTGGGCTAATGCAAGAAGAGATCAATTAACTGAAGATCTACAAAATACACCTTTAACAGATCCTAAATATATGGATATCTGGAAAGAATTAGCTGAATTGATGGTTGAAGAATGTCCTTCTGTTTCATTAGGCTCATTAATTTCTGGTTGGTATCATAAGCCTGAACTTCATGTTGATTATCAAGGTGCAGAATGCTATTGGTACAACACATATTGGGATAACCCATCTAAACACGCTAAGAATTATTAATATTATTCATAATTAATTATCTTTAAAAGGGGCATGTCATGAAAACTTGGCTAATAATCATTGGATCAATTTTATTCCTTGTAGTCTTCATATTAATCATTTCTTATTTAAGTAGTGTTTTGATTTTAAAAGCGGCATCAAAATTTATGGATGAATTAAATAATGATTACGCAAATAAAATCGTTAAACTTTTGCCAAATACTAATTGTAAAGAATGTGGATATGATGATTGCGATGATTATGCAGCTAACTTATTACATAGAGCATGTGTAAAGACATGCCCCTATATGTCTTTAAAAGATAATGAAAAAATTAATGAACTTGTCGATAAATTTGACAAAGAAATAGAAGAACTGAAAGAAAAAGATAAACAAAAAGCAGATCAAAAAATATGGAAAAGAAAAGAATATTAGATCAAGATAAGCTATTAAATATTATCGATTACCTAAAAGATTATCGTTATCAAAATATGAAAGATATTGAATATTTTGATGCATGTAAGGGTGATTTAGATAAAGATGATATTTATAGAACCTGTAAAAAAGTTGTCAAAGGCATGACTATTAAATGCGGTGACTTTTTTGTAGGCAGAGACAATTATCTATGGTTAGAAAAGAAAATAAAGATTCCTGCTAGAAGAGTTGGCTTTATGCCAATTGGTCTTTTTGATTTTGGCAAGACAGGTATTAATAATAAATATGGTTTTGAATCATTATTATATGTAAATGAAAAGCCATACCAAGGTGTTGATGGAAATCACCAAGAAGTTTATTTTGATATGTATGCTAATAAGACAGTAAAATTGACATTCTTGTTGTGGTCTGGACTTGAAGGTGGTGGTTTAGTTAAAAGAATTAAACATACAATTCATAGTGCGAAAATAGGTTTATTAAATGAAAACTGTGATGAATTATATTATTTATTAAAAGGTCTTTTAGATACTTTAAATATTATTGATGATGAAACAATTAAAGAAAAGCTTGTTGATGTAGCAATTAATGTTAGTGATTTATTATCTGTAGAATTAATTGACAACAAGATTATTGATGAATCTTTAAAATATCTAAAAGATTCTTTAAGAAGAATAAAGAACAATCGTAAAGAAACAATCTATTTAACAGGACACAGCCATATTGATGTAACTTGGTTATGGAGATTAAAGCACACAAGAGAAAAAACCCAAAGAACTTTTTCTACTGTTTTAAAGCTAATGCAAGAAAATCCAGAATTCACTTTCATTCAATCGCAACCTCAATTATATGAATTTATAAAAAATGATAATCCATATCTTTACAAGCAAATCGTTGAGAAGATTAAAGAGAAACGTTGGCAAGTTGATGGTGGCATGTGGGTAGAAGCTGATTGTAATATACCAAGTGGTGAAAGTTTAGCTAGACAGTTTATTTATGGCATAAATTATATAAAAGATAATTTTAATAAGAAGTGTGAATATTTATGGTTACCAGATGTTTTTGGATATAGTTATGCCCTTCCACAAATAATGAAATTATGTGACATTAATACTTTCATGACAACTAAAATAAGTTGGAATGATACTAATGAGATGCCTAATGATTTATTCTATTGGCAAGGTATTGATGGCAGTAAAATTTTAACTTACTTTATGAATACGCCTAATGACAATATTCGTTCTGTAAGATATGGAAAAGTTTCAAATTACAGTGCAGAACTTGCACCAATGGTTGCTTATGGATCATGGTATAGATTTAAAAATAAAGATTTAACAAACGATTTATTGATTAGCTTTGGTTATGGTGATGGTGGAGGCGGTCCTGCGCGTTATATGATTAAAAACGCAAAGGTAATAAATCAAGTAGCAGGTCTACCAAAAGTAAAATTTGACAACCCTTCAAATCTATTTAAAAAGATACACAAAAATATCGAAGGAAAGAAAGTGCCGGTTTGGAAAGATGAATTATATCTTGAATTACATCGTGCAACTTACACAACGCAGGCATTAAATAAAAAATATAATCGTAAACTAGAATTTAAACTTTTAGAAAATGAATATTATTCTGTGCTTTGTTCTCTGTCAGGTAAAAAATATAATAATGATATTTTAGATAAGGCTTGGAGAGAAGTTTTATTAAATCAATTTCATGACAATTTGCCAGGTTCATCAATCAAAGAAGTATATGATGATACAACGCTTTCATATGAAAAAGTTTATGAATCATTAGATAAGTTAGAGAACAAGAATATTAATTATTTAATCAATGAGAACAAAGATACATATACTTTATATCGTTTTGCGGATGTTGATATAAAAGAGAACGTTTTTGTGAAAGAAAGAAGAAATGGTTTCTTTACTTGCGATGATAAATTGTTGACTAGTCAAAAGATAAAGGGTGGCTATTTAGTTAATATTTCTTTAAAACCATTTAAACCAACAGTAATTAAATTCCATAATGGCATTGAGAATAAAAATAAAGTTATTAAAGTTAATTTGAATAAGCATTTAATTGATACACCGTTCTATTCAATCAAGTGGAATAAGAAAGGTTTCTTAAATTCAATTGTTGTCAAAGAAAATAATATGGAAATTTTAAAAGGACAGGGAAATATTTTAAGAGCATATGTAAATAGGCCAAAACAACATGATGCTTGGGATATTGATATTGAATATTTAGATAAATATGATGATGTTACTTTAGATGATGTTTCTTTAGTTGAAGAAGGAAATATTAGGTCAGTAATTGAATTTAAATATCACTTTAATAAATCAATAATTGTTCAAGATTTAATTGTATATGCAAATAATGAAAGAATTGATTTTAAGACAAGAGCTAATTGGCATGAAGACCATCGCTTATTAAGATCATTATTTGAATTAAATCTTAATAGTTCAAAGGCAACTTATGATATTCAATTTGGTCACTTGCAAAGAAATACTAAATGGAATAATTCTTGGGATAAAGCCAAATTTGAAGTATGTGGACATAAATGGATGGATTATAGTGATAAGGCGTTTGGCGTATCGCTATTGAATGATTGTAAATATGGTTATTCAGCAATCAATAACACAATTGGTATTTCATTATTGAATAGTCCTAAATATCCAAATCCTAAAGCTGATATGGGCAAGCATGAATTTGTTTATTCTCTGTTGCCACATAAGCATAAATTAAGATTAAAGACAATTGATGAAAGCTTATTACTAAATGAAAATACAAAAGTTATTAACGGCAAAGCAAAAGATTTAAGATGCTTAATCAAAAAAGATAATGACGCTATAAAAATTGATGCTATTAAAAAAGCGATTGATGATAATGGCTATATTATTCATCTTCATGAAGCTCTTGGAAAAAATAATATGACTAATATTGAATCCGATTATCATATTAAAGCGTATAGTGAAACTAATTTATTAGAAGCTAAAAGAAAGATTATTAAGAAAGATAAGATCGAACTTGAATTTAAACCTTTTGAAATTAAGGTTTTAAGAATTTGGTTTGATTAGGAGGGCTTATGAACGAGAAGGCTAAATGGCTCAGACCTAAAACGATTAGACGTTATTTACATCCTGCTGGCTCAGAGAGAATTTTTACATTGTGGGTTGAAGGAAAAATTGTTTTTGGTGATGTCAACATAAAAGATTTTAAACTTGGATCAGGCTATAAAGAAGGAAGAAAGTATTATTTTGATTTAGAGAGTTCAATTATTCAATTGTTATATTCTAAAGCCAGTGAACAATTTGATTTTAAAAATGTTAAGAATATTATTAGCGAAGATGGTACGCCAATACATGGACTTAGTTATGAAATAGATAATCAAATTATCTCAATTGAAGCTTTATGTAATGATGTAAGGAAGAGCACTTGTTTTATTAAAATTACTTTAAAAAATATTACTGATAAGAAAATCAAAGATACTGTTTCTTTATTAATGCGTTCTGGGAAAGAAAGTGAATTAGTATATGGAACACCAAATGGCTATGTTAGACATGAACCAGATGTAAAAGTATTAAAGAAGATGCCTTCTACATATCGAAATATCAATGATTTAAATGTTGTTAATAAAGATGAATCATCTAACTATGATGATGAAAACAGTGAAATAGGAACAGATAAAGAAGAAATATCATTAGTTAAAGAAACTAATGATACATATACTGATGGTGAAAGATATTTAAATGTTAAGACGAATATTTATAACCATTTTGATTCAAATAATGGCCTTCTTTATTTTGATTATGAACTTGATGCAAATGAAGAAAAAAATATCTATCTTTCATTTGATAAAGGAGAAATAAGTGATTTTGATTATGAAGAAGAAAAGAAAAAGAATCAAGATTATTGGCATAATGAATTATCATCTTTGAATCTTCCAAATGTACTTGTTAAAGATAAAGATAGATATAAAATGATTCGCCATTTGGTGGCTTGTTTACTTCAAACATTTGCTTATCCTAATAGTGAAGATTACATGATTTCAAGACAAGGTGGCATGATGTCTATATGCTGGCCATCTGAAGCGTTATTTACAATTGAAGCATTATCAAAGATAGGCAATTTTGGAAAATATATTGAAAAAGTATTAGATACTCATTTCTTTGTTATGCAAAAAGAAAGTGGCGAAGTTGGAAATGTTGGCGCTCATTGGGGTTCAGTTACAGCATCAGTTATTTATAGTTTCTGTAAATATGTTCAAAGTGTAAATAATAAAGATATTTATAATCGTTATATTAAACAAGCTTTAAAAGCGTATAGATGGATTGTAAATACAAGAAAAGAAGTTAAAGATAGTGAAAAAGTAGCTGGTGGTTTATTCCCTCCACAAAATTCAAATGATTGGGAAGCGTGTATGCAAGGTTGGACACTCACTGATGTCTTTAATATTTTTGCTTTAAATGAATTAAGCAAGACTGCCAAACAATATGGCGATGATGTTGCTACAGAAATTAAGTTTGAACATGACGAATATGTAAAAGATATGAAGCGTCATTTTAAAAAATTCTTAGATTGTTATAAAGATTTAGATGAATTAAAAATACCTTTACTTCCAATTAGTGATGACCAATTTCTTATTGATGATGGTTTCCCACTAATCTATCATGGAAGATTCATTTTAAGTGGTGTTATTGACAAGAAGGAAGATATTTATCGTGTATATCGTTACATGTTAAATCATGGAATATGCAAAGACGGTTTATATGGATATATGCCTTATCCTAATGGCAATCGTCATATTTGGTATATGTCTTTCCCTGATTTTTATTGGCATATTATATGGACAAAATTAAATGAGAAAGATTTAGCTAAACAGATTATTGATAATCAAATTAATTATGCGATGACCAACGAATACTACATGCTAGAAAGATATGAAGACAATTGTCCATATTATGTTCCATGGTCTCCAAATGCTAGCGCTAATGCAAGATTAATATTGATGATGCTTGGTGAAATAAATGGTTATGAGGGTGAATATGAATAAGACAGATATATTAAAACATGTTGGAAGTATTGAACAATTAGCAGACATTAGACATGTAACTTATGATGATGGGCGTGCAAGAAATGCCAAAGCCGTTGAAGTTAAAAATGGTTTAATGCGTTTTTCAGTTATGGAAGATAAATGTTTAGATATTTCTGAATTAACTTACAAGGGACTACATATTAATTTTCTAGCTAAAACAGGATTAATGGGACGCAATCAATTTGATACGCGTGGCATGGAAGCTAAAAGAAGTTTGATGTTAGGACTACTTTTCACTTGTGGTTTTGAAAATATTTGCACAACGTATTATGATGACAAAGGCAAAGAATATCCTTTCCATGGTCGTTTAAGAACAACGCCAGCTTCACATGTTTGTGCAAGTGGTAATTGGGTTAATGATGACTATGTAATGGAAATAAGTGGTGATATTAGAGAAGCAGAACTAGGTGGTGAAAATTTACTTCTTCATAGGACAATCAAAACAAAGCTAGGATCTTATGAAGTGGAAATAATTGATGAAGTTAGTAATGAAGCTTTCCGTGATGAAACAAAGATGCAACTATATCACTTTAATATGGGCTATCCTTTCTTAAATGAAAAGACACATGTATTATTACCAACTAAAGAGATAACAATGAAAAATGAAATTGCTTCTATGCACAAAGATGAATGGGAATATATGGGCAAGCCTAAAGATAATGAACCAGAATATATCTACATTCATGATTTGGCTAGTGATGAAGAAGGAAATACATTTGTGGCTTGTGTCAATGATGAAGAAGAAATTGCCTTTAAGCTTATGTTTAACAAAAAACAGCTTCCTTATTTTATGGAATGGAAAAATACAGCAAGTGGTGATTATGCTTTAGGACTTGAACCTTCAAATTCAATTGTATGGGCTAGAAAGTGGCATGAAAAGCATGGAAACTTGCCAATGATTAAAGCACAAAGTAGAGAAGTTACAAAACTAAAATTTGCCATTATTGATGGTAAAGAAAATATTGAAAAACTTAAAAATGAAGTTAATGATTTGTTAGAAAAAGATTTAGTAAAGGGCGTACATTATGAAATGGATTGATATAAATGAAAAACCAATAAAAATTAGCGGTTTAGGACATATTGATAAAGAAAAAGGTGAATATTTTCGTTTGCCTCTAGATGTCATTGATACAATTAGTAAAAATGTTTCTTCATTAGCTAGATGTTCAGCAAGTGGAAGAGTTCGCTTTACTACTAATTCAAAACACTTATTAATCAAATATAAAGTAAAAGGAAGGGTTCCTAATGGCATCTTATCTGTAAATGCGAACAATTATGCAGCTTTATATTTAGATAATCAGTATGATGTTTCATGTATTAAAACATATGAAGAAGATGAATCATATTATTTATTGGAAGCTAATGAAGGCCATTTAGAAATGACTAGTGGTGATATTATGATCTACTTGCCAATGAGAGATTCAATTACAGAAATGGAAATCGGTATTGATGATGATGCATGGATTAATAAACCAAGACCATACAAATACAAAAAACCAATTGTCTTTTATGGATCATCAATCGTTCAAGGACTTTGTGGAAGCCATTCTGGTCGATCATATGTTGACCAAGTTGGAAGAATTGTTGATAGTGAATATCGCAATTTAGGTTTTTCGGGTTGTGCTTTAGGTGAAGATAATATAGCTAAATATATTGCTGGATTAGATATGTCAATATTTGTATTCGACTATGATCACAATGCACCAAGTGTGAAGCATTTAAGAGATACCCATGAAAGATTCTTTAAGATATTTAGGAGTGTTCAAAAGGATACACCTGTAATAATGATTTCTAAACCTAACATATTGCCATGGGTAAAAGAAGATTATGAAAGAAAAGAAATCATTAGAAAGACATATTTAAATGCTTTAGAAAACGGCGATAAGAATGTCTATTTCATCGATGGTGAAGATTTCTTTGGAAGAGATGAAACACGTTATGAATATACAGAAGATGCACTTCATCCAAATGATGCTGGAATGAATCAAATGGCAAAAATAGTATCTAAACAAATAAAGGAAATATTGGAGAAGTAATGAAATACTTTGATATTAGAGAATTAGAAATTAGAGGCTTAAAACACATTGACAATGATGCCAATGAGTATTATCGTTTGCCTTTGAATATGATTGATAAAGTAAATGAGAATGTTACTTTTTTAGCCAAGGAAACAGCAGGAGCAAGAATACGTTTTAAGACAAATTCTAAAAATCTACATATCAAATATCAAGTTAATGAAGTTGAAGGATCACTGTTGATGTCAGGAATAGCTAATAGTTTTATTGGCGTTTATATCGATAACAATTATTCTGGTTTAATGGCTGAAGACTGCATTTCAAATAAAGAATATTTGGAATATAAGAGTTCTTATTTTCTAGATGGTCAATATCATGATGTAACTATTTATTTGCCAATCCATAGTCAATTATTATCACTTTGTGTTGGCATTGATGAAGATAGTGAAATCATAAATGCCAAACCGTATAAATATGAAGAGCCAGTTGTCTTTTATGGCTCTTCAATAACTCAAGGGTTGGCAAGTTCGCATGCAGGAGCAAGCTATGTTGATAAACTATGTCGAGAAGTAGATTGCGATTATCTAAATCTAGGATTCTCTGGTTCTTGTAAAGGTGAAACAAGTATTGGCGAATATATTGCAAGTTTAGATATGTCAGCATTTGTACTTGATTATGATCATAATGCACCAACCATTGAACACTTGAGAAAGACACATGAAGCCTTTTATAGATTAGTAAGAGATTTACATCCTGGTATGCCGATAATTCTATTAAGTAAACCTAATTTCTATTATTTTAGAGAAAAAGATTTGATTAGAAGAGAGATTATTAAACAAACATATTTAAATGCCAAAAAGAGAAATGAAAATACATATTTCATAGATGGCGAAACATATTTTGGAAAGCAAGGACGTTATGAATGTACAGTAGATGGACTTCATCCAAATGAATTAGGAATGGAAAAAATGGCACATACAATAGCGCCAGTATTAATAAAAGCACTTGAGGAGGATTGTTATGAGTGATTATTATCAAATGAGTTTAAAGATGCATGAAGAAAATCATGGCAAATTAGAAGTTGTTTCAAAAGTAAAAGTTGAAAACAAAGAAGATTTATCAGTTGCCTATACGCCAGGAGTAGCTGAACCTTGTAGAAAGATTCATGAAAACAAAGAAGATGCATATAAATACACAATCAAATCACACACTATTGCCGTAGTTAGTGATGGTACAGCTGTTTTAGGGCTTGGCGATATTGGACCTGAAGCTGCGATGCCTGTAATGGAAGGCAAATCTTTATTATTTAAAGAATTTGGAAATGTTGATGCTGTTCCAATTTGTTTGGATACAAAAGATACAGAAGAAATTATTAAGACGGTTAAATATTTAGCTCCAACATTTGGCGGAATTAATCTTGAAGATATTTCAGCACCACGTTGTTTTGAAATTGAAACAAGATTAAAAGAAGAATTGGATATTCCTGTATTCCATGATGACCAACATGGTACAGCAATTGTTTTATGTGCCGCATTAATAAATGCTTTAAAAGTTATTAATAAAAAGTGGGAAGATTTACACATTGTAATTTGTGGTGCCGGTAGTGCTGGTATTGCGATTGCGAAATTATTAATGCAAATGCATCCAGCAGATATTATCCTAACAGCTAGAAAAGGAGCTTTGGAAGAATCTGAAGAATGGATGAATCCAGCTCAAAGAGAAATATCAAAGATTACAAATAAAAATCACGAAAGAGGAAGTTTGGCAGATGTCATTAAAGGAAAGGATGTCTTCATTGGTGTATCAGGCCCAAATCTTGTGACAAAAGAAATGGTTGAAACAATGAATGAAGATGCTTGTATATTTGCGCTTGCTAATCCTGTACCAGAAATTATGCCAGAAGAAGCTAAAATGGGCGGTGCAAGGATTGTAGCAACTGGCCGTTCTGATTATCCTAATCAAGTAAACAATGTACTTGTTTTCCCTGGATTATTTAAGGGCGCATTGATGGTGCAAGCAAAACAAATAGTTGAAGAAATGAAAATTGCTGCTGCTAGAGCAATTGCTTCTCTAGTAAGTGAAGAAGAATTGAATGAAGAATATATTATTCCTTCACCATTTGATCGTCGAGTAGCTGATGTTGTAGCTAATGAAGTAGCTAAAGTAGCTGAAGAATTAGGTATTGCTAGAAAACCTAGACAATAGAAAAGGAGAAGAAAATTATGTTTACACCTAAAAAAATTGATTTTACTAAAACAAAAACATTTAGTGCAGTTAATCGCCACAATCTTGTAAGAATTGATAACTTACGTACACCAGGAGCTCAAGATGATAATCTATTTACTTCTCCTGAATTTGAAACATTGATCGAAAAATTAAAAGAAGCAAGAGACAACAAAAAAACTATTACTTGTTTCTATGGTGCACATGTAATTAAATGTGGATTATCAAGATATTTGATTTGGCTAATGAAAAATGGTTATATAACTCATTTAGCATCAAATGGTGCTGGAAGCATACATGACTTTGAATTGGCATATCTAGGTGGAACATCAGAACATGTTCCAACAGCTATTGAAGATGGCTCATTTGGTATGTGGGAAGAAACCGGTTTGTGGATGACAGAAGCCATCAAAGAAGGTGCTAAAAACAATTATGGCTATGGTCAAAGCTTATATGCTTATGTTAAAAAACATCCAGAAAGATTCCCTAATAAAGAAGATTGCGTTTTCTATCAAGCATATGAGCTTGGTGTTCCAATTACTTACCATATAACAATTGGTACAGATATAATTGACCAACATCCTAACATGGATTTTGAAGCTAAGGGTAAAATATCGGGTATTGATTTTGCGTATTTCTGTGCATCTGTCGCAAGTCTTGATGGTGGTGTACATATGAATATTGGTTCTTCAGTAACAGGACCTGAAGTATTCTTAAAAGCTTTATCTATCGCTAGAAATCAAGGCAATCCAACATTTAATATTACGACTGCTAACTTTGATATTATTCCTCTTGGCGATTATAAATCAGATATTGCGAAAGACAAATTTGATTATTATTATCGTCCAAGAAAGAATGTCATCAATCGTCCAACTTCTAAAGGTGGAACTGGCTTATATATTTACGGTCATCATGAAGATACTATACCTTCGATTTATGATCGTTTAAAGGACAGATAATTATGCTAAAAGAAATAAAGCTAAGCAAGCAAAGAGTTGAAGAGATTAATAATAGTTTAAAAAATGTTCATGTTGTGACAATTGGTGATATATGCTTAGACTATTATGCATATGCTGATATGAAAATATCAGAATTATCTCGAGAGACTCCTCATCACCCACTTCCAATTGTTAAAGAAATATTTGCATTAGGTGGCGGAGGAAATGTTGTTAATAACATTAATACATTAAGAGTTGGAAAATTAACGCCAGTATCAATCATCGGCAATGACTGGCGTGGATTCATTGTTGAAAAATATTTGAATGATTACGGTTTTGATACAAGTCATATTATCAAAAGTAATAATTTTACAACTACTTGTTATCTAAAACCAATGCGTACAGGAATTTCAAAAGTAGTATATGAAGATCCTCGTCTTGATTTTGAAAATCGTTCAACATTAAATAGTGAAGATGAAGAAAGATTGATAAATCAAATTGATGATGCTTGTAGGGATTGCGATGTAATTGCTGTATCAGATCAAGTTAGATGTGGCATCGTAACTGCAAGAGTGCGTGAGAGAATTAATTATTGGGCTAAATATAAAAAAGTAATAGTTGATAGCAGAGACCATGCAAGTGATTATGATGGTGTAATTGTTAAGCCAAATGAAGTTGAGGCTGCAATAATAATTGGCAAAGATATTAGCAATCTTAATTTAACGATTGATGATTATGCTCAAATAGGAAAACAACTTCATGAAAAAAACAAATGTCCTGCTATTGTAACACTAGGCGAACTTGGCGCATTGTGGTGTGATGATGATGGAGAAACACTTGCACCAACAATTAAAGCGACAGGTGAAATTGATATATGTGGTGCTGGCGATACATTCTTATCAGCATTAGCTAGTGCATATGGAGCTGGTGCAAGTGGGGCAGAAGCAATTGCTTATGGAAATATTGCATCTGGAGTAACAATTAAAAAAATAGGAATGACAGGTACTGCAAGTCAAGAAGAAATATTAAATAAATTCAAGGAGTATTACGAACATGACTAGACAATTTGAAGTAATGAACAAAGATGCTCATGTAAATGGAAAAATAAAAGCAGCAATCTTTGATTTTGATGGAACTTTTTCAACATTACGTTGTGGATGGGAAAAGGTAATGCGTCCATTGATGTTAGAAGAAATATCAGGTGGCAAAGCTGAAGATGCTAGTCTAGAACTTCAAAGAGAAGTTGATGACTATATTGATCAATCTACTGGTATTCAAACTGTTTATCAAATGCAATGGCTGATGGAGCAAGCTACTAAAGAAGGCAACAATCCTTTAAATCATGATGAATGGTGGTACAAAGAAAGATATAATGAACGCTTAATGGAACAGGTTTCTGTAAGATTAGATAGACTTGAAAAAGGTTTAGATTCACCAAAACAGTATCTAATCAAGGGCGCAGTTGATTTTCTATTAGAACTAAAAAATAATGGCATTGATTTATATCTTGCTAGTGGCACAGATAACAAAGATGTGCAAAGGGAAGCAAGAACATTAGGAGTTGATTCATACTTTACATTAATCAAAGGTGCACCAGAACATATGGCAGCATGTTCAAAAGAAGCTGTCATTAAAATGATTCTTGAAGAAAAGAATATTAAAGGTGAAGAATTATTACTTGTTGGTGATGGTAAAGTTGAAGTGGCATTAGGCAAAGAAGCTGGTGGATATGCAATTGGTGCTGCAACAAATGAGGAAAGTTTGCAAGGCGTAAATGAAATTAAAAAAGCACGTTTAATCAAAGCTGGTGCTGATGCCATTGTTGGTGATTTCTCAGAACTTAATAATTTAATGTCATGGTTAGGATATGCAAAGCCATTTAAAGAAACAACAAATAAATTTATTGATGATTTCTTTGAAAGACACAATCGTTTTGTAGATTTAAGAGGTAACTTAGAAAAAGCAATTCATCTATTTGTTGAAACATATAGAAATGGGAATAAGATTCTATTATGCGGAAATGGTGGAAGTGCTAGCGATGCTGATCATATTACTGGTGAATTATTAAAAGGCTTCTTATATAAAAGACCATTAAATGAAGAATTAAAGAATAAATTAAAAGAATTTGAAAATGGTGAAGAATTAGCTAATAAACTACAATGTGGTTTACCAGCTATAGCACTAACAAATCATAGCGCATTATTAAGTGCCTTCGCTAATGATGTTGATCCTGAGATGGTATATGCTCAACAAGTAGTAGGACTAGGAAAAAAAGGCGATTTACTTGTTGGTATATCAACTTCAGGCAATGCTAAAAATGTTGATTTGGCAATGAAAACTGCTAAAGCACTTGGATTAAATACACTTGGCTTAACAGGTAAAGATGGTGGCAAGCTTAAAAAGACAAGTGATATATGTTTAATAGCTCCAGAAAAAGAAACATATCTAATTCAAGAATGTCATATATGTTTCTATCATCTATTATGTGCCGCATGTGAAATGGAAATGTTTGAAAGATAGTATGAACAAAAAATATGTAGCAATTAAAAAAGCATTAGAAGTATCAAAGAAATGCTACGATGCCGTTAAAGCCAATATTAAAGTTGGTGTCAGTGAACAAGATTTATACAATGTGGTTGCTAATACAATTAAAAAATATGGCGCTGGACATTGTGATGAATTCATCGGTGACTTTGTGTGCGGCGAAAGAACTGGTGATATTGGAGGAGATCCAAGCGACAAAAAAATGAAGATGGGTGATTTATTTATCCTTGACTTATCAATAAAATATGATGGCTATTGGTCTGATACCTGCCGAACATTCTTCTTGGGCGAACCAACTGATGAACAAAGAAAAGCCTACGATGCAATTATTCGTGCACAATATGTTGGAAAACTAGTAGCTAGAACAGGTGTTAAAGCTTGTGAAATTAAAAAAGTGATGGAAGATTTCTTAACATCTCAAGGCTTTGGTGGACTAATGCCTCATCATGCAGGACATTCAGTAGGTGAACTTCCATTCCAAGAGCCTGTATTTAAAATGGATTGTGATACACCTATTAGTAAGGGCGATGTAATTACGCTTGAACCTGGACTTTATTTTAAAGATAAATGGGGAATGCGAATAGAAAATAATTACATTGTTCATGAAGATTATTTAGAAGATATATTCATATACAGTAAAAAAATTGAAGATTTTATAATCAAGGGGGATAAATAAATGAAGATTACTGATGTTGAAACTATAATTGTAAGGCAACCTGGAGGTATTACTTTAATTGGTGATGGAACACAAGATACTTGTATTATTCTTGTTCATACTGATGCAGGTATAACTGGTGCTGCTGAAGTTGATTCTGCTCCATATGTATTAAAATCAATTATTGAAATGCCTGCTTCTCATCAAGCTTGCCAAGGACTTAGAGATTTAGTAGTAGGCGAAGATCCATTTGATGTTGAAAAAATTTGGAATAAAATGTATGAATTCGCTTATTATCATGGTAGAGCAGCAGCAGTAATTCACGCAATGAGCGGTATTGATAACGCCATCTGGGATATTATGGGTAAAGCTACAGGTTTACCTTGTCATAAATTATTAGGCGGTGCTTATCGAAGCGAAATACCTGCTTATATTTCTATCTTGATGCCTTCAACTGTTGAAGAAGTAAAAGCTTTAGTAGCTCATCATATGAAAGAAGGATATTGTGGTATTAAATTTGGTTGGGGCAATCTTGGCCAAAATATCAATAAAGATATCGAATTAGTAAAAGCTGCTAGAGAAGCTTTGGGACCAGACAAAATATTGATGATCGATATTGCCATGGCTTGGAATGATTACAAGGTTGCTTTAAAAGCTTGTAAAGAATTTGAAAAATATAATGTATATTGGGTAGAAGAACCATTTAGAGTTGATAGAGAAAAAGATTTTGTTAAATTAAGAGATAACACATCATTAAATATTTCAACTGGTGAAGAATTCTTCTCTTTTGAAGAATTTAGAAGCTATATTGATTCTGGTGCTTGTGATATTATTCAACCAGATATTTCTAGATGTGGCGGTTTAACTGTCGCAAGAAAAGTTAGAGATTATGCTTATCCAAAAGGTGTTAGAGTTGTTCCGCATAACTTTAAATCTGGTTTATTATTGTCAGCTACATTACAATTCATAGCTACAATTCCTAATGCATTATTCTTAGAATACTGTGGACAAGAAACAGTATTAAGTAGAAATTTAATCAAAGATCCAATTGAAGCTGTAAATGGTACTGTTAAAATACCTACTAAACCAGGCATGGGCTTTGAACTTGAATGGGATACAATAAATAAATATAGAGTAGACTAATATGAAAGCTGTAGTTTTTGAAGACATTAATAAATTACAACTACATAATGATTATCCAAAACCAGAATGTAAAAAAGGTTGGGTCATTATTAAGGTAATGGCTGCCGGTGTTTGTGCAACCGATTTGGATATTGTTGCTGGTGATTTTGGTAATCCACCAGTGGTTATTGGACATGAAATATGTGGAGATATTGTTGAAGTAGGTGAAGGCGTCAAAAACTTTAAAGTAGGAGATAGAGTAGTTGTTGAAACAGTTGTGAAGTCTTGTGGTCATTGTGAATATTGTCTAAATGGAAATAAACATTTATGTAAAGATGCTATTGAAATTGGTTTTCCAAATATTGATGGTGGTTATGAACAGTATACAACATGCCCAGAAAGCTGTTTACATAAGCTTAAAGACAACATTTCATATGATGAAGGTGGCATACTTGAAGCAGTTCTTTGTCCATATGGCTTAATCTATCGTTATGGTATTAAAGAAAATGAAATAGTCTTTATTCAAGGAACTGGTGTTGCAGGATTGTCATTTATTCAGACTGTTAAAATGTATAATCCTAAAAAAATTATTGTAGCAGTTAGAAGAAAAGAATCTGTCGATCTTGCTTATAAATATGGTGCTGATGTTGTAATCAATACTAGTGAAGAAGATTTAGAAAAACGCCTTTTAGAAGAAAGTGATGGTTTAGGACCTAGTTTATCAATTGATGCTGCTGGGGCCAAAAAAACCATTGAAGATGCTGTTAAATTAACAGCTAAAGGTGGTCGTGTTATTTTGTATGGCCTACCAAGAAGAAATACGCAAATTGATTTTCCAGTTAACGACATCATCTTAAAACAAATTACTGTTTTGGGCGGCACAAACAACGAACTTGCTTGGGATGCATTGATTGATGATGTTTCTAAAGGAAAGATTAATATTAAAGATTTTGTTTCAAAGACATTTAAACTTGAAGATTATGAAAAGGCAATTGCCTTATTAAAAGAAAGACCAAATGGTTTTATAAAAGCGGTACTTCATCCGTGGGAGGAATAATATGAAAATAACAAAAGTTGAAGCTATACCAATTAGACAAAAAGGAAAAATCGAAGCAATTAACGATTCTTCACAAGATGGAATAATCATTAAAGTTAGTACCGATGCAGGCATTGTTGGTTATGGCGAAGTTGATTCAGCCCCTTGGGTAGTTAAAGCTATCATTGAATCACCAGCTAGTCATCGTATGGCCATCGGCTTAGCTAAGATTGTTGAAGGACAAGATCCATATGATGTTGAAAAGATTTGGAATGACATGTACAAATATTCAATCTTCTATGGACAACATGGTGTAACAATTCATGCGATGAGTGGTATTGAT
This sequence comes from Erysipelotrichaceae bacterium, assembly GCA_017404205.1. GTDB lineage: Bacteria > Bacillota_I > Bacilli_A > Erysipelotrichales > Erysipelotrichaceae > Colivicinus. The sequence goes on from JAFRCV010000013.1 coordinate 113,704, forward strand.
ATTGCGATTTGGGATATTATTGGTAAAGCTGAAAATAAACCTATTTGGAAATTATTAGGCGGGCAATTCCGTGATAAAGTAAAAGCCTATGCAAGTACTTTAATGCCATATACGCCTGAGGAAGCCTATGAAGAAACTAAGAAACATGTTGATGCTGGCTATAAGGCAATAAAACTTGGCTGGGGTGGCTTTGAACAAGATGAAAACACCCAAGTCAAATTAGTAGAAGCTGCTAGAAAAGCTGCCGGTGATGATGTTGATTTATTGTTTGATATTGGTTTTTTACCTTCAGAACAATTAACAATCGATGCTCCAAGTAGAATTCAACTTGTGAAAAGATTTGAAAAATATCATCCATATGCAATTGAAGAAGCATTATGGCCTCATGATTATGAAGGCTATGGACGTTTATCTGAAAACACTAATACAAGAATTGTTTGTGGTGAAAATGAAACAACACTATTTGGCTTTAAACAATTGATTGAAATTGGAAAGGTTGCCTTTGTACAACCTGACATTTCTAGGTGTGGTGGTTTTACTCAAGCTAGAAAAATTGCTAGTCTTGCAGAAGCACATTCAATCAATGTTGTTCCACATTGCTGGAGCTCTGGCATCGTAGAAGCAGCTGCTTTACATTTAATTGCTGCTATTCCAAATGCTAATTTATTAGAATATGATGTTTATCCAACACAATTAAGATTTGATATTGTTCCTGAAGATATCAAGATTAAAGATGGCTACGCCTATATCCCTGATGGACCAGGACTAGGAATAAGTGTTTCTGAAGAAGCAATTGAAAAATATAGATGTGATGATATTCCTAGAGGTGAATGATTATGAATAAAGTAAAAGAAAAATTATTAAAAGGTGAAAGACCTATTGGTACATTTGAAGAAACTGGTAGTCAATATGTTGTTGAAGCTCTTGGCTATACTGGACTTGATTATATTATTATTGACAATGAGCACGCACCAACTGATATTGAAACTAGTTCCATCTCTGTTAAAAACTGCGAACTAAATGGTATGACGGCATTTGGCAGAGCTAGGGAAATATCACGTTCAGCTGTTTTAAAACTATTAGATGTTGGTGTTCAAGGATTAATCGTTCCTTATGTTAAGACAAAAGAGGAATGTGAAAAACTTGTTGGTTGGTCTAAATATCCACCAATTGGTGAAAGAGGATTTTCTACATCAAGAAAAGATGGTTTTGGTTATAAACTTGGATTATCAGTAGCTGATGAGATGAAATATTATAATGATGAAGTATTATTGATTCCTCAATGTGAAACAAAAGATGCATTTGATCATATCGAAGAAATTGCTGCTGTCAAAGGTCTTGATGGCATCTTTATTGGTCCTTATGATTTATCGATTTCTTTGGGCATTCCAGGTGATTTTGACAGCGATGTATTTGTAAATGCTGTTAGAAGAATAGTTAAAGCTGTACATGATCAAGGAAAATTTGTCATCATGTTTGCTGGAAACAATGACCGCGTTAAACAAGCATATGATTTGGGAATTGATTCAATTGCTTATTCATTAGACCCAGCGGTAATTATCGAAGCTTATAAAAAAATTGTAGATGATGTAAAGAAAATAAAATAAAGGATAATTTATGAACTATACAATTACTAATGAAAAATTAAGTATAACTATTGATTCTTATGGAAGTCAACTGTTGAGCATAAAAACAAATGATGGACATGAATATATGTGGCAAAGAGATGAAAAATATTGGAAAGAAAGTGCACCGGTTATTTTTCCTTTTGTCGCTAGGCTTGTTGATAAGACATATTATATTGATGGCAAAAAATATGTGATGGACAATCATGGCTTTGCTAGAAATCAAGAATATGAAGTAGAAAAGATAAGCGATAACGAAATAATCTTTTCCATCAATGAAAACGAAGAAACATTAAAAGCTTATCCAAGAAAATTTCAGTTTTCACTTATTTATAAATTAGTAGATAACAAATTATATATAACTTATAAAGTTGTAAATAATGATGACAAAATGATGTATTTTGGACTTGGTGGTCATCCAGGATTCAATGTTCCTTTAAAAGAAGGACTAACATTTGAAGATTATTATATTGAGTATGAAACTTGTGACACTCAAAAAGTAATTTTTACTGATACTTGTTTTGTTGATAAGATAGTTCCTTATAAATTAGATAATAAACGTATTTATTTAAAGCATAACATCTTTGATGATGATGCGATAGTTTTAAAAGGTGGACATAAGGCAACATTAAAAACAGATAAAGATAATCGACTTGTAACAATTAATTATCCTAATATGGATTATTTCGGAATATGGCACCGTGTTAAATCAGATGCGCCTTATGTGTGCCTTGAACCTTGGCTTAGCCTTCCAGCTAAAAAGGAAGGTGAGACAGTATTTGAAAGTGAAGAAGGATTAATACATCTTAAACCAAATGATGTATATGAAAATACTTATTCAATTGAAATAGAGTAGGAGGAAATATGGCAAAATACATATTAAAAAGAGCAATACTTTTAATACCAACATTGTTTGTTGTTATAACATTAGTATTCGCTTTGATGAGACTTACTCCTGGTACGCCTGCAACAGTTATATTGGCGCAAAGGGGTGAAGCAATATCAGAAGAAAATATTGAAATAATTGAAGAGGAACTTGGATTAAACGATCCAATTTATGTTCAATATTTCGATTATGTCAAAGGCATAGTTACTGGCAATTGGGGAAATTCATATTTTACTGAAAAGCCAGTATTCCAAAACATACTTGATGTATGGGAGCCATCAATACTAATAACATTATTTTCAATAACGATAACAGTATTGATTGCGATACCTTTAGGAATCTTAACAGCCATCCATCGTAATACAGCATTAGACTTTATTGCTTCAGTAATGGCGATGATTTCGATGTCTATACCTGTATTTTGTTTTGGACTAATAATGTCATATCTATTTGGGTTTAAGATCAAGATATTTCCAACAAATTCTTATTTCTGGATAAAGGAAGGAAATGTATTGAATTCAATTAGACATATCCTACTTCCTAGTATTGTTTTAGGATTAAGCCATGTTGGCAGCATGCTAAGATTCACAAGATCAACAATGCTAGATGTTTTAAGCCAAGACTATATTAGAACTGCTAAAGCTAAAGGTTTACCTAGAAGAAAGATATATTATAAACACGCTTTAAAAAACACCATGTCAACAGTTGCTACGCTTGTTGTTAACTCAATTGTTGTAATGCTTGGTGGTTCAACAATTACAGAAAAAGTATTTAATATTAATGGCATGGGTACTTTAGCATTAAAAGCTTTAAATGACCGTGACTATCAACAAGAACAAGCGATCGTCTTGTTGATGGCCTTTATCTTCTTGGGTGTTTCTTTGTTAATGGATGTTTTCTATAAGTTATTAGATCCAAGAATTGAATATGAATAGAGGTGGCAATATGAAGAATAAGAAAAGAATGAAAGCTTCGGTATTTATTAGAAAATATTGGCGTTTAATTTTTGGTGGAACAATTATTGGCATAATTATTCTTTGTTCAATTTTTGCACCACTACTTACAAAATGTGATCCTGAACTTGTTGATACATCAATTAAGAAGGCCATGATGTCACCAGAACATCCTTTTGGTACAGACAATCTTGGCCGTGATATTTGGGCAAGAATTCTTTATGGTTCAAGGAATACACTTATTATCGCAATTGGTGCTGAATTATTATGTACAGTTGCTGGTGCTGTTTTGGGACTTCTTTGTGGTTATTACAAAAAAGTTGAAAAAATCTTAATGCGTTTCTTAGATGCCTTCTCAACTATTCCTAATCTACTATTATGTATGATGATGGTATCTATATTTGGTGCTGGTATTCCAAACCTAATTATTGCTTTATCAATCGGAGGTATTCCCGGTACTGCAAGAATGGTAAGAAACCAAGTATTATCAATTAAAGAAAAAGAATATGTAGAATCAGAAATCGCAATGGGCGCAAGTGATGCACGCATCATCTTTAAACATATTTTGCCTAACTGTTTCTCATATTTAATTGTTAGATTCTCAAATGGTCTATCAGGTTCCGTAATGTCAATGACTTCATTATCGTTCTTAGGTTTAGGACTTGATCCTACTAAAGCTAGTTGGGGTGGAATTGTCAATGAAGCACAAGATTATATGTTTGCCAGACCACATGTATTAGTTGCTGTAACTGTTGCTATTTCATTAACAGTCTTAGGCTTTTCAATACTTGGCGATGGTGTAAGAGATTTATTGGATCCAAAACTATAGGGGGAGATTATAAATGGAAAAGAATGCAGAAACAATATTAGATATTAATAATCTAGAACTATGGTTTAAAAATGACTATGGTCAAAATAAAATATTAAATAATATTTCATTTAATGTAAAAAATGGTGAAGCTTTAGGCATAGTTGGCGAATCTGGCTGTGGTAAGTCAGTTACATCGTTGTGTGTTATGCAATTATTAAATTGTCCACCTGCTGTTATTAAAGGAAGCATTAAATTAAAAGGTGAAGAATTACTTGGCTTGCCTGATAAGAAGATGCAAAAAATTAGAGGCAACCAAATATCAATGATATTCCAAGAGCCAATGACATCATTAAATCCCGTATTTACTATTGGTGACCAATTGATGGAAACATTTATTTTCCACCAAGGATTATCTAAAAAGCAAGCGAAAGAAAAATCATTAGAAATGTTAAGAATGGTTAAAATTCCCGAGCCAGAACAACGCTTTAACGAATACGCCTACCAACTATCTGGCGGCATGAGACAAAGAGTTATGATTGCGATGGCTTTAGCTTGCAAACCTAGTTTATTGATTGCTGATGAACCTACAACTGCTCTTGATGTTACAATTCAAGCACAAGTATTAGATTTAATGAGAGATCTTCAAAAAGAAACTGGTACAGCAATTGTATTTATCACTCATGATTTAGGTGTTGTTGATGAAATGTGCGAAAGAGTAATTGTTATGTATTGTGGTGAAATCATGGAAGAAGCATTAACTGCTGACTTGTTTAAAGATCCAAAACACCCATATACTGAAGGACTTCTTTCAACACTACCAAAATTTGGTCAAGAAGGAAAACTACCAACTATTCCAGGTGTTGTCCCTCCTTCTGGTAAATTTCCTGAAGGTTGTGTATTTTCTCCAAGATGTAAATATGCTTGCGAAGAATGTAAAAAGAATAAGCCAAATAGAATTAAAGTTGGCGAAGACCATTATGTAAGATGTTTTAAATATAAGGAGGAAAGCCATGAAGAATAATGAAGTATTAATTAGCGTTAAGAATGTTAAACAATGGTTTCCAATTAAAAAATGGTTTTTTGAAAAACAACGTTATGTAAAAGCTGTTGATGATGTCACTTTTGATATTTATCGTGGTGAGACACTTGGCGTTTGTGGAGAATCTGGATGTGGCAAATCGACGCTTTTAAGAACTGTCCTTCAACTCATTCCTCAAACCGATGGCTCAGTTACTTATAATGGTAAAGAACTATCAAAAATATCTAAGAAAGAATTAAATAGAATAAGAAAGAATATTCAAATTGTCTTTCAAGATCCATATTCTGCACTTGATAATAAGATGAGGGTTGGCGACATTATTGAAGAACCAATGATTATCAATAAGGTTTATAAAAATAAAGCCGAAAGAAAAGAAAAAGTCAAAGAACTTATGAAACAAGTAGGCTTAGATGAATCTTATGTTGATAGATACCCACATGAATTCTCTGGCGGTCAAAGACAAAGAATAGTAATCGCAAGAGCTTTGGCGACTCTTCCAGAGATTTTGTTTTGTGATGAAGCTGTTTCAGCTTTGGATGTCTCAGTAAGAGCTCAAATACTGAACTTACTTGAAGAATTACAAGAAAAATTAAAGCTTACATATATGTTTGTCAGCCATGATTTATCTGTAATTGAACATATATGCGACCGTGTAATAATTATGTATCTTGGGAAAATAGTTGAAATTGGAAGTAAAGATGATATTTTCAATAATCCTAAACATCCTTATACTAAAGCACTTATTTCTTCTATTCCACTTGTTGGAATGAAAAATAATGAAACAAGAATCATGCTAAAAGGAGATATTCCATCTCCTGTAAATCCACCTAGTGGCTGTCGTTTCCATACAAGATGTCCTTTCGCAAAAGAACGCTGTTCAAAGGAAATTCCTGAACTAAAAGAACTCAATGAAGGACATAAAGCAGCATGTCTATTTATGGATGATTTTAATTAATCTATAATTTGAAATCGCTTACACATTTTTATATAATGAAATTACAAAACAAGCAGTAATTGCTTGGTAGGACAGTGATTCCGGAATAGGGGCCTACATGGTTTTTATGAAAGGATCACACATACAATTAATAATATCCTTTCATAAAAAAGCCATAAGTATTTTTTACATGATTGGAGTTGCTATGAAAAAGATCATTTCTATTTTGTTGACGCTATTTTTGTGTTTGACGCTTTTTCCTGTTGGCGTATTAGCTGAAGATGATTATACTGAAGTGTCTTCAGTAAGCAATATCGTAACTAATACAAATGGGAAATTTAAGCTAACAAACGATTTAACACTTAGCAGTTTTATTAATTTTGGCTCTAATGTTAATATTGAAATCGACTTAAATGGTCATACAATAACTGGGCCAAGTGGAAGCAGACTATTTAGACTAGCTGGTGTTGATTTAACAATTTCTGATAGTTCTGAAGAAAAAACGGGAAAATTAATACCAGTCGGTAATGTTAATGCTGCAGCAGTAGCAGGTTTTTATGGTGGTGTAGAATCACATTTAACTATCAATGGCGGAACTATTGATGGAAGTCAATTAACAGGATTAAGTGCACTTGGTGGTGCATTTAGAATGGAAAGCGTTAATGGCGTATTAACTATTAATGATGGAACATTTAAAAACTTTACAAGCACTAATTCTGGTGCCATTGTTTCAGCATCTGGTCAAAATTGTCAAATCACAATCAATGGTGGTACATTTACAAACAACAAAGCTAAAGATGGTGGCGTCATCTATTTAGAAAACGGATCTCATTCAACTCTTACTATAAATGGTGGTACTTTTACTTCAAACAGTAATACAGGTACTGGTGGTGGTGTTGCATATATTCACCAAAACAATGATTTTTACTTAAATGGTGGTACTTTTACTGGTAATAGTGGCACAAGAGCTGGTGCTTTCTTAATTCAAAATAGTACAGTTAATTTCTATATTGGTGGAAGTCCAAAGGTATATGGAAATAGTGCATCAACATTTGGAAAAGATATATTCTTAGCTAATTATAACGGTGGAACTTGTGCTCAATTTAAACCAAGTACTATCGCATTAGAAAATACAGCAATTCTATATTTTACAACAAACAATGAAGCTAATGATGTTGTTTTAGGAAGCTTATTAAATACAAACGATGTTTCTTCTTGTTTCTATGATTCAAGAGGAACTTATGGCTATCATCAAGAAGGAAATCAAATCTTATTTGGACATAAACATGATGGTCTATATTATAGAGCATGGACTAGTACAAATAGCCTTCCAACTGCAAGTGGCAATTATTTCTTAGTTAATGATGTTAATTTAACAGACAATCAAGTTACTGCTCAAGGCGCTAATATTAGATTATGTCTAAATGGCAAAACAATTAAACAAGCTACAGCTGGAAAAAATATATATCGTTTCTGGGGAAATAATACATCAATCACAATCGATGATTGTAATGAAAATCCAGGATTATTAACTGGTGTATCAGGAAGTGCGTATCCATTCTATATGGCACTTGGCGATGTAAGCCATGAGTGTTATTTAACGATAAATAATGGTCGTATTTCTGGTAATAGAGGAACTGGAAATGGTGGTGCAATTAGAGCTGATAAAGGTATTGCCCATGTAACTATTAATGGTGGCGAAATATCTGATAATACTTCTAATGCAGGTATTTTACAAGTAATCAATAATGCTTCTAGTGAAGTTATTATGAATGGCGGTAAGATCATTAATAATACTTCTAATGGTGGAAATTATGGCTTTGCAATTGAAGCTGATAATAAAGCAAGTATAAAACTATTAGGTGGCGAAATATCAAATAATATCTGTACAGTAGAAAATTTAAGAGGCGTTGTTAAAACTAATGGCACATTAACTCTTGGTGGTGATGTAGTAATTCAAAATAATACTGCAAATGGTAAAACAATAAATGTATCTAACTATACAGGAAGTAGGGTTGTAGATTCTACAAATCCATTAACTGAAGATGCAAAAATTGGTTTTACATCATATGCAGCTCCAAGTTATAACAATGATAAATTAATCGTTGATGGCAATTATACAAATGTGTTTTTTGCAGATGATGATACATATGAAGTTGCTTATAAAAATGAAAAAACATATTTAATCTTCAATAAGACAGCAAAAGTAACATATAAAAATGGAACTGATGTATATGCTGAAGATGTTTTAGTTATTGGTGCTAAAACTACGGCACCAGCAACTGATCCTACAAAAGAAGGTTTTGTATTTAAAGAATGGCAAAAAGATGGTGTGGCATTTGATTTTGATAGTGCAATTAGTGAAGACATTACTCTTGATGCATACTTTACTTTAAATGAATATAGCGTAACATTTAATACAAATGGCGGTACTATTAATACTGGTTTAATAGATTCATATGTATTTGGAACTGCAGTAAGCCTTCCAACAGATGTGACAAAAGATCATTACACATTTGCAGGATGGTACGACAATGAAACATTAAGTGGCGATCCAATTACCGAAATATCTGCTAGTACTTCAGGCAACAAGAAGTATTATGCAAAGTGGAATGCCAACACATATACAATTACATTTGATGCAAATGGTGGAAATGTAGATCAAGAAAGCAAAGAAGTTACTTACAATGAAGCTTATGGCACACTTCCAATTGCTTCTAAAGATAATAAATCATTCTCTGGTTGGAAACTTTCAACTGATTTAGAAGGTGAATTTATTATTGATACTACCATTGTTAATTTAAGTGGTGATGCAACTTTAGTAGCTATTTATGACATTATTACATATGATGTAATCTATAAAGATGTAAACAATGAAGATTTTTCTGGTACACATGGCGCAGGTGTAGTTAATATTTATGCTGTTGATAGCGAATATACATTAGACACACCAAGCAAGATTGGTTATGAATTTTTAGGTTATTTCTTAAATTCTGATGGAAGTGGAAGTGCTATTAGTTCCCTTCTTCCTGATTCATATTCAGATACAATCACTCTTTATGCAAAATGGCAAATAGTTGATTATACAATCACTTATAGTGTAGATGGTGGAACAATTAATGAAAGCGTTGTCGATACATATCGTTATGGAAATAACATTACTCTTCCAACTGATGTAACAAAAGACGAATTTGAATTTGTTGGTTGGTATGATAATGAAGAATTAAGTGGTGAAGCTATAGAAGAAATCACAGCAAGTGATTATGGCAATAAGACTTTCTATGCAAAATGGAAAACAAATCATATTCATAATGCAAATGATGGTATTCCTACAGATGTTGAATGGATTGCTTGGACAAGTAATGATTCACTTCCTAGTACTACTTCAATTCCTGACAGAACATATTACAATAACTATTATTTCTTAACACAAGATGTATATTTAACTCAAAGACAAGTAATTGAAAGAACAGTAGTAATTGATTTAAATGGTCATTCTATTTATAAAGCAGATGATGCGACATTTACTGGTGCAATGATTTCTGTTTCTGGTAAATGGGCAAATCCAGCAATAATCACAAACTGTAAAGCTACATTTGATGAAGATGGTTTCTTAACATCAACAGCTGGTTTCTACAATTCAAATGCTACGGGCACTGAAGGTGCTGTTATTTCAGCAAGTGGATCTAGCGGACAATATCCAAATGTAAAATTATATGGATTAATATTTGAAGGCAATTCAAATATTAGAACAGCAAATGATGAATGGATGCCTGGTGCAATATTCTGGCGTTCACAAAATACATTAACAATTGATTCTTGTGCATTTGTTAATAATGTATCAGGTAGCACAACAGGTGATGATTCTACATATGGATCAGGCGGTGCTATCACAATTAAAGAAGCTGGTACAGTAAATATTACAAACACAGTATTTGATGGTAATAAAGCGGGTATAAGAGGTTCAGCAATCTTGTTACCAAGTGGCGTAAATGCTACATTAAATATCTCTAATTCTAGGTTTACTAATAATAAAGTTGTTACTTCAAATGCAAATAATGGTGGCGTTATTTCTATCCAAGCAGGAACAACAACAATTAAAGATACTGAATTTAATGGAAATATTAATAATGGTAATAATGCTTCTGTAATTTATTTAACTGGAAATGCTAATTTGACACTTGATGGTGTTGAAATAAAAGGCAATAAGAGCGCAAGTCAATATACAACATATAAAGCTGCTATAGTTGTTGTTGATAATCCTACTTTAACAATTACTGGTAAGACAATTATTACTGGAAATACTAATTCAGCTAATAAAGAAGCAAACATATTCTTAAGAAAGACTTCGGATACAAAGCAACCAAAGATTATTGTTACATCATTAGCAAGTGATGCACTTATGGGTGTTGATGCTCTTGCAACAATTGATGCATCTTCAGCATATGCTTTTGCTGATGATGTAGATGCAAGTGCAAATTTTGTTGCTGATAATGCTAATTATGAAATCTATTACTATAATGGAAATACAGTATTAGGCATTAAGCCAACTATTACTTTATCGGCAAGTGAGGTATCAGTTGATAGAGAAGAAAATATTACAGTAACGGCAAATGTTTCTCCTGATTATGCTGCAAATAGTTTAATTTGGGAAAGTGATAATGAAGAAGTCGCAACTGTTGATTCTGAAGGCAAGATTACAGGTGTTGCAGTTGGCAGCACAACTGTAAAAGCTACTGTAAAAGGCATAACAAAAGAAGTTAATGTAACTGTTACAAATGGCAAATTAGTTAAGTTTGAAACTAATGGTGGTAGTGCAGTTAGTGAACAATATGTATTAAAGAGCCATAAGGTTATTAAACCAGCAGACCCAAGTAAAGATAATTACACATTTGTTGCTTGGTATCTAAATGGTGAAGAATTTGATTTCGATACATTAATTAGCGAGCCAATAACATTAATAGCAAAATGGAAAGCTAATGATAGTGGCGTAAGTGGTGTTGATGTAATCGAAAATGTTGTTGATGGTGTTGAAGTTGAAGATGGTATCAACAAATTAGCTAATAATGCTAGCGACATATTAGATGAAATTAAAGTTGATGGAAATAGCTCATATTTAGTTGTTAGTGCTAGTCAAGCAAACAAGATTAATGATGCAACAAATTTACAAACATCAATTGAAATTGATGTTAGTGGATCAGCTTTAAGTGCAGATGAAGAATTAGCTGCTAAAGATTATATAGAAGCATATTTAAAAGATGTTTATGATATTAACATTTTATTAACAGTTGAAGATGCTGATACAAACGAAAAGATTATTGATGAACAAAAAGTTTATTCGTTACCAAATAGTATCTTAATTACATTAAAGTCTAATTTAATTAATTCAGATGCTAAAGTTGTAAAAGTATTCGCTGTTCATAAAGATGTAAATAACAATTTAAGTGTAGAAGAAGTTACTGTTGATACAGTTGATAAGACAAATGGCAAAGTAAGTTTCTATGCTAATAAATTCTCACATTATATTGTTGCTGCTGGAAATAAAGTAACAGTAAAATTTAATACTAATGGTGGCAGCACAATAGACAGCGTTAAAGTAGATTATAATACATTATTAACTAAGCCTACTAATCCAACAAAAGATGGTGCTGGTTTTGCAGGATGGTTTGTTGATGAAGAATTAACTACGCCATTTGACTTTGAAACTCCAGTTTTAGAAGATTTAACATTATATGCAAATTGGCATGAACATTCAGGAATGGCTGATGGACAAGACAATGTTGAATGGATTCCTTGGACTAGAAATGATGCATTACCATGTAGTAGTGTAATGGCACATAATGACTATTACAATAAACATTATTATTTAACAGAAGATGTATATTTATCTTCAAAACAATCATTCTTTAGAGCTGTTACTATTTGTTTAAATGGACATTCAATTTATTTAGATGAAAATTCATCATACAATGATACATTAATTGAAATTAATGGAAAATGGACAGATCCAGTTATCTTCACAAATTGTAAGGCAACATTTGATGCAAATGGTAAATTAACAAGTACAGCAGGAATTAAGAATGCTAATTCATCTTCTACAAATGGCGGTGCTGTTTATGTTAGAGATGGCGTGATTAAATTCTATGGAATTAATTTTGAAGGTAACAAAAACGCTAACGAAAATACAACCAACTGGCAAGCTGGAGTTATCTTTAATAGAGGTGGCAATGTAAGTATTTATAATTGTGCCTTTGTTAATAACCAAGCAGGCAATATTGATAGTGGGCTTGCTAATTCTGGTGCCGGTGGTGCTATTACTTTAAAAGGCAGTGCGCCAGGCGTTCTTGCGAATGAAGGCAAACCAACATTATATGTTGAAAATACAATATTTAAAGATAATAAAGCTGTCTATAGAGGTGGTGCTATTAGTAGTGATGTTGAAAGCACAATTACAATTAAAGATTGTGATTTCATTGAAAATAAAACAATCGGCACATCTTCAATAGGTGGTGGTGCACTATATTTGAATGGTGGATCTAAATCTACTATTGTTGGATCAACTTTCAAAGGAAATTCTAATGAAGGTATGAGAGGTAGTGCTATCACTATTGAATCAGCTACAACTGAAGTTGATTTTAAAGATTGTTCATTTATTGATAACACAAATAAGACAGATGCTAAGCGTGCTGCTATTGTAATTCAAAATGCAAACAAAGTTTCAATTGGTGGAAAGATGTATTTTGAAAACAATATGAATGGCACTGTAAATAGTAATATCTTATTAAGAGCAGATGGCTTCAAATTAACTGTTAATCAATTAAGTGAAGGTTCTAATGTAACACTTACAACAGATGTTGATTATGTTGGTGAAGTGTATACTGATGAATTTGGTGATCGTGCTCGTAAAGAAATAACTGATCCTGATTATTTCTTACAAAGAGGCGAAGATGATTATTCATCATGGGATAGCAAGTGGTTAACATATGAATACAATGATTTCAAGATTGCATATGTTGATGATAACGATAAATTTGAATTTGATATTGATAGATCTCATATGCATACAGCATGTGGAGATACTAATTGCAATCATGAAAATCACGACCATGAAGTTTATGCTTATCAACCATGGACAAGTAGTAATTCACTTCCAAAGAAACCTGGTAATTATTATTTGACTCGTAACGTAACACTTAGCGATGGTGTTGATATTTCAGATAAAGCTGACATTAAGATTTGTTTGAACGGTTATACAATTAAACAAACAAAAGATACAATGTGGTGTTATCGTTTATCTAAAGATTCAACATTAACAATTTCTGATTGTAAAGCTACAGGTGATAATCCTGAAAACTATAGTGCTGGTAAGATTACAGGTTGTAAAGCTGGTGCTATTGTATTAAGAGATGATGTCATTAGAGATAAAGCTAAACGCGGAACTCAATTCAATTTGTATGATGGCATTTTACAAAGCAACCACAATGTTAAATCTGGTGGTCAAGTACAACAATATGGTCATAGCGTATTTAACATGTACGGTGGAATGATTAAAGGTGGTTACACTTATTATTCTGGTGGTGCTGTAAGCTGTGAAAATGATTCTGTTGCAAATATTCATGATGGTTATCTTGTAAGCAATAAAGCTAAATACAATGGTGGAGCTATCTATGGCAAAGGTGGAAACATCAATATTTATGGTGGTATCTTAAAAGAAAATGTTACTTCATATGAAGATACAAAAAATAATTCGTTAGGTGGTGCCGTTTATGTTTGTGCATCTTCTAATTTAAAGATTACTGGTGGATTAATCACTCAGAATAACGCTCATAAAGGTGGTGGCGTATTTACACTAAGATCTGATGTTAAGATATCTGGTGGTTCAATCAGCAATAATAAATCAAGAGAAAATGGTGGTGGTATTTATATTGCTACTAAATGTACATTTGATGTGACAGGTGGTTCTATAACTAATAACCAAGGCATCATTGGTGGTGGTTTAGGTTTCTATGATGCAAGTGGTACTATTAGAAATGTTAATATCTCTAACAACAAAGCCGAAAATAGAGCCGGTGGTATTTATGCAACAAGAGGATCTGATATCAAAATGTATAACTGTACAGTTGCCAATAATACTGGAAAGATGTATGCTGGCGGTTTATACATCGAAAGAAACTCTAAAATTACAATGAATAATTCAACATTTAGAAATAATGAAGCTGAAAGTTCTGGTGGCTTAATGGCTAGCAATGCTAATGTTGATGTAACAGTTAATAATTGTAAATTCATTGGTAATAAAGCTACTAATGGAGATGGCGGTGCTGCTTCAGCAATGAACCATGCTGTATTAACAATTAATTCTGGTGAATTTAGAAATAATGAAGCCAAGAATTCTGGTGGTGCAATCTTTATTAGAAAAGCCTACTTAGTAATTGAAGACATCTTAGTTGAAGAAAACAAAGCTGTTACTCAGGGTGGTGGTCTTGATATAGAAGGTATTGATATTAATATTACAAAACCAGTTCTTGTAATGAATGGTGGTGTTGTTAGAAATAATACTGCTCCAAGAGGTGGAGGTATCTATATTACAAGAGGTCATGCATTGTTCAATGGTGGTACAGTTGAAGAAAATACAGCAAGCTATGAAGGTGGTGGCGTTTATTCTAGAAATGTTGGTTATATAGAAGCTAACAATTTAACAATTCAAAATAATACTGCTGCACAAACAGGTGGTGGTCTATATTTAGCAAGAGGAACTAGATCATTCTTAGACAATTTAACAATTAAAGGTAATAGTGCTAAAACAGCTGCTGGTATGTATTTGAATGATGACTGTCAAATGACTAATATGACAATCACTGAAAATAAAGCTAGCGATGGTGTTGGTGGCTTGTTATTTGAAAAAGCTGATTATGATGGCGAATCATATAATTCTTCAATCATCAAAATTGGTGGCAATATGTATGTCTATGGAAATGAAGGCAAGATTTCAGATGTATTGATTTCAAATGGCACTTATATAGGTGTGATTTATGAAGGTCTTGGCAAAGATACTAAGATGAAGATTAATACTGAAGGAAATCATATTGCTAAATCATTAGTTGGTGCATATAACTACGAAGAAATTGGTGATGAATATCTAGTTACATATGGAACTGAATACAATCTTCCTCCATATGATGAAGAAGTAAGTCCAAATGAAAATAATACAAATTATGGTCTAATCGCTGGTGTTGGTGGCGGTGTAGTCGCATTAGGAACGATAATATTCCTTATTGCAAAAAAGAAAAAGAAAGAAGATTAAGGGGAGGACGAGCATGAAAAATTTATTTAAATATCTTGCAGTTTTCGGTTTAATCATTACTTGTTTTGGTTGTACTACTAATAAAGAAGATGACAATCAAACAGCTAATCTTGAAGAACCTGTTTCAGATGAAGTTCAAGAAGTATCGTTTGACGATATTAATGAATTTGAACAAGTTAATGGAGCATATCAAATTCATTCAATTGAAGGCATCAAAAATATGGCAAACCATTTAGATGCTGCCTTTAATTTGTTGTGTGATATTGATTTAGGTGGCGCAACAATTGAACCTCTTGGAAGTGAAAATAATCCTTTTACAGGCTTAATTACAGGTCATGAATTTAAGATTAAGAATTTTAAAATTGACAAATCTGTAGATGGAAATTTAGGATTCTTTGGCGTATTTAATGGAACTTTAAATCAAGTTGGGTTTGAAGATGCTACACTAGTTGCTGATTCTAATACAAAGAATATAGGCGTTGTAGCTGGCGTTAATAATGGCTCATTATATCGTGTTGATGCTATTGGAAATATCGACTATAACAATATATCTGATAATGCTAATATTGGCGGTTTGGTTGGATTAAATACAAGTGATATTAGAAATTCTAATTCAGATGTTGACTTTACAATCTCTTCAAATAAGACATTGAATATTGGTGGCTTAGTTGGAAGCGGTAATGGTGGCAGAGTTCGTGATAGTATTACTAATGGCTATTTTGAATTAAAAGCAGATAATGCAAATATTGGCTTATTAGTTGGCGAAGTAAACGATAGTGATGTTGCTAGATGTACATTCATGGGCGAAAAGAATAAAGTTAATGATGAATTATATACAACATTAGTAGCAACAAAGAATAATACTGAGACAAGTGAATTATTAATTAGGGATAATTCTGCTCCTGAACTTGATCCTAAGATCAAGGAATTAAGAGATAAAGTTGTTCAATATATGTATGATGCAGGAACATTTGAATGGTCAACACCAGTGCTTATTCCAACTGAATGTGTTGCTGGCTGTAATGCTAATGTATGCCATGTCGCACTTGTTCCTGGAAAGCTATATCATGGTTTACCATACAAACATTCATTAAGTACATTAGACCGTATGGAATATATAGTTGATGAAAATCATCAATTGAAAGATTGGATAGTTGAACAAGGTCCATTAGGTGGTTTCCAAACTTATATTGGTAGTGATTGTTATCGTTCTGTTCAATTGTCGTGGTCAACAGTAGCTAATTCAATGAATTCTGCAAACTGTATGGAATCAATCATGTATCCTGAAATCACAGGTGTTGTACATATTGGAAATTGGTCAAATACATGGGATCCAATTACAAGATTAAATGATGCATATACAGCAAAATGTATCACTTTATGTGGCGATCAAGCAATTTTAGAAGACTATGCCTTGATGCATGCAGGTGATGCCTTAGTATATATCAATTCTGGTGGTGCGCATTGTATTATGTGTTGTGAAGAACCAGTTATCGTAAGAGATGAAAAAGGAAATATTGATCCTAACCATAGCTATATTTATTTCCATGATCAAGGTTCTGCTTTATCTGATTGTGAAGAGTTCTCTTCAACATGGTCAATTCATGAATATAGAACATTCCAAGAATTATTAGCTCAAGCATTCTTGCCAGTTTCAATCAAAGAACTACAAACTGGCATATGTGAGCCAATTGAAGTTCATATTGAAAAAGATGCTGATGGCATTTTAGGTTTAACAACAGGTATTATCAAATCAAATTATTATGTTGATTCAGTAACAATGGTGATTACTGATGAAAAAGGTAATGAAGTATTCAATAAAAAGATGTTCTCAAGAATGGATAAAGTTACTGATTATGATGGCAATGTATCAATGTTTGAAAGAACATTCGTAAACGAATTTGATCTTGCTGATTTTATAACACCACTTGAAGAAGTTCATTTAAAACAAGGTGCAGGTTGGCATTGTAAATTATCTACAAAACTAAATACAGGAGATGAATTTGTAGTAAAAGAATTTGATTTTTAGTATCAATTATGTATATAAATAATGTCTAGATTTTTGTTGAAATCGCTTACATTGTTTTATATAATTTAATTAAGAAAACTAGCTTTAGCAGATGCTAGGTAGGACAGTAATTCCGGAATAGGGGCCTACATTAATTTGGCTTTTATTAGGAATTAAAATAATAATTTATATTAATAAAAGCCAAAACTCTATTATTTTGGCTTTTATTTTCATGGGAGGTATTATGAAAAAAATACTATCAATTTTATTATCATTATTCTTGATAATGTTTATTTTTGCATCTAATGTTGTTGCGGAAGACGAGTGGATAGAAGTTTCTGCAGCAAACGAGATCATGACAAATACTAGTGCTAAGTATAAGTTAACAAACGATATTACTTTAGGTGGAGCTCTTAACTTTGGCACAAATGGAGTAGAAGTGGAAATTGACTTAAATGGCTACACTATGTATGGTTCTTCAAGCAGTTATATGTTCAGACTTGCTGGTGTAGATTTAACCATTTCGGATTACTCACAAGAAAAAAGTGGCAAAATTATTCCACAAACTACAAATCAAAATAGGGCTGTAATTTGGATGGTTGGTGGCGTAACCTCTCATTTTACTTTAAATGGTGGAACGATTGATGGTAGTGCATCAACAGCTGTGACTTCGGCTGGCTGTTTCGGTAGGATTGAAACTCCTTCATATTTTACAGTTAATGGTGGAACAATTCAAAATTTTGCTACAACTAATTCTGGTGGTATTTTATATGTTACATCTTCTGCAACTGTTACTATTAATGATGGATCTTTCTTGAATAATTCAGCATTAAATGGTGGATGCTTTTATCTAAATGATAATGCTGGTGCTACATTAGTGGTGAACGGAGGAACTTTTACAGGTAATAGCAACTCTGGAGAAGCTGGTGGTGTTGTTTATGTCCGTCATGGGAACAGCATGTATCTAAATGGTGGTACTTTTACTAGCAATACATCTACAAGAGGCGCAATCGCCGTTAGAAATAGTGATGCGCATTTGTATATAGGCGGTAGTCCAAAAGTATATGGTAATACTGCAACAACGTATGGTCACGATATATTCTTAGCAAATTATGGCGGATCTGTAGCTAATTTCGAACCTAGCTCTATTGATTTAGAAGAAGATGCAGTTTTATATTTCTCTTCAAATGTTGAAGCTAATGATGCTTTGTTAGGTACAGTAAAAAATACAAATGATGTTTCAAATTGTTTCTATGATTCAAGAGGAAATTATGGCTATCGCCAAGAAGGAAGCCAAATTTTATTTGGTAGATTAAATGATGGCAATTATTATAAGCCATGGACAACTGTAAATGCCTTGCCTACAGCTAGTGGGTATTATTTCTTAACAAAGGATGTTGATTTAACAACAGCATCTGTATTGGCTGCAAGTGCTACAGTTCACTTGGATTTAAACGGAAAAACAGTAACTCAAAACACTGCAAATACTGCTATATATAGATATTGGAATAATAATTCAAGTTTATTTATTGAAGATTACAATGCTGGTACACCAGGCTTATTAACAGGATGTTCTGGGGGTGGCAATGGCATTGTTATTTGGATGAACAGTAACGATGCTTCAAATAATATGTATTTCACTTTAAATAACGGACGTATTTCTAATAACGCATCTGGTGGTGCTGCTATTAAGGTTGAGAAAGGTATTGCCAATATAGTAATAAATGGCGGTGAAATATCTAATAATAATTTCTATGGTATTTATGCACATACAACTAATACAACTGATGAGACATTTATTACGATAAATGGTGGCAAAATCAGTGGCAACACTTTAAATGCCAATGGCGTAGCGATAAGAACTGACTACGGTATAACACACCTGGTTATGAATGGCGGTGAAATATCTAATAATACGTCAAACGGCGGTAGTGCGATGCAAATTATAAACAATGCTGATAGCGATATTATTATTAATGATGGAGATATTATCGATAATATATCAACAGCTACAAACTATGGCTATGCAATTGAGGCCGATTCAGGAACAAGTATTACAATTTTAGGTGGCAATATTTCAGGCAATACAACAAGTGGCAATAATTTGCGTGGTGTTATTAAAACTAATGGAACATTGACACTTGGTGGCGATGTTGTAATTGACAATAATACTTCTAACGGAAATGAAGTAAATATAACTAATTATACTGGTACAAGAGTCGTTTCTTCTTCAAGCCCACTTACTACTGGTGCATCGATTGGATTCACATCAGCATCTGCACCAACAATAAGTACTTCTAGGATGATTGTTGCTGGTGACTATAGTTCTTATTTCACATCTGATAATGATTTATATACTATTGAATTTGATGAAACAAATACTGTGCTTAGTGTTATTAAATATACAGTTACACTTAACACTAATGGCGGAACAATTAATTCAGGGAATATAACTTCATATTGTTATGGCACTGGCGCTACATTGCCAGCAGATGTTACTAAACCTTACAATAGTTTTGAAGGTTGGTATGATAATAGTGAATTTACTGGTGATGCTGTAACATCAATTGCTTCAACTGCTAGTGGAAACAAAACATATTATGCTAAATGGTCTCCTGATCATGATCATTTAGTAGATGGACAAGAAGTAGAATGGACTCCTTGGACTAGTGCAAATAGTCTTCCAACAACAAGCGGTAATTATTACTTAACTTCAGATGTAACATTGACATCTGCTCAAGTATTGACAGGTGGTGCTACTGTTAGACTATGTTTAGATGGACATACAGTAAATCAAACTGCAGCTAATATTGCAATATATAGATTCTGGGGAAATAATTCTACATTAATTATTGATGATTGTAATGGAAATCCAGGCACATTAACTGGTGTAAGTGGAAATAGCAATGCCAATATTATTTATATGAGTGCAGATACAAACCATCCTGAATATGTTATGAATTTTGTTCTTGACAATGGTCGCTTATCAGGAGCTACTGGTTCAGGTGCTGCAATAAAAGTTGGTAACGGCATTGCTCATATAACAATCAATGACGGTGAAATATCTAATAATAGTACATTTGGTATTCATGCAAGTACTCCAAATGCAACTGATGAAACATTTATCACAATTAATGGTGGTAAGATTTCTGGAAATAATGTTAACTCAAACGGCTCTGCTATAAGAAGTGATAAAGGTATCACACATCTAACAATTAATGGTGGTGAAATTAGTAACAATACAAGTAACGCTGGTATTATTCAAATTATTAATAATGCAAATAATGAAATTGTTGTAAATGGTGGCACTTTCACA
The DNA here is from genome assembly GCA_017404205.1 of Erysipelotrichaceae bacterium. GTDB lineage: Bacteria > Bacillota_I > Bacilli_A > Erysipelotrichales > Erysipelotrichaceae > Colivicinus. Next base: position 134,577 of record JAFRCV010000013.1, read on the forward strand.
AACAATACTTCAAAGAGTGGAAATTATGGTTATGTTATTGAAGCTGATAATGAAGCAAGTGTTAGTTTGTTAGGCGGAAGCTTCACTGGTAATACATGTACAGTTGATAATATAAGAGGTGTTGTTAAAACTAATGGTACATTAACTCTTGGTGGTAATGTTGTTGTTCAAAATAATACTGCAAACGGAAAAGTAGTTAACTTAACAAACTTTGCCGGAGAAATGGCAATCAGCACAGCTAGCCCTCTATCTTCACAAGCACGCATCGGTTTTACTCCTAGAACTGCTCCATCTGCTAGCACAAATAGAGTAATCGTTGCTGGTGATTATACAAATGTATTCACTTCTGATAATGCTGATTATCTAATTAAATATATTGATGACAATACTGTACTATCAGTTACAAGCACAGAAAACGTAGGTGGTAATCTAGTATTAAGTGATAATATTGATGCTGAAATTGATTTCACTTTAGAAGGTAATGTGGAAGACTATACGGTATCATATTCATTCCTTGGCCAAATTTATGATGTTGAATTAACAGGTAAGGATGTTGCTATCAATGTTGATGACATCTTTGCATTCCAAATGTCTGATGAAATAATAGTAAATGTTTATCACAAAGAAGTTTTAGTTGATACAATTTCCTATTCAGTTAAATCGTATTGTAAATATCAAATTGAAAATAGCAGTGATGAAAATTTAGTTAAATTATGTAAAGCAACATTGAATTATGGTGCTGCTGCTCAAAGTTATTTCAATGGCAGATCTTATAATGGCGGATCATATCAAATCAATATGGAAAACTTAGCTAATGCTGACGTAGAAACAACACTAATTGATGTTGAAAAACCAACAAATGAAAATACAAGTGTTGGCGATTTAGGTGGCAAAGTTACAGATGTTAAATATACATTAGTAGTTGGTTCTGATGTATCAATGAAATTCTATATTTATACAAATGAAGATCTTGATTTAGCAAATGTTCAAATTGGTTGCACTCCAGCCAAAGCAGTTACTGAATTAACAAAAGAAAGCACTGGTAGATATTCAGTTAAGGTTGAGGGAATTAAAGCTGCTGAACTAGGCACTGATTTCACTGTAACAATAACTGAAGGCGGCAATACGATGACAATTACTTATTCGCCTTATGCATTCGCTGCATCTAAGTGGGATGCAAATAACAGCTTAGCTGATTTGTGTAAGAAACTTGTAACTTATGGCGAAGCTGCAAGAACTTATTAATAAAGGAGAGGTATTCAAATATGGAAAAATTTAATAAACCTGAAATTACTATTATTAAACTAGATGTAGAAGATGTCGTAGTTACAAGCGGTTGTGAATTTGGCGAACTAGATTGTGAAGAATTTTAATAATTAGAGGCATAGTTATATCTATGCCTCTTTTTAAGTGGTATAAAAATGAAGAAAATAATTATATTAGTTTTGGCACTATTTTTGATGTCAAGTTGCTTCTTGAATAAAAAAGAAGATACAAAAAAAGAAGTTAATGAAAATATAAAGATTGATGCTAGTGAAATTGATGAAGAAATTGAAGATGAAACAATTAGTCTTAAAGAAGATAATGATAAATCTAAAGATTCATCAAATAATAATGGCAACGAAAATCAAAATAGCATTTCAACAAATAGCAATACGAATTTAGAAAATTCAAATTCTAATAATAGTAGCACTAGTCAAGATAGTCCTTCTGTAAATAATGATGACAATGCACAAACAGGTGATGAAGAAAATAACAACAATGAACATGTTCATACAATTGTTATTGATGAAGCTATTCCCCCTACTTGTTTAGAAGAAGGAAAAACGGAAGGCAAACATTGTAGTGTTTGTGGAGAAATTATAGTTGCCCAAGAAACAATTAATTCTTATGGAGGGCACGATTTCAAAGATGGTAAATGTAGTAGATGTGGTGAAGAACTTGATGAGAAAGCCAGTGATGTTACATTGCCTCCAATACCTCTTAAATAGAATTAACTTATACCTGATTTGCTTAGCGAATCGGGTTTTTAATTATTAATATTTATGCTAAAATTAATAGGTTAGTAAGAAAGAGAGAAAGAAATGAAAGAAACATTTACTTTAGATTTCTATGGTCGAAAATTATGCGTCGAGACTGGTGAAATCGCTAAACAGGCTGGGGGGTCTGTTCTAGTCCGTTATGAGGACACTGTTACATTATCAACGGCATGCGCAAGCAATGTCGCTAAAGATACTGATTTTTTCCCATTAACAGTATCATTTGAGGAAAAACTATATTCAGTTGGTAAAATTCCTGGTGGTTTCTTAAGAAGAGAAGGAAGACCAAGCGAACATGCAACATTAACTGCAAGACTAATTGATAGACCAATTAGACCTTTATTTGCGGAAGGATTTAGAAATGAAGTTCAAGTGGTAAACACTGTATTATCAGTTGATACTGATTGTTCTCCTGAAATGGCAGCATTATTTGGTGCTTCACTTGCATTATGTATTTCTAATATTCCATTTAATGGTCCAGTAGCTGGTGTTAAAGTTGGCTATGTTGATGGCGAATTTGTTGTTAATCCAACTGTTGAACAAGCTGAAAAATCATTAATTGATTTAACTGTTGCTGGTACTGAACAAGCTCTTGATATGGTTGAAGCTGGTGCTAAAGAAGTTTCTGAAGATTTAATGTTAGATGCGTTAATGTTTGGACATGAAAAGATTAAAGAATTATGTGCTTTCCAAAAAGAAATAATTGCTAAAGTTGGCAAAGAAAAAATGGAAGTCGTTCTTTATGAAATCGATCCAAGTATCAAAGAATACGTTAATGCAAATGGTAAAGAAAGACTTGAAGCTGCTGTTTCAATTCATGACAAATTAGAATCTTATGCAGCACAAGAAAATATCACTAATGAAATGAAAGAACATTTTGAATCTGATGAATCATTAAGTGAAAAAGAAAGAGAAAAACTAGTTAAACAAACTGGTGAATATTGTACAGAAATTATTGCTAATGAAGTTAGGAGACTAATCTCTGTTGAAAAAATTAGACCTGATGGTAGAGCACTAGATGAAATTAGACCACTTAATTCACAAGTTGATTTACTTCCTAGAGTTCATGGTTCAGCTATGTTTACTCGTGGTCAAACACAAGTATTATCTGTAACTACACTTGGTCCATTAGGCGACAATCAAATTATTGATGATTTAACAGAAGTTGAAGAAAAACGCTTCATGCATCAATATAATTTCCCACCTTATTCTGTAGGTGAAGTGGGTAGAATGGGAACACCAGGAAGAAGAGAAATTGGTCATGGTGCACTTGGCGAAAGAGCGTTAAAACAAGTTATCCCTTCTGAAGAAGAATTCCCATACGCTATTAGAACAGTTGCTGAAGTTGTTGAATCTAATGGTTCATCTTCACAAGCTTCAATTTGTGCTGGCACTATGTCTTTAATGGCAGCTGGCGTTCCTATTAAAGCTCCTGTAGCTGGTGTTGCAATGGGCTTAATTGAAGTTGGCGATTCTTATTCAATTCTTACAGATATTCAAGGTATGGAAGACCATTATGGAGATATGGATTTCAAAGTTGCTGGTACAAAAGATGGTATCACGGCATTACAAATGGATATTAAATGCACTGGCATTTCAAGAGAAATCTTCAAGGAAGCACTTGCTCAAGCTAAAAAAGGTCGTCTAGAAATCTTAGATAACATGATGGCATGTATTTCAAAACCACGTGAGGATGTATCTAAATATGCACCTAAGATGGACACATTCAATATTCCTGTTGATAAGATCAGAGATGTTATCGGTAAGGGTGGCGAACAAATCAATAAGATTATTGCTGAATGTGATGATATTAAGATTGATATCAATGATGATGGAAAAGTTGTCTTATATCATATGGATAGAGATATGATCAATAAAGCTAAAACAATCATTCAAGACATCACTAAAGAAGCACAAATCGGTGAAGTATATGATGCAACAGTTGTAAGACTTGAAAAATTTGGTGCATTTGTAGAGTTATTTAAAGGCCAAGATGCTTTGCTTCATGTTTCTAAAATAAGACATGAAAGAGTTGAAAAGCCTGAAGATGTTTTAAAACTTGGAGATAAGATTAAAGTTAAGGTTATGGAAATAGATGAAAAAGGAAAGATTAGCGTCAGCGCTAAAGAACTACTTCCAAAACCTGAAAAAGCTGTTGAAGAAGTTAAAGAAGATAAAAAAGAAGAATCTAAAAAAGGTGAAAGAAGATTCTTTGGAAAAAAGTTATAATTTAATAAATAATTAAAAGCGGTTTATTCCGCTTTTAATTACACATTTATATGAGCAACAAGAAATTAGAAAATGAATTAACAGAATTAAAAATAGACTTAGACGATGTTTCTAGAAACATGGTTGATGAGTTTTTTAATGAATTAAATAAAAGAATAAATTTACCATTTGTGGCAAAAGAACAATTAATTAATGATTATTTAAAAGCTTTTCGATATTATTTAAATAATAATTATAAAGTTAAAAAAATAGTTAAATTGTTAGATTTGAATAACCTTGGTGATTTTTATGCCCATAATGAAAGAAGATATTTAGAACTTGATAATGCTGCAATTGTGTATCCTTTAGGTATGCGCCAACATGAAATGCCAATGTTTAGACTTGGCGTAAAACTTAAAGAAGTTGTATGTCCTGAATTATTACAAATAGCGTTAGATATTACAATTAAGCGTTTTCCTGGCTTTGTGTGTACGGTTAAAAGTGGTTTCTTTTGGCATTATTTGGAGACAAATAATAATCCTATTCAAATTGAAGAAGAAAAAGATATACCATGCAAACCAATTTCTCGCTTATCTAGAACATATAGATCGTTTAGAGTTCTATATTATAAAAAGAGAATCTCAATCGAATTTTTTCATGTGTTGACTGATGGCACCGGTGGCTTAGTATTTTTAAAGACATTATTAAGAGAATACTTTAATTTAAAAGGAATTAAAGTTCCAATAGAAAAGGGAATATTAGATATTAATGGTATTGTTAATGAAGAAGAATTAGAGAATGAATTTAAAAAAGCCAAAGGAGACAGTGATTTTAATACTTTTGTTGATCATAGTTCCTTACAATTAAAAGGAAAAAGAATCAATGCCCCAATGTCTAAAATTGTTCATTTCATATTGGAAACTGATAAATTGAAAGAAGTATCTAAAAAATATAGTGGGACGATAACGGCATATATCTGTGCCATAATGTTTTTAGCAGCTAAACCTTGTATTAAACAAAAAGAAGGCCTATTCAATATTCAAATACCAATTAATATGCGTAAATTCAATAACAGTAAGACATTAAAGAATTATTCAATGTATTTTAATGCATCAGTTGATATTAAAAATGTTCATGATAAAGAAACTCTTGTCAAAGAGATATCTAAACAAATAAAAGAAAAAGGCTCTTATGAAAGTATGCACAAGATGATGGTAACTACAGGTAAAATAATTAATTCATTGTCTTTTGTGCCAAAATTTTTAAAAAATATTGTTCTTCAACTTGTTTATGGCAGTTTCGCTAATTCTATGATTGGATCTACATTATCTAATGTAGGACTTGTTGATATGCCAGAAGAAATGAAAAAAGAAATTGATATGGTGTATTTCTTGCTGTCTCCTGGTTATCCAAATAGAGCTAGTGCGACAATGGCTAGTATTAATAATAAAACTCTATTTACAGTTATTAAGAATAGTGATGATGACACATTTGAGAATAATATTTATGATTTATTAAAAGAAGATGGTCTAAAAGTAGAGCTAGAGGGCAGCATTGATTATGAATCTTAAAATCATTTATCCAATACCTAAAAGTCAATCACAATTTTATAGAATTTTTAGAATTATCATGCGTTATACATTTATAATTGCCGCTTTAGCGTGTGCTATTGTTAATATTTGTGTAAAAGGCAAAGCGTGGTCAATTGTTGTAATATGGTCATTAATAAGTTTGTGGCAATTATTATTTTCTTTAAAAATAATGGAATTTTCCATTTATTCCCATGCCACTAGAATTACTTTTTATTTAAGTGTACTTTTAATATTAATTGATTATTTATTAGCGCCAGGATGGGCAAGAACAGTATTACCAATTGTCTTATTTGCTTATTTATTAGTTATGTTTATCTTATACTTTGCTTTAAGAGATAAAAGAGATCGTCACATTCTTTCAATCTTTATTTTGGGACTATTCTCAATGATTGCGATCCCTTATTCTATTGACCATTTTCCAATTACTAATTGGATAGCTTTTTCTTTTTCATTAGCTTCTGTAGTCTTATTTATAATTTTAGTGATAATAAATTTTAAAAATATTATTTATGAAATTAAAGTACGTTTTAAAACTAATCGTATCAAGAAATAAGGATATAATTAGAATATGAGAATGCGTAAAAAGAAATGGGTTAAGCCCTTTTTAGAAGAAGAAAACAATTATTTAATAAAAGACTACACGACAATAAAGAACCATGAAAAAATCTACTTAGAAATTGGTATGGGCATGGGTGATTTTATTTGTGCCTCAGCATTTAATAATCCAGATATCTTTTATATAGGACTTGAAAAAGATGAAACATGTGTTGCTCGTGCCATCAAAAAAGGCGAAGAATTAAAATTAAATAATTTAAAAATATCTTTGGCAAATGCTGATATGATTGATGAATACTTTAATGAAAAAAGTGTTGATCGCATTTATCTTCATTTTTCTGATCCATGGCCTAAAAAAGGGCATCATAAAAGGAGATTAACATATCCAACATTTTTAAATAAATATAAAAAAATCTTAAAAGATGATGGGACAATTATTTTTAAAACTGACAACCATGATTTCTTTATTGATTCACTAGAATACTTTAAGGAAGCAAACCTTAAAACTGTCGATATTAACTATAATTATCATGAGATTTATCGTGATGAACCATTAACTGCTTATGAACAAAAATTCAAAGAGTTAGGGCTTCCAATTTACTATATTAAACTGTCAAAGTAGCCTTAACTTTGTTGTATAATTTTATTATGAAAGTTATAAAAAAAGTAATATGCCTTTTATTAATTGTCTTACTTAGCGCATGTAGTGGAAGTAGCAATATAATTAGGTCTTATCATACATATACGATTTATCCAATCGGTTATTTATTAAATAGAATAGGTGGCAATAGAATTAGCTATACTTCTATTCAAAATTCTAACATCGTTCAAAATGCTAACTTAGTAGATAATTATGAAGAAATATTAAATGACTCAATATATTTTTATTATATTAATGGGCTAGAACCATATATAGACATATATGATGAAGAAATAAACAATAGTGGTGTAAATAGAATTGATTTATCTTCAAATTCTATTTATGATTTTAAACGCTATACACCAATTAATGTTGGTGGAAACATTAATTATGTTGAAAGCGACTATTATGAAGGAAGTGTCTTTGAATATGCTGATGCATATAATGATGACTATTTCATTTGGCTAGATCCAATCGGTATGCTTTCAATGGCTAAAAGCATATACAATAATCTTTCTAGTAATTATGCAGAAGCAGCAAATTATTTTAAGACAAATTATGAAAATCTTGAGAATGATTTAATCAGTCTTGATGCTGCTTATCAAAATTTAGCTACTACTCTTCAAAAAGAAGGTCGCACAATTAAATTTGTTTCTATGACTCCATCGTTTGGTTCATGGCAAAAGGCATATGGATTTGAAGTATATCCAATTTGCTTATCTAGATATGGAGCCCTTCCTACAGAAAGTCAACTTGAGATTATAAAAGATAAAATCAAAGCAGATGGCGTGCAATATATTGCTTATGAGCCAAACTTGTCTACTGATATGTTAGGCTTGTTTTTGTCGCTTGAAACAGAACTTGGTTTAAAGAGAGTGAATTTATCGAACATATCTTCTTTAACAGTTACTCAACAGACAGACAATAAAGACTATCTAACTTTAATGTATGAGAATCTTTCAGTATTAGAAAATATTGCTACACAAACAAATAATCAAGAAACACCTCAAGAGGTAAAAGAATAATATGAAAATTTTATTAATTGATGGAAACTCTGTACTGTTCAGAGCTTTTTATGCAACAAGTTATTCAAATATAATGAAAACATCTTTTGGTGTTTATACAAATGCCGTTTATGCTTTTGCCAATATGTTGAATAAGGCTTTAAAGATGATTGAGCCTGATTATTGTTGTGTGGCTTTTGATAAAGGCAAATCAACATTTAGACATCAAATGACACCTGATTATAAAGCTGGTAGAAAAGAAACGCCACCAGAATTAGTAGAACAATTTGCGCTTGTTAGAGAGATGCTTGATGCTTATAATATCAAACATCTAGAATATGATGAAATCGAAGCTGATGATATTATTGGAACATTAGCTAAAAAGTTCGATATTGAAACTTGTATCTTTTCTAGTGACCATGATTTATATCAATTAATTGATAATACGACAACGGTTTATTGTATGAAGAAAGGCATGTCAGAAATTGCCTTATTGGATGAAAAAGCCTTAATGGATGAAATGGGATTAAAGCCTTATCAAATAATTGATTATAAAGGATTAGCTGGCGATAAATCAGACAATATTAAAGGCGTAGAGGGTGTTGGCGAAAAGACAGCCGTTAATCTTTTAAGTCAATATGATACATGTGAAGGAATCTATGAACATATTGATGAAATAAAAGGCAAATTAAAAGAAAAATTAATCAAAGATAAAGAATCGTGCTTCTTATCAAAGAAATTAGCTACTATTGTTACTGATGGCAATGTTGATGTTAGCTTAGATGATTTAAAATTGAATATCAACGAAGAAACAAGGGATGCATTCTTTGAGAAATATGAAATGCACTCTTTAATCAAAGACAACAGAAAAGTAATAAAAGAGATTAAAACTAATGGCAAAAAAGTTTCCAAGATTTCAGATTCTTTATTTAATAATCCATTTATATATTTTGTTTCTGATGATTTTTCTTATTTTAAAAGATCACTATTTGGATTATGTTTCAATAATGGAAAAGAAATGGAATATATTGATGTTGAAGATTTTAGAAAGGATGAAGAGGCCAAAGCTTTTTTAGCTAGTGATAAACCAAAAGTTGTCTATGGCTTAAAAGAAATAAAACATCAATTAGATTACAATGGACTAAGTATTGGAGATAACACTGATGATTTGTTTTTAATGTGCTTTTTAATCAACAATAACTATAATGAATTACCACAAATTGTTCATAATTATGGCTTTAATCTTACAAAAAAACTAAAAGATGTATTCGGCAGTGATAAAAAGCCTATTCCTTATGATGAAGTAAATGTTTTAAGTTATACATATGAAGTATGTACTTATTTATACAAGATATATGAAATAGCTAAAGAACAATTAAAAAAAGATGAATTAGAAGAATTGTACAGAGAAATTGAATTGCCTTTAGTTGAAGTGCTATATTCAATGGAAAAAGAAGGAATTATTTGCGATGGAGATGAATTAGATAAAATAGCTAATGAAACATTAGAAAAAATAAAAAAATTAGAAAAAGAAATTCATGAATTAGCTGATGAAGAATTTAATATCAATTCACCTACTCAATTAAAAGATATTTTATTTACTAAATTAGATTTGCCTGATTTAAAAAAAGGTAGTACAAATGCTGAAGTATTAAATAAGTTAATTGATTATCATCCAATTATTCCGAAAGTATTGGAATATCGTAAATATAACAAACTATATTCAACATATGCTGTAGGACTAAAAAACTATATAAGTGAAGACGGTAAGATTCATACAATCTTTTCACAAACCATTACCGCAACAGGTAGATTATCAAGCTATGATCCTAATTTACAAAATATCAGCGTTCGTGATGATGAAAGTAAGGAAATTAGAAAGGCTTTTAAGCCAAATAAAGGCAACCTAATTCTTTCAAGTGACTATTCACAAATTGAATTAAGAGTTTTAGCTTCATTAGCTAACGAAGAAAAAATGATTGAAGCATTTAATTCAGGAATTGATATTCACACAAAAACAGCGATGGATGTCTTTGGCAAAAAGGAAGATGAAATCACACCATTAATAAGAAGACAAGCTAAGGCAGTTAATTTTGGTGTTGTCTATGGTATTAGTGATTTTGGGCTAGCTAATCAAGCATCTTTATCATTTAGCGAAGCCAAAAGATTTATTGATAATTATTTTATTACTTACCCAAATATTAAAAAATATATGGATGACCAAATTGAATTTTGTAAAGAAAATGGCTATGTAAAGACAATGCTTAATAGGCGCCGTTATATTGATGACATCAATTCATCTAAATGGCCTATTAGAGAAGCAGCTAAAAGGGCTGCCATGAATTCGACAATACAAGGTTCAGCAGCTGATTTAATTAAGATAGCGATGATTAAAGTATATAAAACTATAAAAGATAATAATTTGAAATCAAAATTAATTTTACAAGTTCATGATGAACTTATATTTGATGTCTATAAAGATGAAGAAGAAATCTTAACTAGAATTGTCAAGGAATGCATGGTAAACGCCTATAAGATGCGTGTTTCTCTTGATGTATCTATTTCTAGTGGCAAAGATTGGTATGAGGCCAAATAATGCCAGAATTACCAGAAGTTGAAACTGTTTTAAGGACACTTGAAACAAAAATAAAAGATCGCAAGATTGAAGCGATCAAGATAATATACAAGCCCATTGTTTCTTGTGAAGAGAATACTTTTAAAAAGAAATTAATTGGTCAACATTTTAGGCAGTTTAAAAGAAGAGGCAAATATTTACTTTTTGAAATGGATGATATAACTTTATGTTCACATTTAAGAATGGAAGGTAAATACTATTATCTTGAAAAAGATGCTCCAATTGATGTTCATACTCATGTTGTCTTTTATTTAGATAATAATTATAAATTGGCTTATCACGATGTAAGAAAATTTGGGCGAATGGAATTAATACCTAAAAATGAAAAATATGATGATTTTAAAGATTTAGGTCCTGAACCATTTGATAAGCATTTTAATATACATTATGTAAAAGATTATTTAAATGGTATAAAAAAGCCCATTAAAGAGACTCTACTTAATCAAAGTTTTGTAGCTGGCATAGGTAATATTTATGCTGATGAAATATTATGGTCAATATCTGTTCATCCATTAAGACCAAGCAATAAATTAAATGATGTAGAGATTAAAAACCTAATATCTTCTACAAGAAGAATATTAAAGAAAGCCATCAAAGCTGGTGGAACAACGATAAGATCATATACATCATCTTTAGGTGTAACTGGGCGTTTTCAATTGGAATTAAATTGTCATACGAAAGAAAACTGTCCTAAATGTCATAAGGAAATAGTCAAAATAAGAGTTGGAGGCAGAGGGACATATTATTGTCCTAATTGTCAAGTATTATGAAAATTGCCATAACTGGAAGTATTGGGTCAGGTAAAAGTACAGTATCAAATTATCTAAGAGAAAAAGGATATGAAGTTTTTGATTGTGACGAATATAATGCTTATTTATTAGACAACAACAAAACAGTATTTAATAAAATTAAAAAAACCTTTCCTGAAGCTATTGATGATGATAAATTAAATAAAAAGAAATTGGCAAGCATCATTTTTAATAATATAAATGATAAAAGGAAACTTGAAGGTATTCTTCATCCTTTAATAATCAAGGAAATGTTAAAAAGGTCAAAGGATAATGACATATTTTTTGCGGAAGTGCCATTACTGTTTGAAACTAATTTAGAGACTAATTTTGACCACAACTTATTAGTTGTAAGTGATTATGATGTCACCTTAAAAAGATTAATTAAGAGGGGTTTAAATAAGGAAGAAGCCATAATTAGACTTAATAATCAAATGACTGTCGAAAACAAAATACTAAGAGCTGAAGAAATAATATATAATAATGGTAATTTAAATAAGCTTTTTAAAGAAGTTGATAAATGGTTAAAGAAATATGTTAGGTAAAGATTTATATAAAGTAGAATTAAATATCGATATAAGTCCAATGCGCCAAAGATCATTGATTCTTTTTTATGGACCACTTATTGGTGAAAAAGCTCTATACTTATATGAATATTTTGCTTCTGTTCAAAGGAATTCATTTGAAGAATTGAATAACTTATTATTAATTTTAAATTATACAGTTGATGAATTTGAAAAAGCCTCAAAAAAGCTTAATGAATATCGTCTACTAAAGACTCTTAAAAAGAAGAATGAAGATTCATATATTTTTGTTTTAAATAATCCTTTAAGCATTAAAGAATTTATTAAAGATGACTTATTTATTAGAAATTTTATATTGAAGACAAGTGGATCATATTATCAAAATTTAATTAGTGAATTAAGATATTATGATAAACACAACGATTATGAAGATGTTAGTGCTAAGTATAGTGGTGAAGAATTAAATTCATGGAACGAAGATAATGAAGCCATCTTCCAAAAATCAAATGTTAAAAAAGATACATATCGTTTTGATACATTATTTGATATAAATATCTTTTTGAAGGATATGAGTGATAATTTATTCCCACTTAGATATCGCACTTTTGAAAATTTGAGTGAAATAGCTAAATTAGCTGATTTATACAACATTTCTTATGAAAAGATGCGTCGTTTTATTCCAGAAGTATATAAAACTGGTGATACAAAATTTGATTTAAAATTATTGCGCTATAAATGTCAAAATGCTGTACCTGATTATAAGTATGTTGAAAATGGCATCTATGATGTTCCTTGTTTATTATTCTTAATGAATAAGCAAGAAGGTAAAGAGTTAACACCATATGATAAAAATCTCATCTATCGTTTAGCTAATGAATATAAACTAAAACCTGCTGTCATAAATGTTTTAATAGAACATACTTTAAAGAATTGTAATAATCGATTACTAGAAAGTTATATTAATCCAATAGCTTCTGATTTACATCGAAATAATATTGAAAGCGCAAAAGAGGCAATTGATAGATTGGATAGATATAAATCAGTAAATAAAGAAAGTGATATTGTTGAAGAATATGACAGTTCTAACAATCCTAAATTTACTGAAGAAAGAAGACAGGCATTAATGGAAAGGAGATCACAAAATGATTGATAGACAAAATAAGATAATCGATATGGTGAATCATCCTTACATTAAAAAATTTCTTGAAGAAAATAATTTAAATAATAATTGTTTAAACAAAAAATATTATACATTTGAAGAATCATATGATTCATTAATGAAGTGTAATAATTGTAAAGGACTATATAATTGTAGACAAAAAGAAATAGGACAAATAACTACTTTGGCATATGATGGTGAGGTTTATAATGATCTTACATATTGTAAATATTATGTTGAAAAATTAAACAAAGAAAAACATATAAATTCTTTTATTAGAAGTGACATTCCTGAAAACTATAATGATGTCTATTTAAATAATATTCAAATAGATGATGAAAGTATCAGTAACTTATCGCTTATGCTATATGACATACTTGATGGCATTAATAATAAGGGCTTATATATTTATGGTGATCTGGGGGTAGGCAAAACATATTCTTGTATAGCTTTAGCAAATTCATTAGTAAAAAAAGGCGAAAAAGTAGCTTTCTTAAAATGCAATTATTTCATTAATGAAATGCGTCAACTAATAACTAGTGATAATGAAGAATATGAGAAGGTCTTAGATAACATTAAAAAAGTTAAATATTTATTCTTAGATGATATTGGTACAGAACAAGTAACTTCATATTCACGCGATGATTTATTATTCAATATTTTAGATTATCGTATGGAAAATAGATTATGTACAATATTCACTTCTAATTTAAGTAAAGAATCTTTATTGAAGCATTATACATTTGATAAATATGATAATGCATCAACAATAAAGGCAAAAAGATTATTAGAAAGAATTGATATTTTAAGTGATAATTATGTATTACAAGGAGCAAATAAGCGTAGGGGGTAGTTTATGATAAGAAAGATAGGTGTTTTAACTTCTGGTGGTGATGCACCAGGAATGAATGCGGCAATTAGATCAGTTACAAGATCGGCATTATCAAATGGCATTAGTGTTGTTGGTATTTTAGATGGATATAAGGGTCTTGTGGAAGGACGCTTTATACCACTTGAAAGATCTAGTGTTTCAAACCTTTTAAGCAAGGGCGGAACGATTTTAGGTAGTGCTAGATTAAAAGAATTTGTCAATGATGATGTTGTAGCTAAGGCAGCTGCAAAATTAAAGGAAAACGAAATTGACGCTTTGTGTGTTATAGGCGGCGATGGTAGTTTTAGAGGTGCCGCAGCTCTTACAAGACATGGCATCAATTGTATTGGCATACCAGGAACTATTGATAATGATATTCCAGCGACTGATTTTACCATCGGCTTTGATACGGCGCTTAATACAATCGTTGATTGTGTCGATAAATTAAGAGATACAAGTGCATCGCACCACCGCTGTTCAATCGTTGAAGTAATGGGCAACCATTGCGGTGATTTGGCTATCTATTCGGGACTTTCAACAGGTGCCGAAATAATCATAACTCCAGAGACAGGCTTTGATGAAGACACGATTGTTGAAAAACTTAATTATCTTGAAAAACAAGGCAAGAATCACGCCATTGTCATTGTCTCGGAAAAGATTGTTAATGTTGATACATTGTCACAAAAAATTTCTAATAAGACAGGATTTGCAAGTAGGGTAACAGTATTAGGACATATCCAAAGAGGTGGTTCACCAACTCCAAGTGACCGTGTACTTGCATCTAGACTTGGTGAAAAAGCTGTTGATTTGATTCTTGAAGGAATTGGCGGCCATTGTGTTGGAATTGAAAATAATGAAATTATTTCTACACCAATTGAAGATGCCTTAAATATGGCAAGAGATAGTAAAAAAGATTTCTTCAGATTATTTGAAAGATTAGTATAATTAATTGAATAATAATAAAAAATACATTCACAAAATCGTGAATGTATTTTCATTATTGGTATCGTTTTTTAGCAACTTCAACATTATTCAATATTACCGGAATGACAATTGGGTTGCGATTTGTCTTGTCATATAAGAATGGTTCAAGCGTATTTTTAATACAGTTTTTTAAATCATTGAAAGTAACTTTTTTCTTCATTGCTTCTTTTAGTGCATCATATACTAGATTTTCGGCTTCTTTAATTAATAACTGGTTATCTTTTATATAAATGAAACCTCTTGAAACAATGCCTGGTTTACATAATACTTTATTAATTCTTGAATCGATGCAGACAACTACAGCCACCATACCATTATCAGCTAGAATTTGTCTATCTTTTAATACTGAAGTTGAAAGCCCAGAAATATCACGTCCTTCAACATATATAGCATCAGTTTGAATTCGCATATTGGCTCTAAATACTTCTTCGTTTCTTAACACTAGAGCATCGCCATTTGAACAGATGAAGCATTTTTCTTTATCAACACCAGTTTCAACAGCTGTTTGGGCATGCAACTTCAACATCTTATATTCGCCATGCACAGGCATGAAATATTTAGGCTTAATAAGTTGCAACATCAATTTTTGTTCTTCTCTAGAAGCGTGTCCTGTTGTATGCAAAGATTGAAAAGTTGCATTTTCCATTACACGGGCACCATTTCTAACTAGTTGATTGACAATGCCTGATACATTCAATGCATTTCCAGGAATTGGATTTGAAGATAAGACAATGCTGTCTCCTGGCATTATCTTAATATTCTTATGTGTTCCGTTTGCGATTCTACTTAAAGCAGCCAATGTTTCACCTTGCGATCCAGTACAAATAATACATATTTCATTAGGTGGAAACATATTGACCATTTCAGCAGTTATAAATGTTTCTTCAGGAACATTTATTGTTTTTAAATTCTTTCCTATTTCAACAACATTTTCCATTGATCTACCAAGAATTAATACTTTTCTTCCACAAGCACCAGCAGCTTGTATGATTTGTGATAAACGATGGACATTAGATGCAAAAGTAGAAATAATTAGTCGTCCAGTTGTTCTTCTGATGATGTCCATTATTGATTGAGCAACTTGTTTTTCCGAAATAGAGAAACCATCAACTTCTGAGTTTGTAGAATCAGACATTAATAAAGTGACACCGGTTGCACCTATATATGCCATTTTTTGATAATCGGCATTTGTACCAACAGGGGTCAAATCAAATTTAAAGTCACCAGTTTCTACAATTCTGCCATTTGGTGTTGTAATTAATACACCTAATGAGTCAGGAATTGAATGGACAGTATCAAAAAAACCAACTGTGAAATACTTAGTGGTTATTCTTGAATCACCTTTTATTTCAATTATTTCTGGATTGTTGATTCTTTTTCTTTCACTTAATTTCTTTTCAATTAAAGCTTTGGCAAATCTTGGGGCATAAATCTTTTTTATTGGACAAGCCATCAATAAGAAAGGAATTCCACCAATGTGGTCTTCATGACCGTGGGTGATTATTAGAGCTTTGATCTTATGTTGATTTTTTATTAAATGTGTATAGTCAGGTATAACATAATCAACGCCAAGCAAATCATCATCGGGGAATTTAACACCAGCATCAACAATGATAATTTCGTCATCTTGTTCAAAACAATACATGTTTTTTCCGACTTCACCTAAGCCACCCAAAGCATATACAAGAGTATCTTTCTCACTATTATAGTTTATGCCACTATAAACACCGGCAAAATTATCTATCATTTTTCCTCCATGATATTTTTAAAATCTTATCAAGTAAATTTTAAACTAATAAGAAAATTTATTCAATACAAATTGCTTCAGGGTCTTCAAAATATGGTTGTTTTGGATTTATATGATCATAAAAAAGAACACCTTTAAAATGATCTAATTCGTGTTGAAGAACAATAGCTAAATATCCTTTCGCATTAATAATAATATCTTGATCCAACAACAAATCATAAGCTTTTACTTTACATCTAGCACTACGATAAATGTAGCCTTCATGTTCACCATCTACTGATAAACAACCTTCACCATATTTCAGGTATGATTTTTCGATAGATGATGAAATAATCTTTGGATTAACTAAAGCGAAATCATAAATTGGATTTCCATCTTTGTCTTTGATAATTATAGCCGTCATTTTCTTAGGAACACCAACTTGTATTGCTGAAATACCAACTGCTGGGCGTAAATTCTCCTTTTCAGCTATTTCTTCGATTGTTGAATCATATACATATTTATGCATATCTAAAAGAAGACTCTTGTCTTCATCAGATAAAGGCAAGGCAACATCTTTTGATTTAGTTCTAATTAGTGGGTCATCATCTTTGATGATAGTGTCGTTATTGATAATCATATTGTTAATTATAGTATAATTTATTTAAGATTGGAGAACAAACATGAAAGATTTAAAAGGTACAAAAACAGAAAAAAATTTAATGGAAGCTTTCGCTGGCGAATCACAAGCTAGAAACAAATATTCATATTATGCATCTAAGGCAAAGAAGGATGGCTATGAACAAATCGCTGCTTTCTTTGAGGAAACTGCAGGAAATGAAAAAGAACACGCAAAACTTTGGTTTAAATATCTACATGATGGTAAAGTTCCTTCAACTGTAGAAAATTTGAAGGATGCCGCCGAAGGTGAACATGGCGAATGGAGCGATATGTATGTAAGAATGGCAAAAGAAGCTAGAGAAGAAGGCTTTGATGAAATCGCTGATAAATTTGAAAAAGTCGGTGCTATTGAAAAACATCATGAAGAAAGATATTTAGCACTTCTTAAGAATATCGAAGATGATTCAGTATTTAAAAAAGATGAAGAAAAAATGTGGATTTGTAGAAACTGTGGACATATTCATATTGGAAATGATGCTCCTGAAACTTGTCCAACATGTGATCATCCAAGAAGCTACTTTGAAGTAGTAAATGAGAGTTATAAATAAGAAGTTTAATACTTCTTATTTTTTTAATTATGAAAGAATTTAAATATTGTCCTTATTGTGGTTTTGAATTAAAAGAAGGTTATAATTACTGTCCTAGTTGTGGCAACAATTTAAATCATCAGAAAATTACAGAATTAGAATTAGGTGAAACAGATAAAAGAAAAAACTGGGATACGATAACAGCACTTTTTATCTATTTCTTAATATTTATTTCATATGGATATTCTAGTTTTTTGGTTTTCTTTGGCCTAGCATTGTCAATTGGTGGCTATTTAAAAGCTAAAAAAGGTAGAGCGGGAGAAATAGAATTATCTCTTATTGGAATAATAACAGGAATCTTAATAATACTTTTTTCTTATGTTTTTAAAAGAATTATTTTTTAAATAAAAATATTTCTAAATTAACATTTATTAATTGTGTTATTAGCAAATTAAAATATTTTTGTTTATGGTTTTTTTAGAAATAATTATCATTGTGTTATTTATAATTTGAAGATTATAATATTCGCCAATTAGAATAGAAATATTTAGAATTGGTTTTAGCTGCTTTCTTTATCTTTTCAGCTGCATCCTTTAAATATTGTGCACCTTTATCGTTTGGCTGATCTTGTAGCCATTTAACAGCTTCATCCATGCTTTTAAATTCTTGTAAGATTGTGTTGCCGTTTAGTCTTAATATTTTATTTATAGAAGTTGGAACTTTATATGAATCAATATATTCTGTAAATAAACCCGTTTCATTATTTGTGCTAAGTATGCTTTCATATACTGTTTTTAATAATTTTGCATCATCAAGTGCATTGTGATTTTGTTTTATATCATCACCAATATAATGATTAGCCAGTTTTTCAAGCGAGATAGTTTTATTGACATAAAAATGTTCCTTGATCTCATCTGAGCAATCATAAAGATTTAAATACATATATCCTAATATTGAAGCGCTTTTAAGTTTGCTTGCATCATAGAAAGTATTATTAATAAAATCAATATCACTGCTTCCATAACAAATGAATTTAGGCAAATCATCGTTTTTATAGCACCAATCATAAAAATCAGAAAAAACTTCATCAATACTTCTTGCGTTATCAATGTCCTTTTGATTAATGTGGGTAATTTCCTCGATTCTTGTAGTTATTGGATCATCTGTGTGAACTAATTCATAGAATTCTTCACCTTTTTGATTGATACAACCTATAGAAATGATTTTTTGTTCATGTTCACTTGCTTCAAAATCAATGTAATAATTCATGATAATATTATCCTATATTTCATATAAAAAGGGAGTAAAAATAGGTGCTGTGTTACAATTTATGAAAATTAGTTGAAAGTTCAACTAAAGTAGTTGAAATTTCAACATTTTGTTATAAAATGAGAATACACAGTAGTTATGGAAAGCAAATATATAGGTTTAGATTCTTCTATTTTGTATCGCTGTAATCAAAAATATTTTGATAAACAGCTCCAAGAATATGGTATTGGATATACTCAATTTGCCTTTTTGATGACGCTATATGAAAATGAAGGAATTTCCATGAATGAACTGGCTTTAAAAGGCAGCTTCGATAAAGGAACAATAACTAAATCTATTCAAAAGCTTGAACAACTTGACTATGTTCGAATCGAAAATAGTGAAAGCGATAAGCGCAGTAAATTACTGTATACAAGTGATAAAGCCAGAGATATTATGCCTAAGTTATATATGCTTAGACAAGAATGGAAAGAATATTTAAGTAGCGAATTAAGCGATGAAGAAAAAGATGCATATAACTATGCTGTCAGTAAAATGATTGAAAAAGCTCGTGAATATAATCGCTATGAGCAACAAGAAAACAGTGTAAAGATATATGGGCTTCAAAAACTTACTCTACTTGACTACCCTGGAAAGATGGCTGCAACTGTCTTTACTGGAGGATGCAATTTCCGCTGTCCATTCTGTCATAATCGTTCACTTGTATTCTTAAATGAAAACGAAAGTGAAATTAGCGCTGAAGCAATCTTTGATTATCTAGAACAAAGAAAAAATATGCTTGATGGCGTATGTATTACTGGAGGAGAACCACTTCTACACGCAGGATTAGAAGACTTTATTAGACAGATTAAAGAAAAGGGATTAAAAGTCAAATTAGATACTAATGGATCACAATTTGAAAGACTAAAAGATTTAGTTGAAAAGGGTTTAATAGACTATGTTGCAATGGATGTTAAAAACATCAAAGAAGAATATGCAAACACAATCGGTCTAGAACAATATGACATAAGCGAAATAGAAAAAAGTGTAGCTTATTTATTAGAAGATAATGTCGATTATGAATTTAGGACAACAATTGTCAAAGAATTCCATGAAAATGTTGATTTCAATAAGATGGGAAGGTGGCTAAAAGGAGCCAAGCGTTACTATCTACAAAACTTTGAAGAACAGGAGTCATGTATCAAACAAGGACTCCATGAAATAGGAATCGAAAATCTTAAAAAGATTGAAGAAACTGTAAAACCATATGTTAAACAAATAGCCATAAGAGGCGTAAAGGAGTAAAAGAATGTATCAAGTAATTAAAAGAGATGGAACAGTAGTAGATTTTAATGTCAACAAGATTTCTGATGCGATTGAAAAAGCATTTGAAGCTGTTAACAGACAAAGTGATCGTAGCATCATCGATATGCTTGCGCTAAGAACTTGTGCTGATTTTGAACCAAAAATCAAAGATGGCAAAGTTACTGTTGAAGATATTCAAGATAGTGTAGAAAAAACATTATCCGATGCTAATTTTTCTGATGTTGCAAAAGCATATATTCTATATAGAAAGCAAAGAGAAAAAGCTAGAAACATTCGTGCTACAATGCTTGACTATAAAGATTTAGTCAATTCATATGTTGATTCAATTGACTGGAGAGTTAAAGAAAATTCAACTGTTACTTATTCTGTAGGTGGTTTAATTCTTTCTAACTCAGGTGCCATTACTGCTAACTATTGGTTAAGTGAAATTTATGATGAAGAAATAGCTAATGCTCATAGAAATTGTGATGTGCATATTCATGATTTATCTATGCTTACTGGTTATTGTGCAGGATGGTCTTTAAAACAATTAATTCAAGAAGGTCTTGGTGGAATTAATGGCAAGATTACTTCTTCTCCAGCTAATCATTTAAGCACATTATGTAACCAAATGGTTAATTTCTTAGGCATTATGCAAAATGAATGGGCTGGTGCACAAGCATTTTCTTCATTTGATACATATTTAGCTCCATTTGTAAGAGTTGATAATCTTGATTACAAACAAGTTAAACAAAATATTCAATCATTTATCTATGGCGTTAATACACCATCTCGTTGGGGAACACAAGCTCCTTTCACAAATATCACATTAGACTGGACAGTTCCTGAAGATTTAGCTGATCAATACTGTATTGTTGGTGGTAAAGAATTAGATTTCAAATATAAAGATTGTAAAAAAGAAATGGATATGGTTAATAAAGCATTCATCGAAGTTATGATTGAAGGTGATGCTAATGGAAGAGGCTTCCAATATCCAATTCCAACATATTCAATCACTAGAGATTTTGATTGGTCAGAAACAGAAAACAACAAATTACTATTTGATATGACTGCTAAATATGGCACTCCTTATTTCTCAAATTATGTTAATTCTGATATGAAGCCATCTGATATTAGATCAATGTGCTGCCGTTTAAGACTTGACTTAAGAGAATTAAGAAAGAAATCTGGTGGTTTCTTTGGCTCTGGTGAATCTACAGGCTCAGTTGGCGTTGTTACTATCAATATGCCTAAGCTTGCTTATTTATCTGATTCAGAAGATGATTTCTACAAACGTTTAGATAAGATTATGGATATTGCTGCTAGATCTCTTCATGTTAAAAGAGAAGTTATCACTAAATTATTAGACAATGGTCTATATCCATATACAAAGAGATATTTAGGAACATTTAATAATCACTTCTCAACAATTGGTTTAGTTGGTATGAATGAAGCATGCTTAAATGCTAAATGGTTAAGAAAAGATTTAACTAATAAAGAATCTCAAGAATTCACAAAAGATGTATTAAATCACATGCGCAATCGTTTGATTCAATATCAAGAACAATACGGTGATTTATATAACTTAGAAGCAACTCCAGCTGAGTCAACAGCATTTAGACTTGCTAAACATGATAAGAAATTATTCCCAGATATCATTACTGCTAATGATGATTCAGGAGTTCCTTATTATACAAATTCTTCACATTTACCAGTTGGCTTTACAAGTGATATATTTGAAGCTTTAGATGTTCAAGATGAACTTCAAACATTATATACATCAGGTACAGTATTCCATACATTCTTAGGTGAAAAACTTCCTGATTGGAAGGCTGCAGCAAATCTAGTTAAGAAGATTTCTGATAATTATCGTCTTCCTTATTACACACTTTCTCCAACATATTCAATTTGTCCAACTCATGGCTATATCACTGGTGAACAATATATTTGTCCAGAATGTGGCAAGAAGACAGAAGTTTGGTCAAGAATTACTGGTTACTATCGTCCTATTCAAAACTGGAACGATGGTAAAGCTCAAGAATTCCAAGATCGTAAAGAATATATATCAGAAAAATCAGTTCTTAAAGCAAGAGAAGTTATGGCTGATGTAAGAAACAGCATTGATAA
Organism: Erysipelotrichaceae bacterium; assembly: GCA_017404205.1. Lineage (GTDB taxonomy): Bacteria > Bacillota_I > Bacilli_A > Erysipelotrichales > Erysipelotrichaceae > Colivicinus. The sequence continues at coordinate 157,190 of JAFRCV010000013.1, forward strand.
GGCTAAAGAAGAGAAAACACAAATTCCTACAAATGACGTCTTAACAATCTATGTTCAAGATCATTGTCCAAAATGTAAAGGCGCTGAACAAAGACTCGATTTAAGTGGTATTAAACATAATGTTGTAAATTGCTCACAAAATATGGATGAAGCTAGACGCTTAAATCTAACTGAAACGCCTACAATTATAGATCCAGATGGTACAAGATTTGTAGGTGCAAATGCTGCTGTTGATTGGTTAAAATACCACAACAAACAAAACTAAAATAAGTCCGCTAAATGCGGACTTTCTAAAAGGAGTTTTATGGAAAAAATATATGATATTGTCGTTGTTGGTGGTGGACCAGCAGGTCTAACAGCGGCACTTTATGGACTAAGAAATGGCAAAGATGTATTAGTTATTGAAAAATCGGTATTTGGTGGTCAAATAGTCAATTCGCCAAATGTTGAAAACATACCTGGATTTGTTTCTATTTCTGGTGATGAGTATGGTGATTTACTTTTAAAACAAGTACAAACTCAAGGTGGTAATGTGATGTTTGATGAAGTATTAAACATCGAAAATGATGGCCAAGTAGCTAAATTAAAATTGGATTTATCAGATGATGTTTATGGTAAGACAGTAATATTAGCAACAGGAACAATACATCGTACTTTAGGACTTGAAAATGAAGACAATTTAATTGGCAACAAGATTCATTTTTGTGCTGTCTGTGATGGCAATTTCTATCAAGGAAAAAAGGTTGTTATGATAGGTGGAGGCAATTCTGCCTTTGTAGAAAGCATTTTATTAGCAGATATTGTTGATAAACTAGTTATTTTACAAGATATGCCATATTTTACGGCTGATCAAAAACTGCAAGAAAAACTATTAACTAAAAATAATGTCGAAACACATTTAAATACTAAAGTCTTAGCTTATGAAATGAACGACAATGAATTAAGAGGCGTTAGATATTTAGAAAATGGCGAAGAAAAGCTCGTTGAATGTGATGGCATTTTCTTAGCTGTAGGATTGATTCCTAACAATGATGCCTTTAAAGATTTAGTAGAAACAAATGCATATGGCTATTTTGAAGCCGATGAAACAGGCATCACTAAACAAAGAAACATCTTTGTAGCAGGCGATTGTCGAAGCAAAACTTTAAGGCAAGTCGCAACTGCTATTGCCGATGGAGCTAATGCTGCTATAAAGGCTTGTGATTTATTGAATAAATAAAATCTAAAAAAAGTTAGGATATCCTAACTTTTTTATGTTAAGATAAGTTAGTGGAGGCTAACTTTTTATGTTTCTAGAAGTTAAAAACATTCATAAATCTTACGGTGAAAATGATAATCGTATTGAAGTATTAAAAGGCATTAGTATTGAATTAAACAAAGGTGAATTCTGTGTGCTTCTTGGACCATCAGGTTCAGGGAAATCAACACTATTAAATATTATTGGTGGAATTGATGAAGCTGATGAAGGTGATGTGTTTATTGAAGGAGAAGGCATATTAAAACTAAATGATAAAGGTTTAACGGAATATCGTAGGAAACATTTAGGATATGTATTTCAGCAGTATAATTTGATACCAAATTTAACTGTTAGAGAAAATATTGAAACAGGTGCTTATTTATCCGATAAGCCCCTTGATATCGATGAATTATTATTAACATTAGGATTAAAAGAACATGAAAATAAAATACCAAGTCAATTGTCAGGTGGACAGCAACAGCGTACATCAATTGGTCGAGCAATAGTTAAGAATCCTGATATTCTTCTATGTGATGAACCAACAGGTGCCCTTGATTATAAAACATCAAAGGAAATTCTAAAATTAATCGAAACAGTTAATCAAAAATACGGCAATACAATCATTATGGTTACACATAATGACGCAATAAAAAATATTGCTGATCGCGTTATTCGTTTAAGAGATGGCATGATTAGAAGTAATGAAATCAATACCGACAAGATTAAAACGGAGGATCTTGAATGGTAAAGAAGAACCCCTTAAATAAAAGAATATTGCGTGATTTAAAATCTGACTTTCTAAAATATTTTTTAACTCTATTGATGCTTGTAGTATGCATTGCCGCTGGTTTTGCGTTTGTTTTGACTAATAATTCAGTATCAAAAACTTTTTATGATGGCTTTGATAGATACAATGTAGAAGATGGACAATTTGTATTAAAATCCAAGATGAATAAAGCTCAGAAAAAGATAATTGAAGCTGATGATTTAATTGTTTATGAAAACTTCTATATTGAAGAAAATAATGCCAATAGTAAAATCAGAATCTACAATTCTTTAAATAGAGAAAGCGTTGATAAGTTATGTGTCATGTCAGGCAATCTTCCAAAGGAAAAATATGAGATTGCACTTGATAGAATGTATGCTCAAAACAACAATATTCAAATTGGTGACACTATTAAAACGGAGAATAATACTTATACTGTAAGTGGCTTATTGGCTTTTGTCGATTATGCATGTCTATACGAAAGTAACAACGATGTCATGTTTGATGCGATAAGCTTTGGTATAGGCGTTGTTAGTGATGATACTTTTGCGACATATTCAAGTAATAATATGAGTTTTAATTATGTTTGGAAATTTAAAGAAGAGATTACAGATACAAATGAATTAAAAGAAGTTTGTGAAGATATTTCAAAACGTATCAGTTCATGTGCTAAACTTGAATATTTTGTGCCTAGATACGCCAATATCGCAATCAGTTTTGTTGGAGAAGATTTAGTAAGTGATTACTATGGAATGATTTTCTTTTTATATATATTGCTTATAATATTGGCATATATTAACGCAATTACAATTTCTAATACTATTGATCAAGAAGCCAAGGTCATTGGTACATTAAGAGCTATTGGCTATAGCAAAAAAGAGTTATTAAAACATTATTTAACTGTACCAATAATTATTACTTTAATTGGAACACTTATAGGTTTTTTACTTGGAAATACAATATTAAAACAAGCAATGTTAAGAATGTATTATAATTCTTATTCTTTAGCTACATATGAAGATCATTATAGTTTAAATGTCTTTTTAATTGTTTTGATTATACCAATATTAATTAACATTGTTATTAATTACATGGTATTAAAAAAGAAACTTGAATTGTCACCATTAAAGTTCTTGAGAAACGATTTAACAAAGATAAAAAATAAAAAAATAATAAAACTATCGCCAAAAATAAGTTTTATTAAGAGATTTCAACTTCGTGTTTTATTCCAAAATAAAAAGAGTTATATAACATTATTTCTAGGGCTATTTTTAGCTAATTTTATTTTATTGTTTGGAATTGCCTTTCCACAAATGATAAATAACTATGAAACTTTAGCTATTAATGATATGCGTTGTAAATATACATATATGTTATCTTTGCCTACATCTTCATTAAATGAAGATAATAAATTAATTTCGACTATATCTTTAATCAATTTTGCTAATCAAGTAGAAACAGATAATCCAGATGCTGAAAAATTTTCTGCTTATTCACTTAAAACATATGCTAAATTAATTAGAAATGATGATGTTGTCATATATGGCATTCAAAAAGATTCAAAATATTATGATCTAGATTTTAATAATAAAACATTATGTATATCAAAGGGTTTTGCGGATAAATATATGGTCAAAAAAGGTGAAACGATTCATCTTAAAGAAGCCTATGAAGAAAAATATTATGACTTTATTGTCGATGATATAGTTGATAATGCAACAGTTGTATGTGCATATATGGATATAGACTATTTGAATGAATATTTTGATTTAGGCAAGAATTTTTTCTGTGGATATTTTTCTGATTCAGAAATTACAGATATTGATTCAAAATATATCGGAAACACAATAGATGAAATTACTTTGACAAAATTATCTAGACAACTTGATGTTTCAATGTCAACATTTATGATAATTATGCAAGCCTTTTCTATTCTTGTCTTCTTTGTGGTTATTTTCTTATTATCAAAAACAATCATTGAGAAAAATTCTAATAATATATCTTTAACAAAGATTCTTGGTTATAAGAATAGCGAAATAAATCGTATCTATATGAACATGACAGCCTATATTGTTGTAATATCTGCCCTTATTACAATCCCTTTACTTAAATATTCATTAATGCTCTTGTTTGAATGGATGCTAAGACTGATGTTAGCCGGATGGGTTCCAATCATCATCAATGATTCTGCATTTATTGAGACTACCATTTTAGGAATCTTAACATACTTAATTGTTTCATTTATTGAATATCAAAAAATAAGAAAAATACCAATGACAAACGCTTTGAAGAATGAAGAATAGGAGAAGAAAAAATGAAGAAGATTATTATTCTATTATTTACTTTATTGTTAATATTATGTGGATGCGATAAAAAAGAGAGCGAAACAGTAATTGAAATTCATAATCAAGATAAAACGGTTGAAAGCAAAGAGACTTATAAAAGCAATTTAGAATATGATAAAACAGAGCTTGTTTATGCTAAAGCTGATGCAAGTGGAAAGGTCTATGAAGTAAATGTTGATGTTGATTTAAAGAATCCACTTGATGAAAAAGATATTATAGATAAAAGTGATTTATTCGATATTGTAAATAGCGAAGGTGATGAAGATTTTATTTATGAAAATGGATTATTAACTTTTGAAAATAAAGGAAGCGATATTCATTATAAAGGAAAATCAAATAAAGAATTACCAATTACGATGGCTATTTCTTACTATTTGGATGATAAAGAAATAAGTCCAAAAGAATTAGCTCAAAAAAGTGGACATTTAAAGATACATATTGATTACATAAATAACAATAATCATTTAATTAATATTTCTGGTACAAGTTATGATGTTAAGATTCCTTTTATGTGTATGACAATAATGTATCTAGATAGTGATATTTTTTCTAATCTAAAAGTAGATAGTGGAAAAATAATAAATAGTGATGAATCATTAATTGTCCTAGGGCTAAGTTTACCAGGCCTAAAAGAATCTTTAAGATTAAATAATAATGAAGCAACAAAGAATATTGAAATTAAAGATTATTTTGAATTAGAAGCTGATGTTGAAGGTTTTGAATTAGATTATATAAGTACACTTATTTCTAATGGCTTATTTAGTGATTTAAAAGATAGCGACTTTAAAGATATTGATGAATTATTGAATAAAACTGATGATTTTAATAAACAAAAAGCTGATATTGAAAAAGCAAAAATAGATATCAAAAAGATGCCTGATGAATTTGTGAATGAGTTCAATGACTTAAAAACTGCACTAGATAATATAAATAATTACATTCCAAATGATGAACAATTAGCGATAGCCATTAAACCATTGACTAGTGAGATGAACAATTATATTTATACATACAATAATTTATTAGCATTTAGTTTTAATGAAGATAAAGAAAACCAAATCTTTAATAATCTAAAATCTAAGCTAGTTTATGATGAAAATATCTTAAATGAATCAGGAATCTATATTTTTCCCACAGAAAAAGAAGCTTTAGAAAGACAAAAGCAAAATTTAAATGAAGCTTTATTAATTTGTAATGAATTATTAGAAGAGACTAAAAAAGATTTAACTGATAATCAATTAGAAAATGATAGCGATTATTTAAAAGCCTTAACAATAAATGAAACTGTTAAAAATATCTACAATTTATATATGTATTATTATGACAGCATTTATCTTTATACAACTGTTGATATTTTATCCGAATCTCTTGATATTGAAAAATTAAAATCAAGCATGAATAAAATAAGTGATGAAATGATTAATAGTTTAAATGATTTTGTAGAAGCTATTGATGACATGACTAAAAATATTAATGGTAATTTAAAAAATATAGTTAATCGTTTAAAAGCAAGCAAAGAACTAGATAAACAATATCAATCATTTACTGGTTTAGTTGAAGGCAAGAGCGGTAATGTTTCATTTATTATTGAAAACGATGGCATAAAATAATAAACTCATCATTAAAATGTTAGAATAGAATAATGAATGGAGTTTTATTATGAAAGAATTGATTAAGTTTTTAAATGAAAGTCCCAATGCATTTTTAGCTGTTGAAAATATCACTAAAGTATTAAAAGATAATGACTATATTGAATTAAGTGAGAAAGATAAATTCAATATTAAAAAAGGAAATAAATATTTTGTCACTAGAAATGGTTCAAGTATTATTGCCTTTAATGTGGGTAAAAGTTTAAAAGATCCTTGTTTATTAGTTAGTGCATCACATGATGATTGTCCAAGTTTTAAGCTTAAGCCAGAAAGTATTATTTATCAAAATGGCTATTTAAAACTTAATACGGAAGTTTATGGTGGAGCATTATTGTATCCATGGCTTGATAGGCCGCTTTCAATAGCTGGTAGATTAATTGTGAAAGACAAAAAAGGAAATATTAAGGCAAAGAATTATGACTATTCTAAACCATTTTGTATTATCCCTTCAGTTGCGATTCATTTAAATCGAGAAGCTAATACTGACTTAAAACTAAATCCACAAATTGATATGTTACCAATATGTGGCTTAGATGAAAAGAATCTATTGGATTTTTTAAAGAAAGAAACAAAAGAAAATATTTTGAATTATGATTTATACTTATATCCAACACAAAGTGCTTATGTTTGGGGAATGAAAAATGAATTTATTTCTTCATATCATTTAGATGATTTGCAATGCGCGTATGCATCACTTAAAGGTTTTATTAATAACTTTAATGATGATAATATCAACATATATTGTTGTTTCGATAATGAAGAAGTTGGTTCATTAACAAGACAAGGTGCAGATTCAAATTATTTTGAAAGCATTTTAAAAAGAATTTGTGATAGTTTAAAGCTTGATTATTATGAATTGTTGGCAAATGGCATGTTATTGTCATGCGATAATGGCCACGCTGTTCATCCAAATCACCCAGAAAAGACCGATATAAATAATAATGTTAAGCTTAATAAAGGTATTGTCATTAAATATAATGCCAATCAATCATATACGAGTGATGCCTTAAGTTCAGCTATCTTTAAAGATTTATTAGATAAAGAAAAAATACCTTATCAATTCTATACTAATAGATCAGATATTAGAGGTGGCTCAACACTTGGCAATTTATCTAATGGCCATGTTTCTTTGCTGTCAATTGATATTGGGCTTGCACAATTAGCGATGCATTCGCCCTTAGAGACATCTGGAACAAAAGATTATAATTATTTAGTTGATGCAATCAAAGCTTTCTATCAAAAACATTTAAAAGATAACAACTTAAGATAAAAATAGTCTTCAAATGAAGACTATTGTTATATCTTATTAATTGATTATTCAGCTTTCCACAAGCCATGAAGATTGCAATATGCATAGACACTTACAACTTCATCACCTTCAACAAGTGCGAAGCTTACTTTTGGTGAATTATTTGGTTTTAAGGCTTTTCTTTGATTGCCTTGTTTTGTTTGAAGTAATACCCACTCAATATAATGTTCTTCTGTCATCGGATGATCAATACTTCCTACATTAACTTCAACGATATTGCCTTTTACTTCATACACAGGAACATGCTTTTCTTGTGCCGCATCTGTTGTGTTGGCTATTACTTCTTGCATAGCTTCGCCACAACACATTGTAGGACAAGGACTGTCTTTTAATACCGCAATCATCTTGCCACATTTCTTACAAACATAAAATTTTACTTCCATCTTTTTTCTCCTTATATACTTATTATATATTCTTTATTATATTGTTATGAGTATTGAAGAAGAAATATTTGGAAGATATATAACAGATACAAAGAAATTAAAAGAATATGGCTTCAAAAAACAAAAGAATGCCTTTTTGTATTCATATTTATTAAAAGAAGATGATTTAAATATTGAAAAAGCCCTTGTTCGTAAAGAAGGTTTAGGAACAGACTGTCGGAACAGGAATGGTCATAAACGAACGATAAGGCGAACGTAAAAAAATACGTTTGATTTATCGCTCGGTTTTAGTTATAATAAACGTACAAATTAGCACTACAGGAGAAGTATGAAATGAGAGAAACAAGAAATCGTGAATTTAAGGAAAAGGTTTCAAATTCTTTTTTGAAGACGGTTAGCGCATTCGCGAACTATTGTGATGGTGTAATTCAATTTGGCATAAAAGATGACGGAGAACAATTGGGAATAAATAACCCTAAGCAAGTTTGCTTGAATATTGAAAATAAAATAAACGATAGTATTAAACCGTCTGTTGATTACACATTGAATATTGATCAAAAAACAAATGTAATATCCTTAAGTGTGAAGGAAGGGATACATAAGCCATATCTGTATAACGGGAAAGCGTATAAGCGTAATGATTCCTCAACCATAGAAGTCGATCATTTAGAATTAACAAGGCTTATCTTGGAAGGTAAGAATTTAACTTTTGAAGAAATAAAAGCGAAAAATCAAGATTTAGAATTTCATTTTCTTAATAAGAAACTAAAAGAACATATTGGTCTTGATAATATCAACACAGATACCTACAAAACACTGGGGCTTGTAGATAAAAATGGTTGTTTTAACAACGCAGCAGAGTTGATAGCAGATAAAAATGGATTTTCGGGAATTGAGATTGTTCGTTTTGGAAACAATATAAATACAATACAGGAAAGGTTAAATTGCTCTAATGAATCAATCATTCTTCAATATGAGAAAGCAATTGAAATATTTGAAAGATACTACGAATTTGAACAGATAAAGGGAAGCAAAAGAGAAACGGTATATTTAATTCCGAAAGAAGCATACCGTGAAGCTATCGCGAATGCACTGGTACATAGAACTTGGGATGTCAATGGCAACATCACTGTGTTTATGTTCGAAGATCGAATTGAATTAACTTCTCCTGGTGGCTTGATAAGCGGAATTGAAATAGCAGACTATATTAAAGGTGGGATTTCGATACTCAGGAATCCAATCATCGGGAATCTTTTTTTAAGGCTTGATATGATGGAAAGATTAGGAACAGGTATTAGACGTATAAATGAAGAATATAAACAATCTGATAAAAAGCCAATATATGATGTTTCAGAGAATACAATAAGAATTACACTCCCTGTTTTTGGTATAGGCGAGCTTAACAATGACGAAAATATAATTTATCAATTGCTGAAAAATAGAAGTTTATCTAGTTCTTCAATTGTGGAAGAAACAGGATTTGGTAAGACAAAGACAGTGGCAATTTTGAATAAATTGATAAATGAAGGCTATGTAATGGCTGTAGGAAACGGAAGAGGAAAAAAATATTCAGCACAAATATAGATGACTATCCATAAAAATAATTTATCTGTTCTATTGTAACATTTGGCATAAATCGGTATATTGTGGCATATCGTTTCATGAGCTAATAGTATATGACAAATTGTTTACTGGAAGAATAATTGATTTAAATACTAATGAAGAATATGTCAATTTTCGTCAAAAGAATTTAGGAACTTTTGCTTCTTATATAAAAGAAATTTATATAGGGATACTAATTGATATTCGCAATAAATGTTGTGAAAATCAAATATTTAAGTGATCGGGGTACTAACCATAAATACTACCGTGAAAGCCATGATAAGCTTGCTAAAGCACAACGTAAGTTATCACGTATGCAAGGTTCTAAGAAACATGAAGCTAAATCATCTAACTACATAAAGCAATTATATAAAGTGAACAAAATA
>JAFRCV010000014.1 GCA_017404205.1 Erysipelotrichaceae bacterium
AATATACCCAAAAATAGAACTAATTAAAACAAATATAGTTACTTATCATAGTTAATAAAACAAAAAAACATATAAAATAGGCACGATTTGTATAAAATCATGCCTATTTTATATTTGTCTTAATTACTTTAGAAGGTAACGATGTAGTAAAATTGTGTTAATGGAAAGAAAGATCGATTATCGTTTTAAATTACTATATTGTTTAGCTATTATCTTTGTTGTATTGGGACATACACAGGGAGGTTCAATTCACTTATTTGATAATTGGTTTCCAATGGGCGGAATGCATATTATGCTATTTGTGTTTGCCTCGGGATATTTTTATAAATTGGATAGTAATGAACATCTAGGAAAGTATTTATTAAATAAATTAAAGAAATTTATTATTCCGTTATTCTTATATAATCTTTTTTATGGTTTATTCTCAACTTTTATGATTAGTCAGGGCTTTTATTTAAGTGGGCCTTTGACACTTGAAACATTATTTATAGCTCCAATTAAAAGTGGCCTTCAGTTTGGTTACAACATGGGCTCATGGTTTATTATTCCTTTATTGATGGTTGAAATATACAATGTATTAATTAGATTTGTTTTAAAGAAGATAAAACTAAATGAATATTTTTATTTCATTTTAAATACGTTGTTAGGAATATTAGGAATCTATCTGGCATCAAAAGGCTACAATGATGGTTGGTATTTACCGCTTGTAAGATTTTTATATTTTTTAGCTTTTTATGCCTTTGGGACTTTCTATCATCAGATATTAGAAAAATATGATGATAAGATTTCCAATATAATTTATTTTGGCATATTATTTGGTATTAAATTATTAATATCTTTTGTTTTATTAAAGATGCCATATTACACACCATCGCATTGTAATGATTTTATTGATGGACCAATTATTCCATTAATTAGTGGAATAACGGGTATCTTATTTTGGTTTAGAATATGTAAAATATTAGAGCCAGTAATTGGTAGAAGCAAAGTTATAAACATGATTGCTGATCATACATATTCAATAATGATGAATCAGTTTTTGGGATTCTTCCTAATTAAATTTATTTATTCATTAATTAGCACATATACATCTATTTTCCATGACTTTAATCAAGAATTATATCACCAAGATATCTTCTATTATTTTTTACCTCATGGCCAAGAGTATATGTTGATAATTTATGTGGTAGCAGGAATAATTATTCCAATATTAATTGATAAATTAGTAGCTATTGTTAAGAATAAAGCATTATTAATCATTAAATAATAAAATATTTTAAGGAATTCTCATATTTTGCAGTAATAACAACAAAAGGAGAATTCTTTTTATAGATACAAAATATAGCATTACAAAAAAAGGCGACATTTTATTTACGTCAGGCTTTGTAGATGAAACATTGTTTAATCAGAAAGCTAATAAAGAAGTTTATTTAATCTACTACGGTAATAGAGGCAAACAAAACACAATTTATAAAAGTTAGATATAACTAACATTTATGATACAATGTAAAAATAAAGAGGCTTATGGACAAATGAACAAAAAAATTAAAATTACTAAAGGATCAGTTCAAGAGACATTAATAATTCCTTTATATGCAAGAAAGATGTGCTGCGAAAAATTTCCATCGCTTTATTATGATGCTGGCGCAATTAAAGCTTGTAATAGCTTAGACTATGATTTTAGTGATTTGAATAAAAAATCAAAAAGCGTTTTTTATGAATTTGGCGCACTTGAAGGCGCTATGCGTCAATTAGATGTTATGTGGGAAATTAATGATTATTTAAAGAGCCACAAAAATGCTTCAATTGTATGTTTAGGATGTGGACTTGATATTGATCCAAGAAGATGTGGAACAAAAGATAATAAAATCTATAACATTGATTTTAAAGAAACAATAAACGCAAGGGAAGAACTTGTAGGAAAAGATGATAGAGAAATAAATATTGCCACAAATATCAATGATTTAAACTGGTTAGATACAATTGATAATTCAAATGGCACAATATTATATGCTGCTGGAGTATTTCATTATTTCAAGAAAGAAGAAGTCAAAGCTTTAGCAATTAAAATTGCTGAAAAGCTTCCTGGCAGCAGATTAATCTTTGATGTAGTTAATGATTTTGGTTATAAAATGATGCTTAAAACAGTATTAAAAAGTTATGACATGCAAGATATCAACGCTTATTTTAAGACTAATGATCCAAAAGAATTCGAAACTTGGACTAATAAAATAAAAGTAAGCTCGCGTAAATATATGCGTGGTTATTATGACATGAAAAATAAAGAAGTAAGAAGCATACATCGTATCTTAGCTGATCTAGCAGATAAAATGTTGGGAATGACAATAGTAAGATTTGATTATGATTAAAAAAGAATGATTAATTTCATTCTTTTTAATATGATTCTTTCCAATAGAATGTTACATTAGCATCTGGATTTAAGCCATAATATGCTTTAAAGGTTTCAAAATGATATACATCATCTTCTTCGATATCAGCACCATGAATGGTATAGATTGGCATTCTTGGAATATAGATATCTAATTCATTTTGATGGCCTCGATAATAATTAATGATTTGCTGTCGCTCATTTTCAATTAAACTAACTTTATTGTATTTTATTAAATACTCTCTTGTCCTTAGTCCTATCAAAGAAACAAATACTACCAACATTAAAATCATTAATTTACCTGCATCCTCAATAAATAATTGATAATTTAAGGCAGTCGCAATAATTATATAGTAGACAAAATATAAAGATGATCTTGCGCCAAATATTGGCGACACAAGCATTACTAAATTAGAACTTCCCGCAAGAACAATGAAGAACAATACTTTTAATTTATCTTTTTCATTTTTTATATTTCTTATAATAATGACAAACGCCATAACAATATAAACAAACCAATATAACCATATAATTGGATTATTTTTATCATTTAAATTCATAATCAACTCATTATGTAATACAGATCCAACATTGAGTGAAAATAATAAAAAGATGGAAATAAGTTGATATGCAATAAACAAATATTTTAATAATTTATTTTTCTCTTTATAGAAAGATATTCCGATTAAACTTGTCGCAAAGAAAAGAATTGTAAATTTATGCTCAACAAAACTTAAACCTATAAAATTTGGCATATTGAATAAGAATTTATCAAGCAAAGGAAGAGAGTTAAACTCAACATGGTCCCTCATTAATCTAGCATTAGAACCAGGAGACATCCTCATAATAATAAAACTGATTAAACTTAATACAAGATAAATAATTAATTCTAGAGATAACTTTTTATTTTTTATATAGTAATATATCAACAAAATTATTTGCGCAAAAACCATAATAGCCGCAATATTTTCCATCGTTAAACCGATATAAAAACAGGCGATTCCATTTATAATTTTTAAAGATAGAGGCATTAAAGATATATCGTCAATATATTTTAATGTGATCATAAAATACAAAAGCGATAAGGCTAAAGGAATTACATATGTATCTCCCATTATCCAGGTATATGTTTCCATTCTTAAATCGCTATTTACATTTAAGATCATACATATAATTAATAATGCAGTATATAAACTATTCTTTTGCGCTTTATTGGTGATTAAAAATATATATAGAAAAATAGAGGCAAACAATAAAGGATTTAAAATATTCCATAGCCATTTATTAGGAGCCACAATAAATCCCCAAAGTTCACTAAAAAATCTTCCTGACCATGTATTATAAAATTCAATAGCTGTCTTAATTGGATTACCTTTTAAACCGTTAATGGCATATCCCCAATCATCTCCCGCTAATGGCGTTTTGTAGGTCATATATAAGAATAAGCCAAAGATGAATAGTGTACTTATAAGTGGAACAATAATTTTTTTAATATCTAATTTTTTAGTCATTATCTTTTTTTCCTAACAATCTCAACAATAATTTTGTGTATCTTTTCTTTAATAAGAAGAAGAGGATATGTTTTTTAAATCCCATTTCTTTTATTAAATGATTTGAATACCAACTTGGATAATACTTTTCCAATAATTCAGCATTTCTTTTTAAGTATTCATTTCTTTTTGAATCAAAATTAGAAATCCTAAGTGTAGTTAAATCAGCGCCATGAATAATGTAATAGTCATTAAACTTATCAATGATGTTTTGTTTACCTTGATATTCTTTAAATGATAATATTTCTTCTTTAACTTTATTGATGGCTTTATATATATCAAAGATGCGATCATCCCTCTTGTGGACAATTGATCCTTGTCTTTGAAAGTACATATATAATTCTTCATTTAATTTAGATATTTTATTAGCTTTTGAAAGAACAGTGGGTATAGAAGCCAAATCTTCATACCACATTCCTTTAGGAAAACGATAATCATCAAATAAGTCTTTTTTGAATAATTTATCACATGCCGAATTTGTGATAAAAATTAAATCATTGTTTTCTTTTGGGCTTCCACTTTCAAACTCATATTGATAAGCTTTTTTAATAGTTCCATCTTCATATGCATAATCTAAATCACAAACAACGATGTCACTATTTTCCTTATCGGCTTTTTTCATCAACAACTCTAGAGCGTCGTTTCTAAGATAGTCATCACTATCAACAAACATTAAATACTCACCGCTTGCCTTGTCGATACCATAATTTCTCGCATCTGAAAGGCCACCGTTTTCTTTTATATATCCATGAATATTTGGATATTTATTTTCATATTCATCAATAATTAGCTGGGAATTATCTTTACTACCATCATTGATACATAATATCTCAATGTTTTGATATGTTTGATTAACTAAAGAATCTAAACATTTTCTTAAATATTTTTCAACATTATAAATAGGAACAATTATACTAACTTTTTTCATATTCTAATTCTTGTCCCTTCTAGTGATGATCATCTTCCACAAATCATATGTGAATCTATTTATTGTCTTATAGAACAATTTGTTTTTTAAATTAAAGATTTGTTTTAAATATTTATTCTTTCTCCAATTAGGAAATTTTTCATTGATAAGTTTTAATGATTTATCTAATAATTCTTGATAATGATCAGTTCTTAAGAAACGATAGGCGCCATAAATCATTAAATGTTCCGCAAATAAATATTCAATCTCATCATAATATTCATTTAATAAATTTCTAGAATTAAAAGCATCATAAACTTTATTCATTGAAATAAAGATGTCGTTCATCTTTTCATTATAAGAACTATTCATAATGCTTCCATTGCGTTGAAGATAATTGTATAAAGGCATATTCACATAGCCGATATTATTACTTAACACAAATAAAATAGTTGTTACGGGCAGGTCTTCATACCATAAACCCTCAGAAAATTTTAAATTATTATTAATTAGTATTTCTTTTTTATATAACTTATTCCAAGCATATAAAGGTGATAATAAACCAGCTTTATGATAATCAGAAACAATATTATTCATACCATAAGATATATGGTCTTTCTTTGAATAATCTTCATATTTAAATGTCAAATCACATGTTACATAATCGGCATTTTCTTGTTTAGCTTTATTATATAGAAGCTCATACATGTTTTCTTCAACATAATCATCACTATCCACAAAACCTATATATTCACCATCTGCGTATTGTAAACCATAATTCCTTGCACTACCTAAACCACCGTTTTCCTTTATATAGCTTTTGACATTTGGGTATTTTAAAACATATTCATCAATAATCTTTTGGCAATTATCTGGCGAGCCATCATTGATGATAATGATTTCAATATCTTTAAGTGTTTGATTTACTAAAGAATCTAAACATTTAGTAAGATATTTTTCCACTTTATATACAGGTACAATTACTGATACTTTTTTCATTTTATTCTTTTATAGAAAAGATATGTTTTTAATAAGAATTTATTTAAATATATCTTATCTTCTTTATAAGTATATAATGAATATTTTGATTTCGGAAAATCTTCAAAATATTTTTTTATAAAATCAAAAGTATCATCAATAAACTTATTTACAAATTTCTTATCAGTATAATATGGTAGTTTTCTTAATGACCATAAAATATTTTTTATACATAAGCATTTCAATTCTTCATAATATTCTTCAAAAACTGAATTATCTTTATAGAAAGAAATAATGCTTTCACACATCGCTAATGTGTGGTATATTTTTTCATTTTTTTCTTGAGATATATTATTAGGACGATCAATTAAATAGTTGTATAAAGGATGACTAATAAAAGAAATTTTATTGGCTAAATATAATAATTTGGCTGTTGTGCCAAGATCTTCTTGAATATACCCTTTAGGATATTCAATATTGTTTTTTACAAATAAAGATCTTTTATATAACTTATTCCAAGCACAATTACTTATGCAACATAATATTTCCTTATTGTCTTTTAATGAATAAGCCTTAGCTTCTTCAAATGGCTCATGAATAATTTCTTTAGTGTTTGTTGAAAGATAATATTGGTTATAATCAAAGACAACAATGTCTGATGAATGTTTTTGTGCCGTTTCATAAGCATCTTTGATGAAATCTTTTTCAACAAAGTCATCTCCATCAACAAACATTACATATTCACTATCACAACGTTTTAATCCATAGTTGCGTGCATCACTTAACCCGCCATTTTCTTTATCTAATAAAATGAAATGATTATCTTTTATACAGTATTCTTCAATAATCTTTTTACTATTGTCAGTAGAGCCATCATTAACACAAAGAACTTCATAATCTAAAAATGTTTGAAGCCTTAAAGACTCCAAACATTTATTTAGATAATTCTCGATATTGTATATTGCGACAATAACAGAAACTTTCTTCATTTATTCGCCTTCCTCACTAGAAGTATATTGATATATTTGAATACTTAAACCATTTGTTTCTAAATATGATTTATTTACTTCCCCAGAAGCGCTTTGACTAGAGATTTTTGCATCTTGGCTTTGATCTGTCGTCTCTATTGGATTGACATTTTTCTCTAACCCGTATTGTTCACAAAAGGCGAAATATTCATCAACTGTATTAAATGTTGGTACGGTGATTTTTACATCTGGTCCTAAAGATATAACAACCGTTACATAGCTATCGGTACTTACAATTGGATTAGTTGATGAGCTTGTATATATAGTTTTATTAACTGTTACAGATATTACATTACCAGCAGGAACGCTATCATTATAAGTTTGGGTAATATTTGTGTTGATAAAGCCATTATTATTAAACCAAGCTTGTACTCCCGTTTTATCGCTTGCGAAAATTGTAGGCAAATCAAGCTCGATTGAAACAATCTTATTGTAAGTGACATCAATTGGTCCTGTTAGCTCATTTAACATTGTGTATGCTTCAACAGATTGGAAACTTACTTTATTACCAAAATCTTTGTTGTAACCTACTTCGGTGTCCTTGATTGTTGTTACTCTAACTTCAACGCCTGGATGATCATTTATCCATGTATTGAGATCGCTTAACGACATGCCAACAAATTCTGGAACAACGAATTCATATCCACAATCATCATATGAACGATATTCTTCTAATTTACAATTGACAGTATGTTTAATTACCCAAACAGTTAATTCTTTAACATCAGCTGTTTTCTTGCCATAAGCTACACTTTGTTGAATAATCGCATTATGCATATAAGAAGCATCATATAATTTATCGCCTTCTTTTACTTCAACAACTGATAATTTAATCCAGCTTCTATCTTTTAACCACGTCTTAATGCTTTCAAGTGTATAACCGTTAGTAAATGATGGAATAATATCTGGTAAGTTTTGATTTTCTCTTTGTTCATTATAAGTATCAGGAAGAGAGAATTCATCATAATATGGATAAGCCGTATCATAATCACTGAAATATTCTTTTGATAAAGTAGTATTAACTTGAAGATTACGATCAATGACAGCTTTATTGTCAGCTATAGATCCTTTAAATGGAATATAAATCCACAATGGTAAAGATAGTTGCTCGTTATATGTCCAAGATTCATATCCTGTCACCCTTGTGTTATAGAATTTAAATATTCCATCTACTCCATCAACTCTACCCTCATATGTAGAATTAAGCATCTTTATACCAAAATTAATTAATTGTGATATTTGGTCTAAAGAGAAATTTGTTTTGATATTATCGCCTGCGGCTTCAATGACATCAATAATTTTATTTAAATCTTTTGTATTTAACATTTTTTCAGCCATAGCTTTGATGATTGTTTGTTGGTTTTCTTGTCTTGCGAAATCGCCACCTGGCATAGCGTGTCTTTCTCTAGCTAATGCAAGTGTTTGTTGACCATCTCTTTCAAGCCATCCTTGTCCAACCCAAACAACAAATTTACCACGACCATTTTCATCATTTTCATAACCAGCTTGTTGACCAATAAATGTTACAGGAGAATAAAGTGTTAAACCACCCATAGCATCAACCATATCAACAACACCATAGAAATTAACTTCAACATAGAAATCAATAGTTACGCCCATCATGTTTTCTACAGTATCGATAGTACATTGACGAGATATAGTACGAGCGTGATTAATCTTATCTCTTGCCCCACCACTATAACAAGCAATAGGCACAAAACTATCTCTGGCAATTGATGTCATTGTAACTGTCATGCGCTGTGGATTAAAAGTCGCAATCATCAATGAGTCAGTTCTTTGTTCATCTATTCCCATTAGTAATACAGTGAATGGATCTTTTGTTAAATCTTTATCATTGCCAGATAAAGTAGTAACTTTGAATTCTTTTGAATACGTATGAATAACTTTTGTATTTTTTAAATAATCTTCATAACCATCATTTACAGAAAACATTTGATAATAATTATCAGGCAAAGCAGCTACATCAATTTCTTCAGAGAACAAAGCTAAAATTAAATCATTATATGAAGTATAAGGAACCATTTCTAATTTAAGATTATTCTTTTCTACTACTTCAAGAGCTAATACATTACCAGCAATAAATGATTCATTATCAATGTAACCAAATTTAGTTGTGCCTTTTAAATCATCAATAGTATTTATATTTGAATTATTATAGGTTACAAAAGCAACTGTGCTTGTTTCTATTTGTTCATTATCGGTAATGATAATATTATCGACTGATTTATTAATTCTTCCTAAATAATAAGAACTAGTAATTGTTATTTCAAGAATAACAATAGCCATTATGATATTAGTAAAGAATGACCATCTTTTCTTAAATTTAATAAAGTAATAACAAAGAAGATCAATCAATAAAGACAATATTATTAAGGCAACACTAGCAAATATAATCGTTGCTTTAGAAAAAGTCGCATATCTTAATACGAAAGTAATAAAGATAATTGAACTTGTCGTTTGTGCTAACGATAAAACAATTGAAATATAATCAAGGACATTTAATTTCTTAATCATTGGCAATATCCCTCACATAATCTTCATGCATATAAGCTACTTCTAGTCGATCATTAGATACAATCAACATAATATTTGATTTATTAGGAAGTTCATTGATGTTGAATTTAGAATCATTTGGCACAGAATATGTCCAATGAGCCTTTACTAGATAAGCATCATAATATTGTGGCTCCTCGTAATCTGTATCATTTGAATAATCATGTATCCAAATAGATACTTTATATTGAGAATCTTGTTTTTCAACAGTATCAATGACGATATCATCTACAATTGGCAAATTCTCAACACCATATTCCTTCATCAATAGATCTAATTGGTAATAATAATAATCTCTTGCACCAAATGAGAAATTCATATGGTATGGACCATATACATAATCAATACCACCCACATCATATGAGCCTCTTTTATTTCCCCAAGAGAAATAATCAGCTATGAAATTTTTCGCAACAACGGGTGCTAATTCGCTCAAGTCCTCAGTGTTGATATCTTTTACTTTTGAACAGCTATCAGTTAATTCATCATATAGTTGCTTTTGATAATTGGTCATATTGTTTGGTGCTTCATATAGATTCGCTTTGTTTGGTACAGTGTTGTCGTCAGTTTGATTAGCTTGGCTTATTAAACCATGAATAGCTAATAGTACAAAAACCAAACAGATAATCGCTAAAATAAGCATCACAATTTGGAATATCTTTTTTGTTTTTTTTCTACTAGATTTTTTCATAAAACCATTATACCATAGGGCTATTTTTATAATAGGGTTAGCTTTAAAACTATAAGTTATAATTATTGTATGGACATCAAATATCTTATAGAAAAAATTGAATTACTTGATAATTATTATTTATCGGAAAAAAATATTGATCTTAAAAAAGCTTTTAATGTTAAAGGCAAGATTCTATATGACAAAAATGGCGCTCCATATCATAGATCACTGTTAATCAGTAAAACCAATGATGGTAAAAGTTTAACTATTATTAAGAAAAAAGAAAACCTTTTATTGGGTATAGGCATAGATTTAATAAAGAAAGATAGGATAAAAAAACACGATTTTTCTAAATCAAAGATTTTCTTTTCAAGTGAATTAAAACAAATAGATGATAAATATAATAATTATTTAAAAATATTATCTATCAAAGAAGCCTCATTTAAAGCGCTAGCTCCTTTATATCGTAAAGAAAATACAAGTTCAAATATTTTTGATTTTGAAATAAACAAAAAGATAATACCACATAAAAAAAGTAAAAAAATACTTGATAAGTATTCAGCAAGAATTAAATATCAAGTATTAGAAGATAATGAATATATATTTGTGGTCAGCGTTTGTTTAAAGAAATAAGCTTTTTCTCTTTGACAATAGTCAACAAAAAACTAATGATCCCAATTAGACTAATTATGGTGCCTGTTTTGATGCCTGGAGAAGAAAAATACATTTCTATCTCACTATAGCCTTTATTCAATTCAATGCCAATAAAACCACCATTTACGCTTATTGGCTTAATTAAATTTTTATTAACATAGATTTTCCATCCACTATTGTTGGGAATTGGTATCAATAAAATATTATCGTAATTTAAGTCTATTTCACCTTTCAAATAGTTGTTGCCTTTTTCAATTATATTAAATCGTGTGTATTCTTTTATGCCGTTATCTATTTCATAATTTGAGTCATCAATGAACAATGTTTCTTCAAAATCAATAAAATCTTTAAAATTATCTAAATGATCTAAGTTACTTAATGTAAAGCCAAAACCTTTGTAGTTCATGTTTTTATAAACTTTTAAGTCCGATAAATTATAACAGTATTCAAATTCAAATTCAGAAGGCAGTTCATCTTCATCATAAACAATCCAATATTTTGTTCCTAGCATATTCAAACTATAAGGGTTCTTAATATCAATAAAATGCATATAACAATCATTTAAATAATTAAATTGATTTGTTGTATTATCATACATAGAATTATAAGTCTTGCTTGACATTAGTCCGTAATCCATTGGAATATTTAAATTCAATTCTGAATAAGGAACAACATTTTCCCAATCAATGTAGTAACGATACATTATTTCATCATCTAATTCTTCATAATAAGCTACTTCGTTTTTATTAATACGATTATATATATTGCTAAAGTTTGCTTTGACAATTGTATTAAATATTGCAAAAAGCAGCGTTACAAAAATTGTTAAATATAAAGAATATTTAAAATTTTTGTAATAAACAAGCCAAACAAAAAAGGAAGTAAGTAGATAAACAAATAATGTTAAATAATGTATTCTATATTCTTTGAAGCTAAAGCCCATGATCAACAGAACAACTATTGAACAGATAATTAAAATAAAATATATAGCAAATAGACGATTGACTAATATTCCTTTATCTAATTCAATTGAACCAATAATTAAAAGATAAGTTTGCACTAAAAATAGCCATCTAAAAGACGGCTCACTAAAGCCGTGCATAATGGATGATAATGGTCTTAAAATTGCAATGCAAAACAAAACAATTAATAGAAATAAACAGTTTCTATTTTCTTTTTTTAATGCATAAGATATAGAATTAATAAAATATATGATACCAACATTAATAACAAACCAATAACTATGACCACCATCATTCTGATAAAAAATATTAGGATATGAAGAATAAATAGGAAATTGACTACTTATTGGACTTAATAGCAGTTCAATATATGTTTCTAAATTCCAAAATACCCTTGAATCACTTTCACCCAAGCGCGAATTATTTAATACTGTTAGTGATGCTGGTAATAGTATTACAGCACTTGCCATAAAACCGATTAAAAAGCCAAGAGAAATATTAATAAAGTCTTTAAGTAATCTTTGTTTTCTTATTTCTTTGTCAAACCCTAATTCGATGCTTAAACAATACAACACCATAAAAACAACAGTTGGATACATCATATAGAAGTTTTGTGTAGAAAGAATAAAAACAGAAATAATAATCAAAGACTTTTTGCCATTTTGATAATATTTTTCAATTCCTAAGAACAGTAAAGGCAAAAAAGTATAAAAGCGGTGAAACATATAATCGCCAAGATAACTAATACTCCAACCACCAATGGCATAAACAATGGCAGTTGTACAAATAATTAGCGAGGATTTAATACCTTTATTTTTAAGAAGTTTAATAAATAGAAAAGCACTTAAATAAAAACAAACGAACGTTTCAACTATCAACAAATGTTTTACAGATTTGATAAAAAAACTAAGAGGAAAAAGAAATAACACAAAGATGTCACCAGTACAATAGTAAGTCATTGATGAATAAAAGTCGCTACCTAAAAACAGATTCCATGAATAAGCAGGGAATCCTTTACCTTTAAAAAAATCACCAATTAATCTAAACCATTCACGATAAAATACATCATATTGATACAATTGATCGTTGCCAAAAAAGAATTGCTTATTATTAATATATAGATAAAAAACAATTAATATTAAATATAAAGTTATGATCAAAAAGGAAAAAGTATATTCTTTTTTCCTTTTAAAAAAGCCTTCATCATTATCTCAGTTCTTTCAAATATGTTCGATTAATCTTACCATTGGCATTAAGTGGCAGTTCATCCATGATAATTATTTTATTAGGGCACATATAATCTGATAAATGTTCTTTTAAATAAACATTAATATCCTTTGTGCTTGTTTGGGGATCAAACACTTCACAATATAGTTTTAAATGTTGTTTTTCTTCTAGATATACACAACATGATTGTTTAATAAGCTCACATTTATTGGCGATGCTTTCTATTTCTCCAAGTTCTATTCTATGTCCCATCTTCTTAATTTGAAAATCTTTTCTTGTCACAAAAACAAGGTTTCCTTCTTCATCATACTTTGCGATATCACCGGTCGCAAAATATCTTTTTGTTCCTTGTCCATCAAGATTGGCATAGATAAATTTCTCATTGGTTTTTTCTTCATCTTTGTAGTAACAAAGCGCAAGGGCATCACTACTTATATACATTTCTCCAAGAACTTCTTTTTCACTAAGCACATTTCCATCATTAATCAACAATACTTTACAGTTATCTAAAGCTTTTCCCATAGGCAAGAATAATTGGTCATCTTTAATTTCTTTAATATCGTATGTGGCAAACACACCGGCAATTTCAGATGAGCCAAATAGATTTACATATTTGATATTAGGAAGTGCTTCAAGCCATTTTCTTAAATATTTAATTGGGAAGCTTTCGCCTACAAAAAACACCTTCTTTAAAGTTGTTGGCATAATATCTTCAAAAGTATTAGTCTTAACTATTATCGACAACATAGATGGAACCCAAGATATGAAAGTTATCTCCTTTTGATTAAGATATTCAATTAGCTTATAAGGATATGAGAAAAGGCGACTTGGAATAATCTCCATTCTAGAGCCAGCCAACATCATCAAATACAAATCCTTAGCAGCTGCGTCAAAAAAGAAAGGAGATTGATTACCAATTATTTCATTTGAATCAAATTGATATTTATCAATATAAGTCTTAATAAAACTTATCATCGCATCATGACTTTTTAAAACACCTTTTGGTTTGCCAGTAGATCCTGAAGTATATACCATATATAAAGGCTTATCATTTGTATCATCAAGATTATAAACACCAATTTCATCATCATATTTATTAATTAGTGTTACATTTAAGTCTTGAGTGTTTTCATTTTCTAAATCAATAATAATTCTCATTTGTGTTTCTTCAATTATTGATTCTAATTTTTCTTTTGGCGTTTTATTATCTAGTGGTACATAGAAATTATCAGAATATAGGACAGCAAGAATAGAGATGATAGATGTAATTTTTCTATTAACAAAAATACCTATCGGCACATCTTTTGTGTCGTTAATTTTTTTAATTGTGTTAGCTAATTTTAAGCTTTCGTTTTTTAATTTTAAAAAAGACAACTGCTCTATATCATCGCATACAGCTATTTTGTCTTTATAATTTTCTACAGTATTTTCAAATAAATTTAAGATATTCATTCTGTTAATGATTCAACAAGCTTAACAATAGCATCGACACTTTTAAAATTATCTTCAACAATATATTTAGCTGAAATGTTTACATCAAATGTATCACATAGTTCAGCAACTAAATCAATTATTGATAACGAATCAATTAAACCATCCGCAATAATATTTTCACCGTCATAGTTTCTAATATCTTCGTTTATTTCATCAAGAATTTCTAATATTTTTTCTTTCATAATCGCTCCCTAAAATATTATATCTTAATTTATAGGAATATAAAGATTGCCATTAAAATACATAGTATTATATGTAAAATCAATAAGAGCTATATCAATATCATATTCATTAATGTAATAATCTAAATTGAAATCATTAGGTTTAGCTCTTAAATCAATGATTAATGTTTTATTGAAATGCGAAGCAATCCAACTCATGTTGGTATTGATATAGGAATCAGCGAAAATAAGAATATTTGGTTTATCATCTTGGTGAAAATCAAATTCTCTTAAAAAATAATTATCACCAAAATATAAATCGTAATCAGAATATACGGTATCATTGCCATTAGCTGCATATAATTCTTTAGCTTCGTTTAAATCGATTTTATTTCCATTGGCGAAATAATCATATTCGCCAAGATCCTTTAATATATAATCTTCTAGTTTGTCACTACTTCCAACCATTCCGATTTTACTAGAGATGTTACCTTTAAATTCTCTATCATATACAATTTCTTTTTCTATTTCTTTTATTGGACCTAGTTCATAATCTTTAGAAATCATATCAATTATGTCAACATAACCTTGATATGCACCAGCAGCTTTCCAGTGTTCATCAGATTTATAGAAATATTTTTGATGGTCCTCAACACTGCCTATCTTTAATGCTGAATAAGAGATATTTCCGTTTAATTGTCTTAAGTAATTTTCCCGACATAATAAACGATTTTCTTTTTCACTATTCAACATTTCTTCAAGCCTTGTAGGAAAATAAATATATGTTTTAACATCTGGATAAAGTTTATCAAACTCATTAACGTTATAGCCTCTTGAAGAAGCTAATTGAAGTTGTTCATCATTGTATTCAACAATGCCATTAATTAAATAGCCATCATTTATTTCAATAACATCATCTGACAAATAAAGTATGCTGACATCATTTTTAAAGTCATTATCTATATCAATAGTGCCACCACCATTTAGAAGGCCTTTAACTTTATAAACATGACTAATAGATCCATCAACAAATTTATTAATAACTCTATTTAAGTTTGTCTTAATTTCAAAATAATTATGAGTAAGGAAATCTCTAAAATAGAATTGGTCTTTCAAAACATTTTCTATATTTAAAGACAATTTATTATCTAAAACAATTGATTCATTTGTGGCCAATAATCTTTTTTCCATCTTAGATTCATATCTTTGTGGCAAGATAAAAAGACCTATGCCTAGGACAAATAATAATATTAATAATAAAGATAATAGTTTATTACGCATTTAATCTCCTAAAAACTAAAATATATGAAGGCCGAATAAGATCCACTGACAATAAAACATATTGATACAACTAATAATAATAGAAGTAAAATATCGTAAACATTTTTATTAATTCTTTTAAACAAACTATGTACAGCTGGGAATAAGAATATAAATGAAAGAATCAAATAGAATAATAAGTACAAAATATCTAATGATTTTATATAAGACATTGAGAATCTTTCACCTATTCCTAATAACCCTTTTGTAAGGTTTGTGATTTCAACGATGTTGGTACATTTGAAAATCAATGATTTCATCAAGAAAATAATCAACATTGTTCTAATAATTTGGAAGGCTTTCCATAATTTTCCATCAGAATTAATCTTAAGCTTTGCCAATATCTTTCTATAGAAATCAGAGAAATTAGAATCACAGATGATTATTAAACCATTAATTAATCCCCAGATAACATAATTAGCAGATGAGCCATGCCATATACCTGTCAACAGCCAAACAGCCAACAAAGAAATTATTTTAATAAAGCTTCTACCGACTTTTTTGTTTTTAAATTTTTTAGATATTTTTCTCAAAAACGCAGATGTTGATACTGGCATAAAAACATAATCATTAAACCATTTTCCCAAGCTCATATGCCATCTACGCCAGTATTCCGCAATTGAATGTGAAAAATATGGGTCATTGAAATTCTCAGGAATCACAAAGCCAATCATTTCACCAATGCCAATTGCCATATCGCTATATCCAGAAAAGTCATAGAATTCTTGAATGCCATAAGCAATCAAGGCATACCAAGCTAATAAGAATGATATTTTTGTATCACCATTTATAACTGTTGTACTAATGATATTAAGTTGATTGGCAATTATTACTTTTTTAGAAAGACCAATAATGAATCTTCTAAAACCGTTGGCGATAGAGTCAACACTAATATTTTTGTTTTTTAAATATTCTTTAAAGCTATCATATCTAATCAACGGTCCACTAATGACAACTGGAAAGAAACTTAAAAATGTGAAAATTTTTAAGGGATTTTTTTCAGCATCATATTTTTCATAGAACACATCACTAACATAACTTATAGAAGTAAATGTATAGAAACTTATACCAAGAGGCATAACAATTTTAAAGAAATTTAAATCTTTTAAATATGATTTAAATGCTTCTATAATGTATGTTCCATATTTAAAATAAGATAAAATACCTACAACCAATATCAAATATAAAACATACAATCTACGATTATTTTTAACTTTTAGCGCTGATAAGTACGTTATCAAGAAAACAATCAATAATATATGTATATGTTTTATGTCACCTAAACAATAAAATATTATAGAAAATAAAGGAAGAAGTATGTTTCTTACATTATTGTTTTTAATAAAAAACATTAATCCAATAAATAATGGTAAGAAAAGTAAAATAAAAAATAGAGAATTAAATTCCATATTTTGATTATAAAATATTTAAAATCATTAAACAATTACACAAGGCTTTAAAAAAGCTTCCTAAGAAGCTTTAATAACTATTCTTCATTGGGTTTTGTAACCTTTAATAATAATGTTCCAAGTAGTGTTGCCAACAATATCGATCCAAAGACTTCACACAATAGATGACCTGAATTATATCCCGCAAGTAGCCCTGCCACATATGCAAGTCCAATAGTTAAGATATCTAGACCGATCACCTTTTTAAAATTCTTGATTGCCAAAGCGATTACAACAACAAGTCCAATAAGCCAAGGACTACATAGTAGGAAGGATCCAACAGGACCGTGAGTATAATATTGTGATACAAAATCCTGTTCAATAACTATGCCACCCTCCATTGGTATTGAATAAGACATACCAAATAGTTTTTGTGTTGGTGTTAGATTGGCCCATTTATATTTAGTAAAGATATTTTCAATATCTCTTCCACTAGCACGATCATAAAAATCATATTCAAATATAATGTCAACCCAGAATTTTGGATCGAAACGATAATCATAAAATTTTAAGAAGTAATCTTTAGGAATAGATAAGAAGAAAGCGTATTGTTTAAAGATATATGACCAATAATCTTTATATGCTTGACTTTCAGGATCTAAATCAATTTCTTCAAGTCCGCCCTTGATTTCTTGTCTCAACTCTTCATCTTCCAAGATGTACCAGTCATTTTGTTGATTAATCTTTTGATTAACATAAGCAGGTGAATGTGGGAAGATTGCCACAAAGAGCGCAAGTATCGCTAAAAATGTAAATAACATCTTCTTAGAGAATTTAACTTTCTTTAAAATTAAACAGAAAATATAAATCACAAGATAGGCAGCAATCATAAGTATAACGCCATATGTCGCAACCCTTGTAGCTAGACAGAACATCGCTAAGCCTTGAACTATTAGTAGGCACACAAGTTTCCAATCAGTATTTCTTTTTCGTGTTATATTTAAAAGAATTGGATAAGTCATAAACAAGACAATACCTGTCGTATTACCTTTACTAAAGAAGAATGATGTCGCTAATTCTCTTGGTGTATATTCATCATAAATGCCCATAAACCAAGTAAGGAAGTTGGCCTTTGTCCACCCTTCATAAGTTGATGGTGCACAAGCGAATATATTAGTTACTAATATTGGAATTGATATTAAACAACTGATGATGATAATCATCTTTTCAAAATCATTCATTTTCATATCTAATTTATAAGAAACATAGATAAAGAAAAGAGGCATCATCATTGATAAATAATAGACAAGTTCTTGATAGAAGTCATAATAGAAATTATTTGTAAGTTTTAATATTGGCCATAAATTATGAGAACTCAAATGATGCACAATAAAATATCCACCATAAACAAGTCCAATTATTAATGCAGCTATAAAAACTTTCTTTTTATTATTTTCAAGTCGATAAAAGACCCACAATATTAATAATGGTAGCCAAATAAATGTGAGAATAGTGTGTGGCAAAGGTAAATGAATTGATTGAAAGAAAGGATATAAATATATATCGCAATCAAGAATTATAATCAATGCCATAGTGCATATAAACACTTTAGTTAAATCTTCTTTAGAAATATTTTTAATTTTTTCAATAATATTTTTCATCTTAGTGACCTTTTACATAAAAATTATAAACAATAATATAAGTTCTTACAATTTAAGACAATGTTCAAATTTAGTTCACTTTAAATTCATATTTAAAGATTAATCTTTAATTGTAGGAGGAAGAAAATATGAAGAAAATCCTTATGATAGCACTTAGCTTATTATTATCAACAAGCTTAGTAGCTTGTAGCCAAAACGAAACAGAAGTAGTAGAAGAAGAAAGTGAAACAATCATTATTAAAAGTAATGATTATGTAAGTAAAGACAGTATTGAAGTAAATGAAACAATCGAAAATGCTGAGGATGGGGAACACGCCATTGAAGTAAGCAATGAAGAAGAATCTTACAGTAATATTAAAGTTATTAAAACCGGGGATTCTTCTGGAGATGAAGCAGATTTCTATGGTGAAAATGCAGCTATATTTGTGAGCGATGATGGAACATTAAATCTAGATGAAATTATTGTTGAAACAAATGGAACACATGCCAATGGTGTATTTAGCTATGGCACAGGAACTGTTAATATTTCAAATTCATATATTGAAACAAGCGGAAACTGTTCAGGTGGCTTGATGACCACTGGTGGCGGCACAACAAATGCCAACAATCTATACATTCACACTAGTGGCAATTCATCAGCTGCAATAAGAAGTGATAGAGGTGGTGGAACAGTTAATGTAGATGAAGGCTACTACATTACAGATGGAAAGGGTTCACCAGTAATTTATTCAACAGCCGATATTACTGTAAGCAATGCTTATTTAGAATCAACTTCAGCACAAGGCGTTGTTGTTGAAGGAGAAAATGGTGTGGTTCTTGAAAATGTCGAACTTGTAGCTAATAATGTTTCAAAAAATTCAGACAAATCCGACTATTATCAAGCCGTCATGATCTATCAATCAATGTCAGGTGATGCAGATGAAGGTCTTGCATATTTCACAATGATAGATGGTTCATTAACAAATAAGAGTGGCGATATCTTCTTTGTGAATAATACTGTCGCAACAATTAGTTTAACAAATGTAAAGATCAATAATCTTGATGAAAATGGCGTATTCTTAAGAGCTGAAGCAGCTGGATGGGGCAACGAAGGATCAAACGGTGGCCATGTGACATTAAAACTATCTAATCAGAATGTTGAAGGAGATATTGTTGTAGACGATATTTCAAGTTTAAATATGTATTTAACAGATTCTTCAACATACAACGGTGCAATCAATCAAGAAAATGAAGATGGTGAAATCTATGTTGAGATAGAAGAAGGATCAAAATGGGTTTTAACAGGAGATTCTTATATCACTTCATTGACATGCCAAAGCGGTTCAATTGATACAAATGGATATAAATTATATATAAATGGCGAAGAATATGTTGAAGGAAACACATATAATGGTGAAGCAGTTGTCGTAGCTACTACAAACAGTAATAGTCAAAGTCATAACAATTCTATGCCTCAAGGCACACCACCAGAAAAACCAAATTCTTCAAATAATAAAGAAGAGAAGAGATAAGCCCAATAAATGGGCTTTTCTTTAAGTATATTTATTCTATTTAAATAAAAAATGGTTTATATTAGTGTTATGAAAAAATATTTAAATACCTTACTTGTTTTTATATCTTTGTTGTTGATAGATTTGATATTTTATTTAATCAGTTTTGAAAAATTGCGTTTTATAGCCCTTTTGAGAATGATACTAATTAATGGGGCGTTAGCTTTTTTATGTACATTGTTTACATCTAAAACTAAAAAAAGACTTAATACAATAATATGTTTTATTTTAATCTTTTTATTTGGTGTTTATGCCTATATACAATTGGGATTAAAGAATATGCTAGAAACATATTATTCTTTTAAAGCTGTTGCTGACGGTGGCTTTAGAGTAGGTGAATTTGTTGGCTATTTTATTAAATCTACAAAGTGGACATACTATCTAGAATTCTTACCAGCCATCCTATATTTGATATTAAGAAGATATTTTAATGACGATTATAAAATAAGTATAAAAATGATTGCCGTTCCTATAATTTGTGCTTCATTATTATTGTTATCGCTGATTAATTCTGAGGGACCATTAAAAGATGCGATTAAGGGACAAGACAACTTAGATGTTATAGTTTCTCATACTGGTGTTAATACTTTCTTGTTTGAGGATATTTCTTCTTTGTTTATTAAACATGAAAATAGATTAGTTATTGAAGATGCTGAAGAAGAGATAATCGAGGAAGAAATACCTAAAGAGATTTCCTTAAAAAGAACATTCGATGATACAAGATGGTTAAATGATATTGATGAAGAAAATGATGATACATTAAAAACCATCGATAACTATCTAATAAGTAGGCCAATTGAAAATAAAAATGATATGACAGGTCATTACGAAGGCTATAATTTCATTTATTTTTTAGTTGAATCGTTAGATTATATGGGCATTGATAAAGAGTTAACACCGACCATTTGGAAGATGATGAATGATGGCTATTATTTTTCTAATCACTATACACCAGTCTTCACATGTGGAACAGGTGATTCTGAATTCGCATCCATGACATCGCTTATGCCATATGGATCAAATTGCACAGTTTATTCAGTGACGCACAACAATCTATCTAATTCAATAGCTACATTATTTAAAAATAAGGGCTATTCAACATACGAGTTTCATAACTGGGATGATACATTTTATAAGCGCAGTGAACTATCAAAGGCTTATGGTATTGATGTATATAAAGATATTGATGATTTAGATTTTGATATTGTATATGGTTGGCAATCAGATTCTATCTTAGCTGAAAAAACAATGGACTATTACATAAATGATGATAATTTCTTTGTCTATTATGTAACTTCAACAATGCATTGGCCATATAATGAAGATTCTTATTATGGCAATCATTATTTAGATAGAATTAATGAAGTTCATCCAGATTACCCACTTGAAGTTAAACGCTATATCTCAAAGACAATGGAATTTGATAAGATGTTAGAAACATTGATTGATGGTTTGAAGAAAGCTGACAAACTAGATAAGACTGTCTTTTGTTTTTGGCCAGACCATCATCCATTTAATATTTCAGTTGATTATGTAAAAAGATATACAAACATTATTGATCGTTACCAACCGTATGGCTTTTATATGAGCCCATTCATAATCTATTGTGCAAATGATAAAGGTGAAACAAATACATCGATTTGTTCAACATTTGACCACCTTCCAACAGTAGCTAATCTATTCAATCTAAATTATGATCCTCGATTATATGTGGGAAATGATATTTTCAATGATAATTGTCGCGTCATTTTAACAAATGGTGATTGGATAAATAATGATGGTATCTATATTTACGCAAGCGATGAGTTTATAAATTTCAATAATTCTGAAATATCAGAAGAAAAAATTGATAAAATAACTACAGAAGTAAGAAATACTGTAAAAGTAAGTAGAGCCATGGTATCAACGGATTATTTTAATAAAAGATCATATTTAGTAAATCCGATTAATATAGAAGAATAAAGGAGAAAATATGTTTAACAATATTGGAGAAAAGATTAAAAAAGTTGCGAAGATTTTATTTTGGATTGAAGCAGTTATATTTGTACTAGCTGCATTTGTGTATGCTGGACAAGCACTTCAAGACACATCAAGTTTTATTGTATTCTTATTAGTGCTAGTAATTGGTACAGTACTTGGAATCTTAATTTCTTATGTTAGTGTAATAATCACCTATGGTTTTGGTGAATTAATTAGTTTAACTAAAAGAAATAATGAAATACTTGAATCAGTAAAAAAGGATTCTGAAGATAACACGGAAACAAATATCTAAAAAGGTGATAATTCACCTTTTTAAAATCTCAATAATTGTTTAAACTTAAATTAAAGAATAAATATGAAAAAAGAAAACTTGATATTGATAATTTGTGGAATAATAGCAGTGATTTTAATAATCATTATTTTATTTTTAGTCTTTGGTGGAAAGAAGGAATTTGTGGTAGGCAAAGATATTGAAAAAGAAGAGATAAATGAATTCTATTACACATATGCCACAACAACAAACCCACCAGAATATTTAAGATATCACTTCTTTATTCATGAAGATAAATATAAACTATTCTATGAACTTAGAAAAGGAGATCGTTTGCCTCTACTTGAAAAGGATGCAGTAGAATCAAAAGTTATTGAACTAAGCGATGATGAGTGGACTAGCCTATATAATTATTTAGAAAATGGTATAGTCACTAAAAGAAAAGAAGATATAGAAACAGGAAATAGTCTAAGTTTATTTCTATATTGGAAAGATGATGAATCCAAATATCAAGAATATAATTTTGAAAACGGAAATATTAGAATACAATTTGAAGAATTTTGCGCTAGTTTAATTAAATAGGATGTCAGAAAAAAGAGAAGTTCCATTGGATCAACATTTGAAAATTGGTGTGCATAGTGAATTATTGAGAATTTATTTTATAGTTGATAAGGAACGAAAAAGAATAGTTATTGGTTCTTTACCAAATCATTTGGAATATGAATAAAAATTCTTTATAATTTACATTATGAAAAAATTAAAATTTAATATTTTTATATATAAATTAATCGGTTTATTTATTCTTGGAACATTTATTATTTATCTACAATGTTCCTATTTTGATGTGCCAAAATATGGTGATTTACCCGCAATTATATTTTTACTAATCATTGAAGGAGTTTATTTATTGTTGCCATATGTTTTTGATAAAGTATTCGCATCAATAACAATGTTTTTATATACACTATATTATTTATTACAAGAAACATATTTCGCTTTCTTTAAACAGTATATATTATTAAAGACAGCTTTTGATTTGTTTAATGAAGCAAAAGATTATAGTGGCGAATTCTTTAAATATTTCACTTTTAAAGAGATCATAACAGTCATACTATTGGTGTTAGCGATTGTTTTGATTTGTATCATTAAAAAACGAAAAAAATACAACAAGGCAATTAAGCTAGCATATATTGTAATAGCACTATTACTTTTAATAATAAGTTTATTATTAATTAATAAAAATAATCATAAGTTAGATGATTCTTATTTAGATCCATTTAATACAAGTTATGTAGAATCAGATAAATATATTTATGAAAAGATGCCAAGCAGTGAAGAATTTGTGAAGATGTTTGGCATTGAAGAATTTTTAATAAAAGATTTCAATCAAAATGTTTTAGGAAATAATGACGTTAGTAAAAAAGAATTAGAAGAAATAAAAACATTCTTAAATGAAAACTTGCCATATATGACAAATGAATATACAGGTATTTTTGAAGGCAAACAAATAATTGTCATTGAAGCTGAATCGCTAAATATGGCGGCAATCAACAAAGATTTAACACCAACCTTATATCGATTGATGAATGAAGGCTTTAACTTCTCTAATTTTTTAGCGCCGACACTTCCTGGATCAACAAGCGATGCTGAAGTTATGATCAATACTTCACTTGTCCCAATTAATAAAGGCGAGATTACTTCTCATAAATATTATGACAATTATTATCCAACAACTTTAGCTAAAGGATTTTTAAGTGTTGGTTATAATACAACAAGTGTTTACCATTCTGGATATTTCCTATATTATAATCGCGATAAATTCTTTCCTAATTTGGGTTATAAGGAATTTTTTGGACCAACAGAACTAGTCATTGAACAGGGCTCAAGCGATTTAGAGATTGTCAAACCACTAACTTATATAAATATCGATATGGATAAGACTTTCACTTTTTGGATTACATATAGTGGACATCAACCTTATAGTCCTGAATCTATCTATAGCGAAGGAAACGACAACACTAAACAAGAATATGAACAATATTTACAAATTGTTAAAGATTATTATCCAAATTTAAATGAGGAAGCTCAAGTTTATATAGCTAAAAATATATCATTAGATAAGGCGTTAGAATTTTTGATAACTAACTATGATATCGCTAACAAATTAGATGATTTAGTTTTAGTCATTTATGGCGATCACTATGTAAAAGGAACATTTGATGAAGACAACATATATGAAAATACAGGCTCAACATTTGAAGATACACCATTAATTATTTATAATTCAGCAATTAAGGGGAAAGAAATAATTAAACATTGTACTGATATTGATGTTTTACCAACGCTTTTCAATATGTTTAATATTTCTTATGATAAAAGCACTATACTGGGCAATGATATTTTTGATGAAAGATATCATGGTTTCAGTTTTAACCGTAATTGGGAAATTATGACAGATGATTATAATTATTCAATTAGTGAAGGCTTTAGTGATTTAAAAATTGATGAAGAAGTTGCGAAAAAAGAAGTAGAAAGATATATTAAATATCAAGAAATATCAAACAACATATTTATTTCAAATTATTTTAAAGAAGATGAGTAGGTAATATGATTTCAGGTATCTTAGCAGGAATATTGTGGGCTATAGAAACATTAATATTAGGAATGGCATTAAAGATGGTGCCATTTGTTTCTAGTGCACAAGCAATTATCTTAGCTCCGTTTGTGAGCACTTTTATTCATGATTTGTTTGCGGGCATAATTGCCAGCATCATTAATGGTGTAAAAAAAGAATCAAAAGAATTAGTTGTTGCCTTAAAAAGTAAGAGTGGAAAATATTTAATAATGGCATCAATTATTGGCGGTCCTATTGGCATGAGTGGATATGTTTTATCGGTATCAAATATGGGACCATCAATTGGAGCTGTTGCGAGTGCTATTTATCCAGCTATTGGTGCTGTTTTAGCTTATATTTTTTTAAAAGAAAAGATTTCTTGGTATCGTTGGATTTTCTTAATCATCAGTTTGCTTGGTGTTTATGGTCTTTCATATTCTCCAGATATTAATATAAATAATTTTTGGCTTGGCTTTTTGGGCACACTAATGTGTTCGTTTGGCTGGGGTATTGAAGCTGTTATCATCACAAAATATATCAAAAATGTAAAAAATGAAGTAGCTTTACAGATTAGATTATGTACATCAGCAATTATCTATGGACTAATCATTATTCCTTTATTAAAGGCTTGGCCATTTACTATTTCTATTATTTCTAACAATCCTGAACTTATATTGATTATCGGTTTTGCGGGTCTATTTGCCTGCTTATCATATTTTTTCTTTTATGATGCTTTAAGACAAATAGGTGCCGCTAAAGCTATGGCTCTTGATGTTACATATTGTGCATGGGATGTGATATTTTCAATTATTTTCTTACATGAGCGAAGCTTATTAAATCCATTAAGCATAAGTTGCGTAATAATTGTGTTAGTTTTTGGTATACTGGCTGCTTGCGACTATAAAGAACTATTTAAAAAAAGAAATAAACTTAATAATTGATTATGTATAAAATAGGGATGGAAACATCCTTTTTTTGGAGGCGCTATGCAATATCGAAAAGACAAACAGGGAAATGAATTATCAATATTAGGCTATGGCTGTATGCGTTTCACTAATAAAAATGGCAAGATAGATCTAGAAAAAGCTGAAAGAGAAATACTAACTGCTTATCAAAATGGTGTCAATTATTATGACACTGCTTACATTTATCCTGGAAGTGAAGAAGCTTTAGGAATAATTCTTGAAAAAAACAATATACGCGATAAGGTAAATATCGCAACCAAGCTACCGCAATATATGATTAATAGCGCAAACGCTTTAGATAAATATTTTAATGAAGAACTAAAGCGTTTAAGAACTGATCATATTGATTATTATTTGATGCATCATTTAACAGATTATGTTCAATGGGATAGATTAAAGAAACTAGGAATTGAATCTTGGATAAAAGATAAAAAAGAAAAAGGCTTAATAAAAAATATCGGATTTTCATATCATGGCAATAGTGAACTATTTATTAAAATACTAAATGACTACAAATGGGATTTTGCGCAAATACAATACAATTATTTAGACGAAAATTCACAAGCTGGTAAATTAGGAGTAAAAGAAGCTGAAAAGCTTAATATACCAATTATCATCATGGAACCATTAAGGGGTGGCAAACTCGTGAATATGCTTCCAGAAAAAGCTAAAACACTAATCAAGAATAATAAACGTCATTATAGTGCTGCTGAATGGAGTTTTCGTTGGCTATATAATCAAAAAGCTGTAACGGTTGTATTGTCAGGGATGAATTCTATTCAAATGGTAAATGAGAATTGTGAAATCGCATCTAGTGCCAAAGAAGATTCGTTCACAAATGAAGATTATGAATTAATAAATCAAATAATTGAAGAAATAAGAAAAACAGAAAAAATTGCTTGTACAGGATGTCGATATTGTATGCCGTGTGTAAAAGGGATAGATATACCAGGATTATTTGCCGCCTACAATCGTATGTATAGCGAATCAAAGACATCAGGTAGAGCACAATATGCTCAAGCTGTAGCTTTAAGAAAAGATGTTAATTACGCTTCAGCATGTATTAAGTGTGGAAAATGTGAAGCTCATTGTCCACAAAGTATTCCTATAAGAGAAAAGATAATCGAAGCAGATAAAGCATTAAGACCACTTCCAATTAAAATAGCGATTAATATTTTAAAAACTTTTATGTTAAGAGAAGCTAAATAAGGAAGGTTTTTTGTATATCATTTTTGTTAATGTAAAGCTGGAGGTAGCGATATGAAAAATGAAATTAAATGTCCACATTGTGGAACAGTCTTTCAGGTAGATGAAAAGGATTATGAATCAGTAATTGCCCAAATTAAAAACCACGAATTCTTGGAGGAAGTTTCAAAAAAAGAAAAAGAATTAAAAGAAAAATTAAAGACAGAAATTGAATTAGTTAAGGCACAAAGTGAAGCCAATTACAACAACGCTTTAAATAAAAAAGAAAACGAGCTTCATGATTTACAGATTAAATTAAATGAATTAATCAACAAAGATGCTAAGAACGAACAATTAAAGCAAAAAGAAATAAACGATGTTTTAAATGAAAAAGAAAAAGAAATTGCTTCATTACAAAAACAATTAGAATTAGCTGAAGATAGTAAGAAAAGCGCCATTGTAGAAGCGTTAGCTAAAGAAAAAGAAAACAATCAAAACAACATTTTAAAGATTGCGAGTCTTGAAAATGAAATCAAGAACATGGATGTTGAAAACAAATTAGCTTTATCTGAAGCAATTAATAAAAAGGAACAAGAAATCGCTAAACTTACAAACGATATCACAAACAACGAAAAGAATTATATTGAAAAAGAAAATAGTCTCAAATCATCATATGAGACACAATTAAAAATGAAAGATGAAGAGCTTGAAAGATATAAAGACTTTAAAGCTAAACAATCTACTAAATTAATTGGTGAATCGTTGGAACAACATTGTGAAATCGAATATAATCGAGCTCTCCGCCCTATATTGCCTAATGCTTATTTTGAAAAAGATAATGTTGTATCAAAAGAAACTGGATCAAAAGGCGACTTTATCTTTAGAGACTTTGATGATGAAGGCAATGAATATATTTCAATTATGTTTGAAATGAAAAATGAAGCTGACACCACAGAAAAGAAACATAAGAACGAAGACTTCTTCAAAGAGTTGGATAAAGATAGAAAAGAAAAGAAATGTGAGTATGCAGTACTTGTGTCAATGTTAGAAGCTGATAATGAACTTTATAATGGCGGTATTGTTGATGTTTCATATAAATATCCAAAGATGTATGTCATAAGACCGCAATTCTTTATCTCTTTAATTACACTAATTAGAAACGCTGCCCAAAAATCAATTGATTATAAGAAACAATTAATAATAGCGCAAAACCAAAATATCGATATTACTAATTTTGAAGAAAATATGGAAACATTCAAAAAAGGTTTCAGTAAAAACTTTGAATTAGCAAATAAGAGATTTGAAGAAGCCATTAAAGAAATTGATAATTCAATAAATCACTTACAAAAAATTAGAGATGCCTTAACTGGTTCTAGTAATCAACTTCGTTTAGCTAATGATAAAGCTCAAGATTTATCAATAAAAAAACTCACAAAAAACGCACCATCATTAAGAGAAAAATTTGCGGAAATAAAAAATAAGTAAAAAGTATAATTAAGAAGGAGGTGCAACATGGATATTATTAAAAGAATACGTGATATTGGTTTAATTCCAAATGTTGATTATTGTGATTGTTTAGATGTTAACGAATTAAGAGACATCTTAAACAAAGTAACATTGCCAATTATTGAATTTGATGGCTTTAATAAAGAAGCCATTGAATGTATTAAAAAAGAAAACCCAAATATGATAGTGGGCATTGGCTACCTTGAAGAAGATGAAATTGATGAAGCCATTAAGTCTGGTGTGGATTTTATTAGTCCAATTAATTTAAGCCATGTTAAGAATAAAAATATTTTAGTAATTCCTGAATTTCGCAATGTAAGTGAAGAAGCACTAAAAGAGTTAACTTGTGTAAAAGTAAAAAAAGCTGAAATTGATAAGGCTTTAAGCATCAATAATAATCTAAAATTGATTGTTAGAGGATTAGCCAAAGAAGAAATAAATAATTGTTTAAAGATTAAAAATGTAATTGCTTATGAAGACATTCATTTAATTGATATGTATGATTTAAGTAAATTAGAAAATGATGCCAATGAAGCAATCAATAATTTACTAAACATTTCAATTAAACATATAGGTTTAAATGAAGATAATGGCAATGCGCTTGAACTTGCAAAAGCATTCGCCAAATTCTTTAATGGCAACATTCGCCAAACATCAAAAGGATATTTTGGAAGTGAATTAGTTGAAATTATGAATACCGATAAGGCTAAAGGCTATCATGGCCATATTGGTTTAACGTGTGATGATGTTGATCGATGTTATAGATATTATAAAGATCGCGGTTATGAATTTGATGAAGATTCAGCGACTTATAATGATGACGGGACTAGAAAATTCATTTATTTTAAAAACGATATCGGTGGATTCGCCATTCATTTTGTTAAATAAAATACCTTATAGTATATATTTTAAAAGTAGCCTTATGTTAAAATAAAAATGATGAAATATGTAATGTTGTGTTTGTTCATAATATTTACGACTCTTCATTTATATGCATCCTTAAAAAATGATAAGCCTTTTAGAGACAAAACAAAGCCTTTTATTCTATTGTCTTTAATGGGCTTTTATTGTTTTAGTGTAGAGAAAATAGAAATCTTTGTTTTATTAGCCTTATTGTTTTCTTGGCTTGGTGATTTATTATTAATTCCTAAAGGCATTAAATGGTTTGCGACAGGTGGGGTATCGTTTTTAATAGGCCATATATTTTTTATTCTGGCTTATAATAAATACATTGATTTTTCATTAATAAATGAATTAATAACTATTCTACTTCCATTCTTGTTTATTGTTATCGCTTTAATTGTATTTAAATATCTAAGACCACATTTACCAAAAGGCTTATTTTATCCAATGCTGATATATTTGATAACTAATGGACTTATGAATTGTTTTGCGTGGTTTAGAGCGCTTTGTACAACGGGCATTAGTAGCATTATAACAGCACTAGGTGCTTTATTATTCTTTGTGTCTGATTCATCATTGTTTTTTGTGCGCTTTGATAAAAACAGTTTATTAAAGACACACTTTTTGGTTATGCTAACATATTCTCTTGGAGAATTTTTAATAATACTTGGATTAATAATTAAATAAAGGAGAATGAATTATGAAGTATTATTTATACAACAATTTAGCTAACAATGGTATTAAAACAGAGATTGAAGGTGTTCAATTAATTGATGCTTCAAAGATTGATTATCAAGATTTCTTCAATAAGCTCAATAAAGAAGATGAAGTTGTAATTGTTGGTGGTGATGGCACAATCAATTATTTTATTAATCATGTTGATACTGATAATTTAAAGAATAATGTTTATATTTATGGTGGTGGTTCAGGAAATGACTTCTTAAATGATATTGAGGAAGATCCTGGAAAAGAAGTATTGATTAATGAATATTTAAAGAATTTGCCTATCGCAACTGTAAACGGGAAAAAGATAAAATATGTAAATAATGTTGGCGTTGGTTTAGACGGTTATATTTGTGTAGTGGCTGAAAGAATAAAAGAAAAGTCTCCTAAAAAGAGAATAAACTATACAACAATCGCAATTAGTAGTTTATTGTTTCACTTCAAACCAGTAAGCGTTGAAATAGAAGTCGATGGAAATAAATATCATTATGATAATGTATGGCTAGCACCAACTATGAAAGGTAGATTTTATGGAGGAGGCATGATGATTGCTCCGGGTCAAAGAAGAAATGAAGACTTTTTATCAGTAATTGTTTATTCATGCAAATCTAAAATAAAATCATTGATGTTGTTTCCAAAAGTATTTACTGGTGAGCATGTTAAAAGAAGTGATGTAGTGAAAGTTATCACAGGTAAAAAGATTCATGTGAAATTCTCAAGCCCTTGTGCTTGTCAGATAGATGGAGAAGTAATTGAGGGAGTAAGTGAATATAGTGTTGAATTATAAAAACTAAATGTCGTATATGCGACATTTTTTTAATATCACAATAATTTGACATCTAATAATACAGATAATACAATTAGGACAGATAATACAGAAGGAGGTATTAGATGTTTCTTATTAATTTGCAAGGAAAAGATTCTATTTATGAACAAATAAGATCACAAATAGAAAAATTCATTACAGCGGGCATCTTAAAACCAAATGATAGATTACCTTCAGTAAGAAGCTTAGCTGAAGAGCTAAGTATAAATCCTAATACGGTTATGAAGGCTTATCAAGAATTAGAAAAGAACGGATACATTTTCACTTTAAATAAGAAAGGTGTCTTTGTATCTGATAATTTGAGTTCGAAAAAAAGTGTATTAAGAGATGATGCCTTAAATGTATTAAAAGCACTTAAAAATGAAGGCTTCAATAAAGAGGACTTAACAGAAATGTTAGACGAAATATTTAAGGAGGTTTCAGATGCTAAAGATTAACAACGTCAAAAAATATTTTGGAGACAAAGAAGTTTTAAAAAATCTAAATTTAGAAATTAACGAAGGATCAATATTTGGCTTAGTAGGTGTTAATGGCGCAGGCAAGTCAACATTATTAAGATGTATTGCTGGTATATATAAGCCTGAAGAAGGTGAGACTTTACTAAGTGGTCAAAATACATATTTAAACGAAAAGATTAGAAAAGATATATTCTTTGTTAGTGATGATGCTTACTATTCTCTTGCTTCTAATATCAATAATTTAAAAGAATTTTATTCTTCATATTACAACATTGATGAAGAAGCATACCAAAAGTATTTGAAACTATTTGGTCTTGATGAGAATAAACAAATCAATGCTTTTTCAAAAGGTATGAAAAGACAAACATTATTATTGTTTGCACTGGCTATTAAACCTAAATTGTTATTATTAGATGAAGCATTTGATGGGCTTGATCCAATTGTTAGATACAATTTGAAAAAATCATTATATGAATTTATTGATGAAAACAAATCAATAATTATTATTTCTTCACACAATTTAAAAGAACTAGAAGATATCTGTGATTCGTTTGGAATCTTAGAAGATGGAAAAATTGAAACTTATGGTGACTTATTAGAATCTAAACAAAATATCAATAAGTATCAAGTAGCCTTTAAAGAAGATGTTGATGAATCGGTATTCAAACAATTTGAATTATTACATATGTCTAAAGAAGGCTCTGTTTATTCATTAGTTATAAAAGGCGATAAAGAAAATATTATCAATAAACTTAATGAATTAAATCCATTAATTTTAGACACACTTAGTGTAAATTTTGAGGAATTGTTCATTTATGAACATGAGGGAGGAGATAAATAATGTTTAGCAAAGAATATTTTAATTATTTATTGAAGTCTAAAAAATATTTATTGTTGTTTGTGTTCCTATTAACAATCATGAACATTCTATCTAACAAAACAGTCGATATTACTTTGGGAATAGAATGTGTCATTTGTTTTGGACTAGCATATTTTTTGCCAGTTTACATCTTTAGCTATATTCATAATAAAAAAGCTGTTGATACTTTCTTTTCAATGCCTATATCAAGAAAGGCAATGCTTATAACAGCAATAATATTTATCATATTGTCTTGTTATATACCATTAGCATTAGCAACAACGGTCTTTTGTGTGAGCAAGGAAATAGGTCTAACAACAATTGTATACTTATCAGAATTGTTAGTAGCTATTTCGGCAATAGTTGTTTTTAATACAGCGATATATCTAACGGCTAATAATGTGTTAGATGGTGTAATTATGATATGCGCTTATACTGCTTTACCATTAGCAATATATCTATTGTGTGATTCTCTAGCAGCATCATATATTGCAGGCGTTATTAATGTTGATGTGCCATTTATTGGATATTTGTCACCAATTTATTTATGTATTAAAACGGTTGAAGAGCTAATGTATCAAGGCACTAATTGGGCATATACAATAGGTTTAATTATCATCTTAATTGTATTTTCAATTATTCTTATTAAAGCTTATGTAAATCGTAAAGTTGAAAGAGCAGATACACCTTCAGATAGATTCTTCTCTTATCCATTCATAATATATGTTTATGTATTTATTTGTTTGATAATGATTTCATCAGCAAACGAATATAATTATTCAACAATTTTAGAATTCTTAAAAGATAATTTTATTATCTATGTAATCTTATTTGCGATATTTATTGCTGCACATTTTATATATAAAAGAAAATTGTATTTCTCATATAAATTAGTTGCATTCTATGTCGCTGCCTTAATTATTAGTTTAATATTTACAAGCA
The DNA here is from genome assembly GCA_017404205.1 of Erysipelotrichaceae bacterium. Lineage (GTDB taxonomy): Bacteria > Bacillota_I > Bacilli_A > Erysipelotrichales > Erysipelotrichaceae > Colivicinus. The sequence goes on from JAFRCV010000014.1 coordinate 33,749, forward strand.
CACTTAAAACAAGTCAAGGTTTTGGACTTGCAGATAGAATGACTAAAACTGATGCTTTTGCACGTTATGAATACACAGGTTACACATTTTCTGATAGTTTAGTAAAAGAATATCGAAATAAAATTAATAATGACGGTGTTATATATTATGTTTCAATTTATGCGAATGATTATCCACAATATCGCTTCACAAATGTTGAATTAGATAAGCAAACTTATGATATTCTTGAAAAAATACGTTTAAATGGAAAAAATGATTTTTATAACTATAATAAGAGAAAATCTAGTGCTTCTGGAACTTTAAATGTAATTACTAAGGAACAAGCTAATTATTCATATCAAATTTTTGAAACAATTGATTATAATACATTAGTGAGTCTAGCTAAGGACAAGCATGTAATTGTACGTATAGATACTGATAGCGGATCTTATCGTTTAAATGCAAATGGTGAATTAGTTAAAGACTATTAGTGACCAATTAGAATAATTAGTTAGTATATTTATGGAGGTAAATTATGGCCGATAAAGATTTCTTAGAGCAATTTGCAAGTTCTGATAAACCAGATAGTTTTAAAGAAGAAAAAAGAATACCAATAAATAAAGAAAAAAAGCCATTGAATGTTAAGACGTTGATTATTGTATTATTGATTGTTTTATTTCTTGGCATCTTAATTTATTTCTTATTCTTCGCTCCAAAAATAGCAATGCCTAATTTTGTTGATAAGAGCATTAATGATGTAACTGCTTGGGTTAAACAACAAGACATAGAGACAAGTGGCATAGTCTTTGAAGATGTTTATGATTTAGAAAAAGATGAAGGAACAATACTAAGCCAAAGCATTCTTGAAGGAAAGAAAGTAAAGAAAAATGTTAAGCTCAATTTTGTTGTATCAAAAGGTGCTAATCCTGATGAAAAAATCAAAGTTCCTGATTTAAAAGATATGACTAAACAAGAAATTCAAAAATGGATTGATGACAATAAACTTCAAAAGACAAAATTAATGACCGCTTATAATGATGAAGTTAAAGAAGATGAAGTAATTGATTATAGTTTTTCAGGATGTGATGAAGACAGCTTCACAAGAGCTTGTTCATTAAAGATTAATGTCTCAAAAGGTGTTGCACCAGCTGGAAAAGTGAGTGTTGAAGATTTTGAAAAGAAACCTTATGAAACAGCAGAAACTTGGGCTAAAAGTAAGAAAATAAATCTTGTAAAGACATATGCTTATTCAGATACTATTGGTGAAGATATGATTATTTCACAATCAATAGCAGCTGGCAAAACAATAAGCGAAGGAGATAGCTTAACTGTTGTAGTTTCAAAAGGAAAAGCTGTTTATATGCCAAATATGATAGGTTGGGATATTGAAAGATTAAATGCATGGCAACAAAATAACGCTATTATAGTTCATAATGAAGAACGTTATTCTAGTGCTAATGAAGGTTTAATTTATTCTCAATCTATTGAAGCAGGAAAATTATTAAATAAAGATAGCTATGTTAAGGTGTCGATTTCCAAAGGCAATACTATAGATTTGTCAAAAGCTTATGATTTAGATAGTCTAAATAGTATTGTTGAAGAAGCTAATGGCCAAGGCGCTAATATAACTTTAAATATTAGCAAAGATTTCTCAGAAAATAATGTTGATACAATAATCTCTTGTGATAAGAAAGTAAATGTTAATGGAACAGCAAACGTGCTTATATCTAGAGGTAGAAATATCTTACTAGATGATCCATTCTTTGATGAAATTAAAAATGATCCTACTAGCAAAAGCGAAAATGAAACAAGAGAAAAAATAAATGCTTTAGGACTTGCCTTTAAATTTGAATATCAAAATAGTTCATTAACAGATGTTAATGGTGCAGTTGTCGAAATAAGAAGAAGTGATGGAATAGAAATTGCTTCTAATACATATTGTCCACAAGATGTAACAATCATTGTAGTGGTAAATGATGAAAGTAGGTAAAATATGAACTTTATAAACAGAGCCTTTAAGAATGTTACAAGAAAATTGTCAAAAACAATTTTATTAACTTTGACATTTTTCTTAATTGGAAATCTTGTCATTATTGGTTTAGGCATTTCAAATGCTTCAGAAAATGCCAAAATATTGACAAGACAAAAGATGAGGGCAGTTGTTACATATCGCCTTGATCAAGATAAGATATGGCAACATGCCGAATCAATTACCGATGAGGATGAATTAAATGAATTCTATCGTAATTATCCACGTATTAAATTAGAAGAAGTTAAAGCTTTCTTGGATGATGATAGAGTTAAAACAGCTAATTCTATTACAAATAATATGTGGTATCAAGATGCTGAAAAAACTTTAGATTATGTTCATTTAGGAAATCAAGCAGAGCAAAATATAGATGAAAGCAATGGCCAATCATGTTGGTATGAAAATGATGTTGAAAGATGTGAGACATATAGGCAACCGTTGTTCTTTATTAAAGCTAATATGTTCCCTAATATGATTGAATTTGAAGATGGCGATTATAAAATCGTTGATGGACGCTTCTATAATCAAGATGAAATTGACTCTGCTAAACTTGTTTGTGTTATATCTGAAGCATTAGCCAATACAAATAATTTAAGAGTTGGCGATAGCATAAAACTTGGAATAGCTAATGTTGGAATATATTATCAAGAAATGGGTATAAGCCAAGAAGATGTAGATGTTGAATTTGAAGTAGTTGGCATCTATTCTCATCATAATCAAATTACCCCTGATGCAAGCAACTACGATTATATTTCCCCATATGAAAATCCAGATAATATGATTTTCATGCCTACAACAAGTATGACTTTAGCAAATCTTCCAATAGCTCAAAAAGAATTTGATCACACTGCGCAAGAAGTAGCTGAATGGGGTGATGAAAACACTATTGCTTATTATAGCGATCCAAACAATAGGCCAAGTGAAAGTAATTTAATGAATAATGTGTATATTGAAAATGCGACATTATTATTAACAGATCCATTAGATGTAGATAAATTTGTTGAAGATTATAAAGACACAATAACTGAATTTACAATTCTTGATGCTAACAATGAAGAATTCAATCGTTTAGCTAAACCACTTGATACATTAAGCATGTATGCTGGCTTCATCGTTAATCTTGTAGTAATAAACGCAATAGTAATCATCACATTAGTAACAGCTTTAACACTTAAGACAAGAGAATATGAAATTGGTGTTCTATTATCAATCGGTGCTTCTAAATTAAAAGTTATTGGCCAATTCTTTGTGGAACTTGCATTAGTGGCAATACTTGGTTTCTCATTGTCGGTAGTTTCTGGAAGTTTGATTGCTAAACAAATAGGCAACACTGTTCTTGAATATCAGATTTCGACAAGTGATGTTACAGAGGACGAAGGTAATCATTATGTTATGTATGGTGATTATTATGATCCTTGGAATAGTGACTATAGTGATGATGTAAGCTTAGAAGATTTAGTTAGCGAATATGAAGTAAATGTTTCTCCAGCAATTATTGGTGAAATTTATGCCTTAGGACTTGGCATTGTCTTAATATCAGTATTAATACCTTCGTTTATGATAATGCGTTACAATCCTAAGAAGATATTGATGAATCAAAACTAGGAGGCCTTATGTCAGAAATATTAAAATTAGAAAATATTAATTATTCATATATTGATGGTGGATACGAAAGACAAATATTAAAAGATTTATCTTATAGTTTTGATGAAGGAAAATTCTATACAATACTTGGACCATCTGGTTCTGGTAAGACAACTTTACTTTCAATAATTGCTGGTCTAGATAACGCTAAAAGTGGAAATATCTATTTTAAAGGAAAAGATTTAAAAGAAATCGGTCTTCACAAATATAGAAGAAATGATATTTCAATTGTTTTCCAACAATATAATTTGATTTCCTATCTAACAGCTGTTGAAAATGTTATGTTGGCAATGGCTGAAACCGATAATGATTTGCCAAAAGATAAAAAGACAGTAGCTTATAACTTACTAGAAAGATTTGGTATCGTTAAGACAAAAGCTGATCGACTAGTTACGCAATTATCAGGTGGTGAACAGCAAAGAGTTGCTATCGCAAGATCTTTAGCTAGTAATGTTAATTTAATTTTTGCGGATGAACCAACTGGTAATCTTGATACAGCAACCGAAAAAGAAATCATTGAAATCTTTAAACAATTAGCACATGAATATGGGAAGACAATTATCGTTGTTACACACTCAGACGCCGTATCTGAGATGTCTGACCAAAGAGTTGTACTAAAAGATGGTACTTTAAGCGAAATGTAAGAGGGATGAGATATCATCCCTTTTTTAATGCTAAAATAGAATTATGATAAAAGAGCAACTCTTAAGTAAAAATGGCACAGCAACAATGAAACTTTCAAGGGAGCTTTTAAAGTATTCAATTGGTGAGCGAATTCCTACAATAAGCGAATTTGTTGAAAATATTCATCTTGCAAGAGGAACAATTCAAAATGCTCTAAGAAACCTTGTTGATTCTAAGGCAATTGCCTTTGAATCAAAAGGTCATATGGGTTCATATATTATCAAGAAGAATAATTCTGTTCTTTTAGAATTTGCAGGAATAGGCAATGTTGTTGGTGCTATGCCTTTACCATATTCAAAAAGATATGAAGGATTAGCGTCAGGAATAATTATCTCTGCAGAGAACCAAAATAAAATGCCTATTAATTTAGCTTATATGCGTGGTGCTAAAAATAGAATTATGATGGTTGAAAAAGGTCGCTATGATTTTGCGATTGTATCGCGCTATGCAGCAGAGAAATACATAAGCGATAATGATTCAATGGAAATAATAATTGGTTTTGGTGAAGATAGCTATACTGGAAAACATGTAATAATGTTCCATAGCAACAAGACAAAAGAAATTCAAAACGGTATGCGTGTAGGAATTGATGAAGATTCTTATGATCAAATGTTTTTAACAAAAAATGTCTGTAAAGGCAAAAAGGTTGAATATGTACCAATCGATTATTCAAGAACAATAGAACTAATTAAACATGGCGACATTGACGCCACTATCATGAATATTGATGAAGTAATTGACAAGAAACAAAACATTAATTGTGTAGATATTAAGGGCTACAACAAGAAGAATACTGAGGCCGTTATTGTCGTTAGCAAAGGAAATGAGGGGCTAAAAAGTGTTCTATGTGAAGCCATTGATAAAAAAACAGTATTAAATATTCAAAAATTAGTTCTGGAAGATAAGATAATTCCTCGTTACTAAGAACTGTAAGGGTTTACAAAGCTATATAAAATGATAAAATGATATATGTAAATACAAAAATTTGTATATTCGTATGAAAAAAGAAACAAAGTGTTACCGTTGTGGTAAGGTACATGAAATCAATTATAAAAATGTAAGCGAAATAATTTCATGTAGTCACTGTCATCAACAAATGAAAATTACCAAAAAGAGCGAAAAAAGAGTCCGCTTTATGCGTTATGCTTTTGTTTTTTTGGTTTGCTTAGTATTCGCAATCGGAACATATAGTCTTACTAAAGATAATATGATAATCTTATTGGTTGTTTTGACAGCAGGATTATTATTAGCTAATGTTGCCGACAAAGTATGCCTTGTTTTAACTTATTGGATATTTGGACTGGAATATGAAGAATACCACGAAGAAAAGAAAAGTAAAAAAGAAATAAGAAAAGAAAATATCGAGAAGAATAAAAAGAAGGAGAATGGTTTCTTTAAGAAACTATTTAAGAAATAATATGGATTTTACTGAAAGATTTGCCTTATATAAAGAGGGTGGAATGATCGATGACAATGATATAGAAGATTTAAATGCTGTCATTAAATTATTCAAAGATGAATACGGAGTTACATTAGAAGAAGAAAACGCTTCAATGTTTATCGCCCATTTATGCGCAGCATATGGTCGTATTGATAGTGGTGAAAATATAGATGAACTTCCTAGTGAGGTAGTTGATGAACTAAAGTCATTACCTACATATGATCTCTCGTTAGAGATCTTAGACAAAGTTATGAAAGTAACCAAGAATGCCTTGAACGATATTGAACAAGGTTATGCGTTACTTCATATAAATAACATAATTGCTCAACTTCAACAAAGTGGTGAATGGCACACTACCAAGTAAGCTAGGCAATAATAAAAAAATTAAAAGGAGAAAAAAATGGTTACAGAATTTGTATTTCCACAATTGCTTAGAACTATCGTTTTAGTAGCAATCGCTGCGTGGGCAAGTTTACTTTCTCACAAATGTATTTCTAACTTTAATGATGGTGCTAGACCTGTATTCCCTGAACTAATGGAAGGCAGAATGACTCGTCCAGAATTCGCTGTTGTTGTAACAGGTATGGGTATTGGCTGGGTTATGGCTGGTTTCAACCAATGGTTAGCTACAGGTTTAATCGCATGTCACTTAATCTTAATCGCAACTGACTGTATTGGTGCTTGGTCTCCAAATAAGTGGGTTGCTATTGGTTTAGGTGCTGCTTATGGTTTGGTATGTGCTTATGGAACACAAGGTATCGCTGCAGTATTCAATGCTCTACCTTATAACTTCCTTAACGATTTAACAAACATCACTACACCAGTTCTTCCAATCTTCTGTATGTATCCAGCAGTTGCCATCGCTGGTCAATTCGGAGCTAAGAGAGGAATCATCTCTGGTGTAATCACTGCTGTTGTTTACATTGCTTGCACAATTATCGGCAAAGTAACAGTTGGTAGCGTTTCAGTAGCATTATATCCATACACATTCGCTATGTTAGCTGGTATGGTATGTCTAGTTATTTATGCTGTTAGAGCTTCTAAGAAGTCTGAAGCAGTTGAAACTAGCGAAGAAGAAGAAAACTTATTCACTAAGAATGCTGAAAGAATCAAAGGCAACTGGGTTTACCTTTGCGTTCAAGGTGCTTTAAATGCTTTAGGTATTAAAGTTTTAGCACAAGCTTATCAACCAATCATTCTTGCTTCTGCAATTACTGGTGGTGATATGTCTATCTTCTACTTAGCAATGATTGGTGTTATTTTCGCATTCATTCCACTAATCGTTTCTACATCATTAGCTACAGGTGTTTATCAAGCAGTAGGTCTAACAACAGTTATGTTAGTTGGTGCTTTAATTCCAGATTCAGTTTGGTTCTTAGCTCCAGTTGCAGGTTTCTGCGTTGAATTCATTGAAATTCAATTATTAGGTCTATTAGGTAAAGGCTTAGCTAAATTCCCTGAACTTTCTAAATGTGGTGATCATATTCGTGATGCAATGATTTCTTGTACAACAATCGCTCTATTAATCGGCTCATTCATGGCTGGTAATGCTATTTGGGGTGCTGTAGGTCTAATGGGCGTTGGTGCATTCTACACATTAAACGAAGTAACAGGACAAAGAGTTCCAAAGACTGCTATAGGTCCTTTAGCTGCAGTAGCTGTAGGTATTCTATACAACTTAGCAATCTTATTACACCTAGTTACATTAGGTTAATTATTTTAGGAGGCTTTCTGAATGAAGATTGAATGTTGTGGTTTAACTGCCACTCAAACAAAGCAAATTATCGACAAAGAATTTGCTGATAAAGTTGAAACATTGACAGATCCAGATATGATTGCCGCAAGGAAAGTCAAGGCTGGTGAAGTTGATTATTATTTAGGTAGTTGTATGACTGGTGGAGGCGGCTCTTTAGCTACTGCCATTATGGTACTTGGCTACAGTAATTGTTTAGTTGTTTCTAAACAAGGAAATTGTCCAAATAGTCAACAAATTCGTCACATGGTTTACAGTGGCAATCACAAGGCATTTGGTTATGTAAAGTCACATACTGAACAAGTTGTGCCTGCATTGGTAAAAGCTTTAGTTGATAAAGCTGAAGGAAAGCCAGAATAAAGAAAGGAATACAGGCGTTTCAAAAGAAACGCCTGTATTATTGAATGATATGATACAAACAGTTTTAGGAAACATTGAACCAAGCAAGTTAGGAAAAACACTTGCTCATGAACATTTCATCTTAGATTTAGACTGGGTTAGAAAAGATGGATATTCATATATTTTTGATGTTGAAGAAGTTATTCCAGAAATTAAACAAATGATGGCTCAAGGCATTGAAAGTGCTTTTGAAGTTTCAACTATTGATATGAAAAGAGATGTCAACAAATTAAAAGAAATCTCTTTAAAGACAGGTTTAAATATTGTTTGTTCAACAGGATATTATCTATCTGAATATCATCCTGAATGGTTAAATAAGGCAAGCGAAGAAGAAATCGCTGAAGTATATATTAAAGAATTAACTAGCGGGATTGATGGAAGTGATATTAAAGCTGGTTTAATTGCTGAAATAGCTTCTAGCCCAAAAGAATTTGTTGGAAACGAAAAGAAAATTCTTAAGGCAGCAGGAATCGCTAGTAAAAAGACTGGTTTCGCTGTTTCAACACATACAGGAAGAGTTAACGCAATTGAAACTATTGAAACATTGTTAAATGAGGGCGTTAATCCCGATAAGATTATTATTGGTCATCAAGATTTAATTGATGATCACGAATATCATTTATCATTATTAAAATATGGCGTTAATATCGCTTTTGATACTTGTGGCAAAACGGTATATATGAAAGATGAAGTAAGAGCTTTAAATGCTTTAAAACTTGTAGAAAAAGGATATGAAGATCATTTACTATTATCGAATGATGTTTCTCGTCATACATATTTCACAAGCTTTGGTAAAAAAGGTTATTTAGCAGTAATGGATAGCGTAGTTCCGCTTATGAGAGAATATGGAATTAAAGAAGAAATAATTAATAAATTTTTAATAGATAATCCAGCACGAATTGTAAATAATCCATTAGTAAAGGAGTAAGCATATGTTTTTAAATAGATTAATAGAAAACAACCAAAGCTTAGTTAAGTGTGCTTTTGATTTACATAAGGAAGGTTTAATCTTACCAGATACGTATGTTTTAGATTTAGACCAAATTGTTGAAAACGGTAAAATCATGAAGGAAGAAGCAGATAAATATGGAATTGATCTATATTTCATGCTTAAACAAATTGGTCGTAATCCTGAGGTTGCGAAAGCATTAATGGATGTTGGATTTAAAGGCGCTGTTACAGTTGATTATAAAGAAGCATTATGCATGATTGATAATAATATTCATATTTGTAATGTTGGTCATTTAGTACAAATTCCAAATGCAGCACTTGCGAGAATTGTTGCGGCCAAGCCTGATTATATAACTGTCTATTCATATGATAAGATTCTTCAAATCAATGATATGGCAAGCAAATACCACCGTATTCAAAAACTTTTGATTAGACTATCTGATGAAGATTCTAATTTATATTCTGGACAAGAAGCAGGTTTTAATACTAAGGAACTTTCTTCTCTTTTAGATAAAATAGAAAAACTTGAAAATGTCGAATTTGGAGGCATAACTGTTTTTCCAGCATTATTATTTGATAGTGATAAAAAAGAAATTGTACCAACAGATAATGTTAAAGCTATCAATCGAGGAATCAATATCTTAAATGAAAAAGGTTACAAAGACTACAATATTAATCTTCCAAGTGCTACATGTAAGACTTCTATGTCCTTAATACATAAACTTAAAGGAAATAGTGGCGAACCAGGACATGGCTTAACTGGCACAACCCCTTTGCATAAAGAGTTAGCACAAGAAGAAAAAGTTGCATATATTTATGTATCAGAAATATCACATAATTATTTAGATAAAGCATACTGTTATGGAGGTGGCCATTATCGCCGCTCACATATGGAAAACGCTTTGGTTGGAAGCAACTTCAACAATATGGAGCTTGATAGGGTTGCCCCACCAAGTGATGAATCAATCGATTATCATTTTGAACTTGAACATAACCATAATGTTAGCGATACTGTATTAATGGCTTTTAGAACACAAATCTTTACAACAAGATCACATGTTGCTGTCGTAAAAGGAATAAGTAAAAATAAACCGCAAGTTTTAGGTATTTATAATGCTTTTGGTGAAAAGGTAGGAAAGAATTGGTGATGAACAAGAAGGATTCACACACGCTTGCGGTATTAAATCCTTATAAATCAGTTATTAAATCTTTTGTATGCGATGAAGATAAAGTTTTAGTTGGCATTAAAAACACTTCTGCAATTCCTAATTCATTAATGCATAAATTAGAAAAATATAACTATGCCCTACATACAATAGACAAAAAATCATCATTGGCTGGTAGAGCTGTAGATTTAGATTTAATAAATCCAATTACTGGACATTATATGTCTGGTTCTTCATCAGGAACAGCTTTGAATGTTTTTTTAGGAATTAATGATATTGGGATTGGCAATGATGGCGGTGGATCAGTATTAGCACCGGCAATGTGCGTCAATATTTATGGATTTATTTCAAAGCTAATAGAAAAAGATCGTGAAATCAATCTAAAGCCAAACACTGATGGGATTGTCGCTGGTAATTCAATAGGCTTTATGAGCAGAGATAAAGAATTATTGTTAAAGACCATTGAATATGCAATTGATATAAAAAAAGATGATGATTATGGAATTGTCTATTCAGATAATAAATATCCTGGCATTGATTCACATATCATTAAATTAGAAAATGACTTTTTGCCAAGAAAAGAATTAACATGTTATTTAAAAGATGTATTAAGCAAATGTGATGTCTTAATTAAAAAAGAAGGTCCCATTGATTTATATGGTTTTGGTGATTCGTTGTTTGGACATTATGATGAAAGAACAAAAGCTATTCAAGAACAAAGTGGTAAAGGCTATATTAGAGTAGCAAATATTGCCGGGGCAACATGTTTATCAATACCAACTAAAGAACTAGGCGTTTCAATATTATTACTTTGCGAAAGTAAGAAAGATAAAGTCGCTAAATTATTAAAATTGAGTGATTATATAGAAGATGTTCATGATGAATTAATTGAAAGATATTTTTTAGATATCAATAGTTATTTAAATGATGGATATCAAATTTAAGGAGCAAATATGAAAACTTATCCACTTCAAAGCATTAGCTTACAAGAAGCAAAAGCCAAACAATTTAAAATGGTTGAATGTATTAGCCATTATTTTAGAGGTAGTGAAATATTAAGCCGTGGTGATTTAGGTGTTCATCAACCAGAGAATAAACCAATTACTACCATGAAAGCTGAAAAAGTAATCGCTGAATTTTTTGATAGTGAAGATGCCATAATGGTAAGAGGCTCTGGAACAGGAGCTATACGTTACGCTTTAAGCAGTATTTTAAAAGCTAACGATAAGATACTTGTTCATGATGCGCCAATCTATTCAACAACTAAAACAAGCTTTGAAATGTTAGGTCTTATTCCTGTAAGAGCTAATTTTAATGATTTGAATGATATTAAGAAAGTATTAAAAGATAATTCTGACATTAAGGGAGCTTTGATTCAATATACAAGGCAATTGATAGAAGATTCTTATGATTTAAAAGAAGTTATTTGCACAATTAAAGATACAAAAGATATACCAATTGTCATTGATGATAATTACGCAGTTATGAAAGTTAATAAGATTGGCGTTGAACTTGGTGCTGATTTATCGTGTTTCTCAAGTTTTAAATTATTAGGTCCTGAAGGAATAGGCATCGTTGTTGGAAAGCATGAATACATTGAAAAGATTCAGAAGATGCATTATTCTGGTGGTTGCCAAACACAAGGCCATGAAGCTTTAGATGTCTTAAGAGGTTTGACTTATGCACCAGTCTCTTTAGCTATTCAAGCTGAAACAGGTGAAGAAATCTTAAGAAGATTAAAGAATTCAGAAGTTGATGGCATAAAAGATGTTACGTTAGCTAATGCCCAATCAAAAGTATTAATAATTGAATTTGAAGAGAATATCGCTAGAAAAGTACTTGAATGTGCTGAAAAACGTGGAGCACTTCCTAATCCAGTTGGCGCTGAAAGCAAATATGAAATGCTTCCTCTATTCTATAAAGTTTCAGGAACATTCTTAGCAAGAGATCCTAGTTTAATAGATAGAATGATTAGAGTTAATCCTAATCGAGCAGGCAGCGATACAGTCATTAGAATATTAAAAGAAAGTATTGAAGAGGCTAGAAAATAATTATGAAAAGAAGATTTATTGTGATTGTTTTAGATGGTTTTGGTATGGGCGCAACTAAAGATGCCTATATTAAAAGACCAGGAGATGAAAAAGCTTGTACTATTGGCTCAATATTAAAAGATCATCCTGATTTAAAACTTCCCAATTTAGAAAAGCTTGGGCTAATGAATGCTTATGGACATGAAAGTGATTTAATGAAATTTAATCCAAAAGCAAATTATGGCAAGAGTGAACTAATGCATTTTGGCGCTGATACATTTATGGGACATCAAGAAATAATGGGTTCAATTCCAAAAGACCCAGAAATGGTGCCATTTCAAGAAAAGGTAGATATCGTTGCTAAGCATTTAAAAGACGCAGGACACAAAGTCGATATTATTAATCGTGATGGTTTAAGATATGTTGTTGTCGATGATTATTGTACAGTAGCTGATAATCTAGAAGCTGATTTGGGAATGTGCTATAACGTTACAGCACCACTAGATTATTTACCATTTGATAAAGAATTAGCTATCGCAAGAAAAGTAAGAGAAGTTGTAACAGTTGGAAGAGTCGTTGTTTTTGGTGGAACAGGAAATAATATGGACGATTTATATGCTGCTGAAGAAATTAAAGAAGGTAAATACATTGGTATAGCTTCAGCTAAATCTAAATCTTATGATCAAGGTTATCAATGTCTACATTTAGGTTATGGAATTGACCCAAATGTTCAAGCACCAACAATTCTCACAAGAAACGGCATTGATTGCACATTGATTGGCAAAGTTGCCGACATTGTTCATAACGAGAAAGGAACTTCGATTTCTTGTGTTCCAACAGCAGAATGTATGGACTTAACATACGAAGCTATGAAAAAGATGGAAGAAGGGTTTATTTGTACCAACATTCAAGAAACGGATTTAGCTGGTCATTCTCAAAGCTCAACTAGATATAGAGAAATATTAGAAATAGCTGATTCTAAGCTGCCATTAATCTTAAATGAAATGAAAGATGACGACTTATTAGTAATAATGGCTGATCATGGTAATGATCCAAACATTGGTCATTCTAAACATACAAGAGAAAATGTGCCATTATTAATTAAATATAAAGACCTTGAAGGAAGACAGATAGGTTTAAGACATACTTTAAGTGATGTTGGTGCTAGTGTTTGTGATTATTTTAATGTTGAAGCACCAGCTCATGGAACATCTTTCTTAGATTTACTTAAATAAATAATTGCCTAAACCTCAACTAAAACATTTTTCATATGAAAAATGTTTTTATATATATACATTTTTCATATGAAAAATGTATAATATATGTGAGGAAGTAAAAATGAGAAGAAAAATATACGATAAGTTGTTATTTTGGAAAGAAAAAGAAACAAAGCCACTTATTATTTTGGGAGCTAGACAAGTTGGCAAGACTTATATTATTGATGAATTTTGTAGGAATGAATTTGAAAACTATAAAATGGTTAATCTATTAGTTAATAGAGATATTGTAGATTTATATCAAGAAAATATTAATTCAACTGAAAAATTTAAGCAATTAAAACTATTATTAAATTTTGATTTAGAAAAAGATAATTCCATTCTTTTTGTTGATGAAGCACAAGAATCAGAAGAGTTTATTTCTGATTTAAAATTTATCAATGAAAACTATCCTAATATTAAAATCATCGTTGCTGGATCACTTCTTGGAATAAAACTAAAAAGATTAAGTAAGCCTTTTCCTGTTGGGAAAGTTATTATCTATTATATGTATCCTTTAGATTTTGAGGAATTCTTAATGGCAATTGATAGAATCGATTTAATAAATGAAATAAAGGAACATTATCATTCAAATCAAGAAATGCCAAATTTAATACATAATTTATTATTGAATTATTATTATGTTTTTTTAATATGTGGCGGAATGCCTGAAAATGTTAAAAGTTATATAGATAATAAGCAAGATGTTTCAAAGATAAATAGTAATATTCTTGAAAGTATAAGCATTGCTTACATCGATGACATGAAAAGATATGTTAAGTCGAATGAAGAGAGCATAAAAATTGGCAAAATATATAGGTCTATTCCATCGCAATTAGCTAACAATTCTAGGAAATTTCAATATTCAAAAGTTGAAATAGGCGCAAGGGGCATCAATTATGAAAGTGCTTTAAATTGGTTAGTTAATAGCGGTTTTGTTATGCTTTCTGATTCTATAAAAAATCCCGAAAAACCACTTAAAGGTTATGTAGAAGATGGTGTTTTTAAAATATATTTAAGTGATGTTGGCTTATTAACAAGAATGTTAAATTTGAAATATAACGATTTAATAAATGATGTGATTGGCATATATAAAGGTGTAATTGTTGAAAATTATGTAGCTCAACAGTTTATCAGCAACAATATCCCTTTAAATTATTGGCGTTCTACAAATATAGCCGAAATAGATTTTTTAATTGAAAATAAAGACGGGGTAATACCGATAGAAGTCAAGTCATCAAATAACAATAAATCTAAAAGTTTAAATACATACATTAATAAATATAATCCTCCATACTCAATAAGAATAAGCACTAAGAATTTTGGCTATAATGACCAAAACAAAATAAAGTCTATTCCCTTATATGCAACTTTTTGTGTGGAGTAAGTTATGATAGATGGACATGTGCATTTAGAAAAAGGACCACTTAATAAAGAATATGTTTTAGAATTTGTGGACGAAGCCATTAATAAAGGCATAGATGAACTACAAATTCTAGATCATAGTCATCGTTTCAAAGAATTTGAAGCGATGTATGAAACAATGAAGAAGCATGGTGGCAAACAAAAAGAATGGCTAGATCATGATTTTAGAAATTCTCTAAATGAATATTTAGGATTAATAGATGAATGCAAAAAATTAGATTTGCCTGTTAAGTTAAGCTTTGGCCTAGAAGTTTGTTTTAATGATTCATATATAGATTTCTTAAAAGAAATATTTAATAAATTTCATTTTGATTTTTTAGTGGGATCTGTACACAGTGTTTTTAATATTGCTTATGATTCTTCTTGGTCAATAGAAGAATTATGGAAGAAATATAGTACCGATGAAATATATTATGAATATTTTAAACAATCATTTTCTTTAATTGAAAGTGGTTTATTTAATCAAATAGGTCATCCAGATACAATCAAGATGTTTAATTATTATCCTTCTTTTGATTATTTGGCCTATTATGATAAATTGGCTAGCTTAGCTAATAAGCATCATGTGAAAGTAGAAAATAACACAGGTTGCTATTACAGATATAATCATAAAGATAAAGGATTAGCCAAAGAAGTATTAGAAATCTTTAAAAAGAATAATTGTGAAATGATAAGCGTATCTGATGCTCATGTTCCTAAGGATTGCGGAAATTATATTAAAGACATATTTGAAATGACTTATAAATAACATGGCCAATGTTTTTCATTTCACCGAATCAAAGTCTTTCAAAACACCGAATCAAAGTCTTTCAAAACACCGAATGAAACCTTTTCAAAACACCGAAAATATGTTAAACTAATAGTGAAAAGAGGCTTTTATGTCAACAAAATATATAAAAAGATTAGCTGAAAACGACTTGATAAAAAAACTTAATTCAAGTGGTTGTGTTTTGGTTAGTGGACCAAAATTCTGTGGAAAATCAACGATGTGCAATCAATATGCAAGATCATCTGTTGCATTAATCACAAACAATGATATCGAAATAGCGGAAGCAGATCCAAGATATCTGTTGAATGGTGAGACACCGCATTTAATAGATGAATGGCAAAAGGTACCAGAATTATGGAATATTATCAGAGACGATATTGATAAGGACTACAAGTTTGGTAAGTATATTCTAACTGGCAGCACTACGCCAGTTAATGAAGAAAAAATCCAGCATTCTGGTGCTGGTAGAATTTCAACTGTACAATTAAAACCATTTACACTTTATGAAAGTGGAGAATCTAGAGGATTGGTTTCTCTAAGAGAGTTGTTTGCCAATAATGACAAGGAAATAACAACTGTTTTTTTGCAAAATAACAATATGACATTAAGAGAAATGGCTTTTTTACTATGTAGAGGTGGTTGGCCAATATCGAATAAAGCAAAGAAAGAATATGCTATAGATGTAACAAGAAATTATTATGATGGATTATTTGTTGTCGAAAATGAAAATGACGAATTTTCAACTTTTATAAAAGGAAAAGATGTAAATTTATTGATAACAGTTTTAAAAAGTTATGCTAGAAATATATCTACACAAAGCAAAATATCATCTATGGTAAAGGACATCAAAGAATCTGGAATAAGGGAAACATTGGATGAAGATACTTTTGCTTCTTATGCAAATATTCTAAAAAAACTATTTATTATTTATGATATGCCGGCATGGAATTTCAATCTAAGAACAAGTGTCGCAGTTAGAACTGCACCAACTCATCATTTTATTGACACTTCAATCGCTTTGGCATCATTAGGAATAAATCCTGAAGATTTAATTAACGATATGAAGTCATTTGGGTATTTTTTTGAAGATTTTGCATTAAGAGACTTATCTGTTTATGCTCAATCACTTGATGCGACATTAAAACATTATAGAGATAGTTCGGGACAGGAAGTTGATGCAATAATTGAGTTAAAAAACGGCAAATATGCAGCAGTTGAAATCAAAATAGCAAGCAAGAAAAATATAGAAGAAGGAATAAAATCGCTAAATGCGTTTGAACAAAAAATGCTGAATAATGGATATAATAAACCTAATTTTAAAATGCTATTAACAAGTCACGGTGGAGCTTATAAAACAGAAGATGGCGTATTTGTTGTTCCGATAAATATATTAAAAGATTAAAATGATTTAAAAGTAATTATTTAAATAAACAATAATTGATAAAATAATATCGTAGTTAGTAGAAACTAACATGGAGGTTTTTATGAATATAAGTGTTGTTATAGTAGAAGCGATATGCTTTGCGTTATTGTTTACGATAATGGTCTTTCTAATATATGGAACAGACAAAAAATATCTAGCATCTTCTATAAGCAATTATCCATTAGATATTCAAGAAGAATATTATAAAACTCATAAAAAAGTTGATGAAGTAATTCAAAAGAAAAGACTTTTAGCTAAATTATTAGGATCATTAATGTTTATAGTTATATTGGTTCTTTGTTCAATATGTGCGAACGCTAAAACATTTAAAGATGCCTTCATATTAGCATTTATTTTAATGGTATGGATTGGCATATATGATACTTTCTTTTTGGATTGGATATTATTCGCCAATATGAAAATGTTTAGACTAGAAGGAACTGAACATATGGATAAAAGCTATCATCAAAAATGGTTTCATTTAAAGGGCATGTTATTTCCTGGGCTATTTATAGCTTTAATAGTAGGACTAATTGTTGGATTAATCATCAAGATCATCTATTAAAATATTCCAAAATGTTGATTGTAGGTACATTTTAGTATTCCAAAATGTTGATTTAAGATACATTTTAGTATTCCAAAATGTTGATTTAATATATAATATTGTTATCAATATTTAGGAGATATAAAGATGCTAAGAAGAAAAGTTATTCGAGAATTAGAAAAATGGACTTCTACGAAGAATAATAAGTGTTTAATTGTTCAAGGGGCAAGGCAAATTGGAAAAACTTATATAATTGAAAAGTTCGCTGAAGAAAAATATGAAGAACTATTAGAAATAAATTTCAAGCAAACGCCTTCTTTAAAAGACATCTTTTCTGGTGATTTGGTAGTAGAGAATATGATTACTGCTCTTCGTTTTCGTTTTCCTAATAAGAAGATAATGCCAAAAAAGACATTATTATTTTTTGATGAGATACAAGAATGTGAAGAAGCAATAACATCATTAAAATTTTGGGCAATAGATAACCAATATGATGTAATAGCATCTGGGTCTTTGCTAGGAATAGATTATAAAAGAGCTTCATCATATCCCGTTGGCTATGTTGACTATATTAAAATGAACAGTTTGGATTTTGAAGAATTTTTATGGGGCATTGGTATTAGCGAAGAATTAATAGATTCCTTGCGTTCATATCTTGATTTAAGAAAGCCAATACCCGATGCAATCAATAAACAAATAATGGATTATTATAGGCTGTATATTGCTATTGGTGGCATGCCAGAAGTAGTGCAAAAATATATTGATACAAAAGATTTTAAAGAAGTAGATAAGATACAAAGAAATCTTCTTTTGGGTTATCAATATGACATTGCTCATTATGCAAGTTCAGAAGAAAAGATTAAAGCTGAAAAATGTTACTTGACTTTAGCTAGACAGTTATTAGATAAAGAAAATCATAAATTTCAATATAAGGAAATAGAAACAGGGGCTAGAGCTCAAAAGTATTATTCTAGTATTGAATGGCTATTAAGAGCAGATATGATTTTTTTGTGTAATAAAGTAAGTGAAATTAAATACGATTTAAGTGATTATGCAAAAGATGATTTTTTTAGAGCATATACAACAGATTTGTCATTGCTTATTTCAATGAGAGATTATTCTTTTAAACAGCAAATTGTTGAAAATACTATTTTAGGAAATTCAAAAGGTGGAATTTATGAATGTGCTATAGCTGATGCACTATATAAAAAAGGCCATCAACTATATTTCTATAAGAATGAAACAGCAAAGAAAGAATTAGACTTTATAATTCAAATTAATGGAAAAATAGTGCCTATTGAAGTAAAAAGTAGTAATTCCAAGGCGGCATCATTAACAAGCATTATAAGCAAATACAACAACATTTCTTATGCCTACAAATTCATTGATGGAAACATAGGAATTAGTGAAGGAAACATTATAACTCTTCCTTTATACATGGCAGCTTTTATATAAAATTATGGCAAAACTTAGAAATAAAGATAAAAATGAAATAATAAACAAACAAATATCAAGATTATCAGGTTATCATAAAGCCGATGATTTTAGTATGCTTGAGCATTGTCCAAAAAAGTTCTATAAATATTGTAGATTTGATGAGGAACATCATTATTTAGACGCACTAGAAAAACAATTTTTATATTTAAATCCGTTAAACAATATGGACGATCAATTTGAAGGGACACTTAGTATTGATATTTCAGGCAAAGAGGATTACATAAAAAATAAATATTTTAAAAAAATAATAAAAAAAGAATTTAAAAATAAAGATAAAGAATATGAAAAACTAATTAAAATTTCAGATGATTGTGAAACTTATAATGAAACAGTTAATAAAATTATAGAAATTGCGAGAAAAGAAGGCAAGGAAGAAGAAATCATCAAAATTCAAAAAAAGATTGATAACATTGATTTTAAGAAGCTTTTAAAAGAATTTCTCAGTCTCATTTTCAACAACAATAAAAAGTTCGGAGCTAGTTCACTATGCGAAGTAAATAATAGTCAAATAATGTGGCAAATGTATGGAGATAACTACAAAGGATTTATTGTTGAATACTCCGTTGACAAAAACGACACAGCATTCTTAAAAAGATTATTTCCAGTAGTATATAAAGAAAACAGAAGCTTTAATCCGATTGAGCTATTTTTGAAAATCTTATTAAAACCAAGTGAAGATGATTATCATAAGCAATTAATAAGAAAATTTATTATTAAATCATTAGTAACAAAGAATAAAGAATGGAAAATTCAAAAAGAATGGAGAGTTATAGAAAAAGCGGGAGATACAATTGAATCGCCAAAGATAACAGGTGTATATTTATGCACAAAAGGCAAAGAAAATGATAAAGAGTATCAAAAGAACTTATCAGAAGTATTAAGAATCCAAGAAAAGTTAGGATTTAATATATACGATTGTTATTTTGATTATGAAGAAACGAAATTAAAATACAATGCTTTTTAAACAATTAAGCCAAAGGCATTGGTTTATCTTTAATAATTGTTTTATAATAGTAATAATAGTTTATAAAGGATTTTGGATATGAAAAAAATTAAGCTTGAACGTTGGAAAATAATATCTATTTTTTTAATTATATATGATGCAATAGCACTAAACTTTTCATACTTCTTTGCGTTATGGGTAAGATTTGATGGGGCATTTGGTTCGATTCCTGGAGAATACTATGATGCTTTTGTTAGATTTATGCCAATTCATACAATTGTCTGTTTATTGGCATTTTGGTTTATTAAACTTTATAAATCTGTATGGCGATACGCATCTATTTATGAACTTGGAAGAATTTTAGAAGGCACAATTGTAAGCTTAATCGTTCAGATAATTGGTGCTTTTATATTTGAGAGAATGCCTCTTTCTTATTATTTAATAGGTCCAGTCATTTTACTTGTCTTGTTGATGGTCGCAAGATTTTCTCATCGTTTTTATTTATTGATTAATCATTTAGCAAACAAGAACAATAAAACTGGAAGGAAAATTATGTTAATTGGAGCTGGTTCTGCAGGTCAGTTAATCCTAAAAGATATTTCTAGCAGCATTGATAAAAAAGATGAAGTTAAATGCATCATTGATGATGATTCAAATATTCGAGGCAGATATCTAGATAATGTACCTATAGTTGGTGGTAGAGATGATATCTTAAGGAATGTTGAAAAATACAGCATTGATACTATAATGCTTGCAATTCCTTCACTTAAAACTAATGATCAAAGAGACATTTTAAATATATGTAATGAAACAAACTGTAAGATATTAGTGCTTCCAAAGGAATATGTTAATAGCTTCGACAATGTTGGCGTTAAAGACTTAAAAGAAGTTTCAATTGAAGATTTATTAGGAAGAGAAACAGTAAAAACTGATTTAAAAGAAGTATTTGAATACATCAATAATAAAGTTATTTTAGTTACTGGCGCTGGTGGCTCTATTGGTTCTGAACTATGTAGACAAATAGCTAAACACAATCCTAAGCAATTAATCATATTTGATATCTATGAAAATAATGCTTATGATATACAACTTGAATTAAAAGAAAAATATCCATCTTTAGATTTAGTTACATTAATTGGATCAATAAGAGATTCAAGAAGAATCTTCGAAGTTTTTAAAACATATAGACCAAATATTGTTTATCATGCTGCAGCGCATAAACATGTTCCATTAATGGAAGATAGTCCATGTGAAGCGATAAAGAATAATACCATTGGAACATATAAAACTGCTTATGCAGCAATGCTAAATGGTTGTGAAAGATTTGTTTTAATTTCAACAGACAAAGCTGTAAATCCTACAAATGTTATGGGTGCATCTAAAAGATTATGTGAAATGGTTATTCAAGCTTTTGACAAGAAGATTAAGGAAGGAAAAGCTAATGAGATACCGCAATTATTTACACATGAAGACATTAATTTAAAAAAGAATAAAGATATCGATTATAAGAATATTAAAACAGAATTTGTAGCTGTAAGATTTGGCAATGTTTTAGGTTCTAATGGGTCTGTACTACCAATATTTAAGAAACAAATAGAGAAAGGTGGGCCAGTTACGGTTACCCATCCAGATATTGTTAGATATTTTATGACAATACCCGAAGCTGTGAGCTTAGTTTTATTGGCTGGAACATATGCTAAGGGTGGTGAAATATTTGTATTAGATATGGGCTCACCAGTCAAAATTGAAACATTGGCAAGAAACCTAATTAAAGCTATGGGACATCAACCTAATGTTGATATTAAGATTGTATATTCTGGTTTAAGACCAGGAGAAAAGTTATATGAAGAAAAACTGATGGATGAGGAAGGCTTAAAGAAAACTAATAACGATTTAATTTTTATTGGCAACCCTATTCCATTTGACATAAATAAATTCTTTGTAGAATTAAAAGATTTAATGGAATTTGCCTATGATAATAAAGATGGCATAAAAGATCAAATATCTGCTATGGTTGATACTTATCATGCAGAAAATCTATAAAGGATTAATTTTTAAGTAAAAATATCATAAAATATTCTTATTGATAGGAGCGCTCCATATGGATTTTTTAAATGATGCACGTTTTTTAGGTATTAAGCCTTTTAAAGAAAAAGTTTGGTTAAGTAGTCCTACTATGCATGGTGAAGAACAAAAATGGGTAGATGAGGCAATTTTAACTAATTGGGTAAGCACTGTTGGCGAAAATATAGATGCAGTTGAAAGACAATTGGCTGAATATATAGGTGTTAAATATGCTGTAGGTTTAGCTAATGGAACTTCAGCACTTCATTTAGCAACTAAATTAGCTGCTGAAAAAATATACGGTAGAACTTTACCTAATGAAGGAACTTTAAAAGGAAGACGTGTATTATGTAGTGATTTAACATTTGCTGCTTCAATCAATCCTGTTGCTTATGAAGATGGTGAAGCTATCTTTATTGATACTGAAAAAGATACTTGGAACATGGATCCAAAAGCACTAAGAAAAGCTTTTGAATTATATCCTGATGTTAAACTTGTGGTAATTGCTCATTTATATGGTGTTCCAGGCAAAATGCAAGAATTAAAAGCGATATGTGATGAACATAACGCCTTAATTGTTGAAGATGCTGCTGAATCGCTTGGTGCAAAATATAAATTAGATGGACAATGGGTAGAAACAGGATCTCTTGGCAATTTTAATTGCATCTCTTTTAATGGAAATAAAATAATCACTGGATCAAGTGGCGGTTTATTTTTAACAAACAGTAAAGAAGATGCTGATAAGATTAGAAAATGGTCTACTCAGAGTAGAGAATTAGCGCCTTGGTATCAACATGAAGAAATTGGTTATAACTACCGTATGAGCAATATTATTGCGGGTGTAATTAGAGGGCAAATTCCGTATTTAGATGAACATATTAGTCAAAAAAGAGCTATATGGGAAAGATATGCTAAAGGTCTTGCTGATTTGCCAGTGAAGATGAATCCATGGGATAAAGAAAATAGTATTCCTAATTTTTGGCTAAGTTGTTTGATTATCGATGAAGATGCTTTAGCTTTTATGGAACGTGGCAACACAGATTATAATTACAAACACGAAGATGGAAAGTCATCTCCTCAAGAAATCCTTGAGGCGATAACAGCAATTAATGCTGAAGGCAGACCTATTTGGAAGCCTATGCATATGCAGCCTATTTATAAAAACAATATATTTATCAAGGAATCACAATTAGATGTAGGTGCTGACATATTTAATCGTGGCTTATGTTTACCTAGCGATAATAAGATGACACCTGAACAACAAGATATAATTATTGATGTAATTCATAGATGTTTTAAATAATATGCAACACAAAAAGACTTTTTATGAAAAATATATAAAGAGAATACTAGATATTATTTGTGCATTATTGGCCATAATTGTTTTTGCTTGGCTTTATATAATTATAGCTATTTTGGTAAGAATTAAATTAGGTAAGCCAGTTATATTCAAGCAAGCAAGACCCGGCAAAAATGAAAAGATTTTTAATATGTATAAATTCAGATCAATGTCTAATGAAAAAGATGAAAATGGCAGTTTATTATCAGATGAAGAAAGACTTGGAACTTTTGGAAAATTTTTAAGATCAACATCTCTTGATGAACTTCCTGAAGCCTTTAATGTATTAAAAGGAGATATGTCTATAATAGGGCCTAGACCACAATTAGTGAAAGATATGGTTTTTATGGACGATAGACAAAGAATGCGCCATATCGTAAGACCAGGAATTAGTGGTTTAGCACAGATTAAAGGAAGAAATGCGATATCTTGGGAAGAAAAAATAGATTGGGATTTGAAATATATTGAGCATATAACTTTTATTAACGATTTTAAAATCGTTTTAGAAACCGCTAAACAAGTATTTATTAAGAAAAAAGACAATGACCAAATAGATATTACTGATGACTTTGGTGATGCTTTACTTAAAAGTGGCAAAATTACAAAAGAAGAATATGATAAGAAGCAAAAAGAAGCTTTAGATTTAATCTCAAGAAAATAATTATTCAATAGTGTTGTTAATATAATCTTTTGTAGCGAATTCAACGCTTTTGATTATTCCAGGGTTTCCAATTACAATGCTGTGATCAGGGACATCAAAATTTACATAAGCATTTGGGGCGATTAAAACATCTGTCCCTATTTTTATATTTCCAACTATTGTAGCATTTATGCCAATCCAAACATTATCTGAAATTGTTGGACAACCTTTGCGCTTTCCTCTATTTTCTTGGCCAATTGTTACGCCTTTATGAATATTGACGTTTTTACCAATGACTGCATTAGGATTTATAGTGATGTTATAAGGATGGCCAATATATAAACCACCGCTAACTTTTGTTTTTGGAGATAAATCAATATGCCTTCTGTGACTTAAATAATAATATACAATTCTAAAAAATAACTTAAAAAATCTAGCTTCTTGCGCTTTTCTAAAAAAATATTGAAATAAAGGCGCTTTATTTTGATATCTACATTTATCCATTTTCCATAATGTCATATTATCTACCTACTTTATAAGAATATTATATGTTTTTTATAATCAATAAAAAACTACCTCACATTTTTTATTTTTCAAAATAATATTATAATTAATATAGGTATCTAAGAGGTATCTATTTTAATAGACTTTTTATATTGGGCTAGTAGATTTACTACAGTTTAATAAAAAAGTTGTTTTATAGATAAAAAAGTCCGTAATTGGACTAGCCTTTTTATACACTTTTATAAAAAAATGAATGAATTAGTATCAATAATAATGCCTTCTTATAATACGGCGAAATATATTTCAGATTCTATCAATTCTATAATCAAACAAACTTATAGCAATTGGGAATTAATAGTAGTTGATGATTGTTCAACAGATGACTCTATTGAAATCATCAAATCTTTTAATGACAATCGAATCAAACTATTATTAAATGAAAAAAATTCTGGAGCAGCCATATCAAGAAACAAAGCATTAAAAGAAGCAAAAGGAAAATGGATTGCCTTTTTAGATTCTGATGATCTATGGGTAGAAAATAAACTTGAAAAACAAATTAAGTTTATGGAAGAGAATGGTTATGCATTTACTTTTACAGATTATAGAATTTGTTTAAATGGTAGATGGGAACCATATATTAATATTGCTCCTAGTGTTATTGATAAAAGAAAAATGTACAATTATTGTTATTTTTCAACAATAACTGTAATGTATGATCGGGAGAAAATAGGATTAATACAAATTGCTGATCTAAAGAAGAATAATGATTACGCTATGTGGCTACAAATCATTGAAAAAAGTAAGGCTTATAGGCTTCCTGAATGTCTTTCTTTCTATATTAAACATAGTGGTTCAATTTCAACAGATCGTTTCTCAAAACTTATTAAAAGTCATTATTTGTTATTTAGAAAAGGCATGAATAAAGGCGCATTTACCTCTTGTATACTAACAATTAATAATTTATTCCACGGATTATTAAAGAAAATATTTTATAAAAAATCTATAGAAAAATATGGATTCAAGGGAGATGAAGATGTCATTGTATAAAAAGATTTTAGCTGGCGAAGAAAAGCTTGCTGTTGTTGGACTTGGTTATGTTGGAATGCCAATTGCTGTCGCTTTTGCGAAAAAAGGCATTAGTGTCATTGGCTTTGATTTAAACGAAAAGAAGATTAACATGTATAAATCTGGAATTGATCCAACGATGGAAGTTGGGAACGATGTAATAAGCAAAACAACAATTAATTTCACAAATAATGAAAGCGATTTAAAGAATGCTAAGTTTCATGTTGTCGCTGTTCCAACACCAGTCAATAGCGATCATACACCAGATTTAACTCCTGTTATAAGTGCATCTGAAATAGTTGGTCGCAATCTAGCACCAGGTGCAATTGTAGTATATGAGTCTACCGTTTATCCTGGTTGCACAGAAGATGTTTGTATTCCTATTTTAGAAAAAGAGAGCGGTTTGAAATGTGGTGTCGATTTTAAAGTTGGTTATTCTCCAGAGAGGATTAATCCAGGAGATAAAGTTCACCGTTTAGAGAACATCCATAAAATTGTTTCTGGAATTGACAAAGAATCTTTAGATACCATCAAGGCTGTTTATGATTTAGTTATTGAAGTTGGTACTTATCCTGTTTCAAATTTAAGAACCGCTGAAGCAATAAAGGTTGTCGAAAACAGCCAAAGAGATATCAATATCGCATTCATGAATGAATTAGCTATGGTTTTTGACAAAATGGACATTGACACAAATGAAGTTGTTGATGGTATGAATACAAAATGGAATGCGCTTGGATTTAGACCAGGACTTGTTGGCGGACATTGTATTGGAGTTGATCCATATTATTTTACATATCAAGCTGAAAAACTTGGATATCATAGTCAAATCATTCTAAATGGAAGAATTGTAAATGACAATATGGGAGCCTACATTGCTGAAGCTGCTATTAAAAAAATGATAGAGGCTTCACAAGCACCAAAAAATAGCAAAGTTGTAATACTTGGTTTGACATTCAAAGAAAACTGTCCTGATACGAGAAATAGCAAAGTTAACGACATAATCAAGAAATTAAATGAATATGGAATTAAGCCTCAAGTGGTAGATCCTTGGGCATCAAAAGAGGAAGCTAAGCGTGAATATGGAGTAGAACTAAAAGATTTAAATGATATTAAAGATGCCGATTGCATAATTGTTGCAGTAGCGCATAAAGAATTCAGAGAACTTGGTTTAGATAATATCAACTCATTATTTAAAAATATTCCTAATAATCAAAAAGTATTAATAGATGTAAAAGGAATATACGACATCAATGACCTAAGAAAATCGGGAATGAATTGGTGGAGATTATAATACATAATTTTAAGGTAACAAAGACATGAAAAAAGTCCTTATAGTTGGCGCTTTTGGTTTTGATGGAGAATATAACGATGGTCAAACGGTAAAAACTAGAGAGTTATATTATGGCCTTTGTGAAAAAATCGGAAGCGAAAATATAGATTATATCGAAACTATAGGGTGGAAAAAAAATCCCATTAAGTTGCTTTTAAGTTTTTTTAATAAAGCAAAATGCTCAGAATCAATAATAATGCTTCCTGCTCAAAATGGAATATATGTCTTTTCAAGATTGTTGCTTTTTGCTAAAAGATTATTTAAAAATAGAATCTATTATGATGTAATTGGTGGTTGGGTTGGCGATTTATTGGAAAAGCAAAAACGACTAAAAAAATGTTTAATTAGCTTTGATTCAATATGGGTAGAAACAAGCGTTTTGAAAAAACAATTATTAAACCTAGGCTTTAACAATATAGAAATAATAAGAAATTTTAAAAACTTACAGATAGTTAATCTTGATGATAAAAAACCTATTGATAAAGATTGTTTAAAGCTATGTATCTTTTCAAGAATCAATTATATGAAGGGCATTAGTGATGCCATAAATGTAGTTGCTTTAATAAATAACGAAAAAGGCCAAGAAGTTAAATTAGATATTTATGGTCCAATAGCTAATGAATATGAAAATGACTTTAGAAATCTTTTAGAAGAGCACAATACCAAAATAAACTATAAAGGCGTTGTGTCGCCATTGAGTAGCGTGGATATTTTAAAAGATTATGATGCTTTGTTGTTTCCAACAAAATATAAAAATGAAGGACTGCCAGGGACAATTATTGATGCGTATGCAGCAGGAGTTCCTGTTATTTCTGCTAGATGGGATAGTTTCTTTGACATTGTAGAAGAAGGAAAAACGGGAATTGGCTACACAATAAATGATTTAAAAGAATTAAAAGAAGCTATTATATGGGCAATAAAAAATAGAGAACTGCTATATAGAATGAAAATTAATTGTACAAAAAAAGCAAAAGAATTTCTTCGAGAAACAGTTGTCGATGAATTAATAGAAAAAGGTTTTTTTGACTAATATGAAAAGACTACTATGCATTGTAAGCATAATGGATGCTGGTGGGGCTGAAACATTTTTGATGAAGCTCTATCGAAATATAGATAGAGAAAAATATCAAATGGATTTTGCTGTATCAAGTAATCAAGAGGGTATTTACAATAAAGAGATAGAATCGCTTGGAGGAAGAGTTTTTTTTATAGGCACAAAATTAGACGGAGCTTTTAAAAACGCTATTAATTTATATAAATTAATAAAAAGAGAAAAGTATGATTATGTTTTAAAAACCTCACATCTGTCTGTTGCAGCTATTGATTTGTTGGTGGCAAAATTAGCTGGTGTAAAAGTTAGAGTATATAGATCAAGCAATTCAAATGCAACTTCTAGTACAACTATTGAAAAAATATCCCAAAAGGTTTTTTCATTTTTACCAAGAGTCTTTGCTAACGTTAAAATTGCACCATCAACTGAGGCAGCTGAATATGTATTTGGAAAGGATTGTGTAAGGAAAGGAAAAGCAGAGATTCTTAAGAACGGTTTAGATTTGAATACATACTGCTTTAATGAAATAGGAAGAGAAAAAATAAGAGAAGAGTTTTCTATTTCTGATAAATTTGTTGTTGGACATATTGGAAGATTCAATAAACAAAAAAATCACATCTTTTTGATTAAAATTTTTAAAGAAATAAAAAAGATAAATACCAATGCTGTTTTGTTATTAGTTGGAGAAGGCGAACTAAAAGAAGAAATAAAAGAAAAAGTAAAAAAAGAAGGAATTAAAAATTCAGTTATATTTGCTGGAAAAAGAAAAGATATTCCACAATTATTGTCAGCAATGGATGTATTTGTTTTTCCTTCATTTTTTGAAGGCATGCCAAATACTGTAATTGAAGCGCAGTCAACTGGACTTAGCTGTCTAATTTCTGACAGTGTAACAAAAGAAGCAAAAATATGTAAAAATGTTGAATATATTTCACTAGAGCAAAGCCCACAAGAATGGGCAGAAAAAGCTCTTTCAACGAATAATAACGATAGAGGAAAAGGAAAAGAAAAGTTAAAAGAAGCTGGTTATGATATATCTAAAGTTAGCAATAGATTTATTGAACTAGTTTTTAATAAAAACGGTAAAGAACATGTATAAAACAATAGATAAATTAATAATTATTGTTACGGCACTATTATTTGCAACATTTAAAGTTTATACTGAAACATCACTAAGTACATATGGTGTTCTTCTTGCCACATTGTTATTATTTATTTTGTATTTAATAAAAAACAATTTTCGCATTCCACAAAAAATATATGATTTTCAAATATTGATAATTTTATTTATTGTTTTCTGTTTATTGAGTTCTCTTTGGGCAACAAGCAGTAGCGATGCGATTACAATGTGTATAACTGTTTTTGAAATACTGATATGTGTTTCGGTTGTATACTATTGTTTTATACAATTTGATACATTAGAACCACTTTTACTTTCTTTAGTGTGGGGCGGATACATTATCTCCGTAGTTTATTTTGTATCATACGGCGGTCTTAGTTTAGCAATACAAAATGCGACAGCAGGAATAAGGTCTGAAGTTGATTTTGCAAATATCAATGCTATTGCAAGAGTATTATCAATAACAGTAATTGTTAATGCTTATATGCTATTTAATAGTAAGAACAAGAAACTATATCTTGGAATTTTGTTGCCTATAGTAGCACTAGTATCAACGCAAAGCAGAACATCATTTATTACTACAATTTTCGGATTAGTTGGATTATTGCTATTAAATAGTATAAAAAGAAAAAAAGTAATGAATGTTTTGTTTAAGCTAATTGTTTCTTTATTAGTTGTTTATGCTGTGTATAAATTGCTTTTAAAAGTTCCAGCATTACATGGAATTATGGGCAGAATAGAAAGTCTAGAACATTTATTATTTAACGAAAATGGCGCTGATCATTCATCTGTGTTGAGACAGGAAATGATTGAAGTCGGGTTAAGAGTTTTTAAAGACAATCCTTTAGGTGGCATAGGAATCGGTAATTCTCATTTTTATACTCATTATTATTTAACTAGAAACACATATTTACATAATAATTATGTTGAGTTATTAGCAAGCGTCGGTATAATTGGCTTTATTCTATATTACTTAATTTATGCACGGTTGATTATTAGACTTAAAAAATACTCAACTAATCCTGATGATATAAATATGATGTGCATTGTATTGCTTGCTTCTCTATTAATATCTGATTATGGAAATGTGAGTTATTATTTTAAAGAAATATATTTCTTTTTTATTGTGTGCTTTGTTTGCACTAATATTAGTGAACGTAATTATTATGAAAATAGGTTAGAAGAATAAAATGAAGAAGATATTATTTGTCATAAATGAAAACTTAAGAAAAGCCGGCAATCAAACATTAATGATGTCTATTGTAAGAGAACTATCAAACACATATAGTTTTGATGTTCTTCTTTTTGACAGCAAGAACGGCTACTATGATGATGAATTTCTATCGTATGGAGGAAGGATTTATCATATTCCAAATTATGAAGGTAAAAACAAATTAATAAAAAAAATAGATTTTTATTTAAGATGGATTTGGAATGGCAAAAGAGTTAGAAAAATACTTCTAAATAACTATGACGTTATACATTGCACAAATAATTTCGAAAGTGCGTACATATTAAAAGAAGCTAAAAAGGCTGGTATTCCATCTAGAATATCTATGTCAGTAATTATAACTAAGGAGTATAATGCTTTAAGAAGCTTTTATAATTCAATTTGTTTAAAAATAATCAATAAATATGCAACTGTTAAGCTTGCTTGCTCAAAGGAAGCTGGTGAGACAACATTTAAAAATGGATACCAAATTATCTCTAATTCGTATAAAAAAGAATTTGATGTTCCTATAAAAGATGTTAAATTTGATAATCCTGTTTTAATTCAAATTGCATCTTATAACTCAAACAAGGATCAAGTTTTCACAATAAAAGTGTTTAATGAGTTATTAAAGTTTTACCCCAATGCTAAATTGAATTTTGTTGGTTTTGAAAATGAAAACGGATATCAAAATAGAATGTTAAATCTAATTAATGAACTCGATATCAAAGACAATGTAAAAATGTACGAATCTAATGCTAATACGATAGAACTGTTAGATAATTCTACACACTTAATGTTGCCTTCTCATTTAGAGTCTTTTGGCATTGTGTTATTAGAAGCACAAGCAAGAGGCGTTAAATGTGTTGTTTCTGATACAGTTGTAAAAGACGCAGATGTTGGAGGTTGCTCCTTTTTAGCGTATGAAATTGGAGAAAAAGAATGGGCAAAATTCATCGCCGAAGATTTTAGAATCAACAGGGGAAAACATCAAAAATACGACACTTCAAAGTTTAGTGAAGAAAACATCACAAAACAATACGACTTATTGTATCAAGGGAAAGAAATAGATAATAAAGACTATTAGGAGAATTTCTATGAAAATAATGCCAAACAGAATGGATAGAGGTTTTTATAAATACCAAAAAGAGTTTGAACAAAAAGCGTTAGATGTTCTTAGATCTGGCTGGTATGTTCTTGGTAATGAAGTTAGCTCTTTCGAAGATGAATTTGCTAAATATGTAGGAACAAAATATAGCGTTGGTTTGGCAAGCGGTTTAGATGCGTTATGGCTTGCGTTTAGAATATTAGGGATTGGAAAAGGCGATGAAGTTTTAGTTCAAGGCAATGCGTATATTGCTTGTGTCATGGGAATTACCATAAATGGAGCTACACCTATTTTTGTCGAACCAAATGAACATTTTGGTATTGATGCAGATAAACTTGAAGAAAAAATAACCGACAAAACAAAAGCCATTCTTGTTGTTCATTTATACGGAATGGCGAGCAATATGGAAAAAATAGTTTCTATTTGCAAGAGACACAATTTAAAATTAGTTGAAGATTGTGCGCAATCACACGGCGCTTGCTACAATGGAAAAATGACAGGAACATTTGGCGATATAGGATGCTTTTCATTTTATCCATCAAAAAACTTAGGAGCATTTGGCGATGGTGGAGCAATCGTAACTAATAATGAAGAAATAGCAAAAGACTTCAAGATATATAGAAATTATGGAAGTGAAAAAAGATATTACAACAAAGTTGTAGGAACTAATTCGCGTTTAGATGAAATACAGGCCGGATTACTTCGTGTTAGGTTGAATCATTTAGATGAATTAAACGAGGAAAGAAAACAAATAGCTGACAGATATACAAAAGAAATCAAAAATCCAAAAATATTACTTCCAGCATTAGAAAACAACACAACTTGCGTATGGCACCAATATGTTATTAGATGTGAAGAAAGAGATAGACTAATTGAATATTTAAACAATAAAGAAATTGGCACAATTATTCATTACCCAATTCCACCACATCTTTCAGAAGCCTATAGTTACTTAGGCATAAAAGAAGGCAGCTTGCCAATAACGGAGCATTTAGCAAAAACAGTTCTTTCAATCCCTATGTATAATGGAATGACAAAAGAAGAACAAGATTATGTAATAAGTGCCTTAAATAATTTTTAGTATATAAAGGAAATATTAGAAATGACAATTAATAAGAAAATAAAAGAAATATTTAAGGGTTACTATAATAACTATTTAACAAAAAAACATTATTCATCTGCCCAGAATCTAAAGGAAAAAGATTATGAAAACTATTTGGCAGATCGCTATGCAGAATTTATGAATAGGAGAGAATATACCAAAGGCAAAACATTGAATCTTGAAAACCCAACAACATTTTCAGAGAAAAGCCAATGGATAAAACTATATGACCAAGATCCTAGAAAAAATATTTATAGTGATAAATATGCTGTAAGACAACATATTAAAGATACAATCGGAAGAGAACATCTAATCCCTTTAATCAACATTGATGGTAAAGATTGTTTTGATTCATTTGATGAAATAGATTTTGATAAATTACCAAATAGTTTTGTTATAAAATGCGTTCATGGCTCACATATGAACATAATTGTAAAGGACAAAACAAAGCTTACAAAAAAAGACATCAAACAATTCAAAAAGAAAATAAAGCATTGGCAAAACATTGACTATTGTTTTTATGTTGCATTAGAAACACAGTATCTCGGAATAAAGCCAAGAATAATAATAGAAGAATATGTAGATGACATAAATAAGGACTATAAGTTTATGTGTTTTAATGGTAAATGTGAATATTTTTGGATAAGCGAAAATGTTGTAGATAATAAAAATGTAACATATACTACATTTAATAGAGACTTAAGCATAGCAGATTTTAATATGAATCTTGGATGGCGTAAGAACATATTAGATAAGAATTTGCCAAAAAATATAAACGAAATGATTTTGATAGCCGACAAATTATCAGAAGATTTTTGTTTTGTAAGAGTTGATTTATATGAAATAAAAGGAAAAATATATTTCGGTGAGCTAACATTTAATTCTGCTGCAGGTTTTGATGTGCCTTATCCAGCCGAATATGATGTAAAACTTGGCAATTTAATGACGATAGATCTATCTAAAAGAGAAAACAATTTTAAATATAGAAAAAATGAGAATAATTAAAAAGATTTATCATGGTTTTAGTTTTCTATTAACTATGCTATTGTATGTTGTTTCACATCCAATTGCTTTTATAGCTTATGGAAAAAAGAAATACTGGCTAATATCAGAAGTTGATTTTGATGCCAGGGATAATGGAATACATTTCTTTAAATATTTAAATAAATATCATAAAGATATTAATTCTATTTATTTGATAAGTAAACAAAATGCCAATTATGATTTAGTTAGAGAAATTGGTGAAGTAGTGGAGCCAAACAGTTATAAACATATGCTTATATTTATTGCAGCTAAAGCAAAAATATCGACACTTGTTCACGGTTGTTCCCCATCTTATTATGTAACGATGTATTTACAAAAGTTTCACGGAACAGGAAAAAATATAGCATTAAAACATGGCATATTTAAGAATTTGCATTCAAATTATTTTAAAAAGAATGCGCATTTGGATTTAATATGTTGTGGAGCAAAACCTGAATATGAATTTATAAATGACAAATTCGGATATGAAAAGAATGTTGCTCAATATACAGGACTAGCTAGATTTGATGAGCTACATGATTTGAATATAAAAAAAGAAATATTTATTATGCCAACTTGGAGAAGATGGCTAGATGGTATAAGTGATGTTGAAGAATTTAAAAAAAGCGATTATTTTTTAAATTGGAGCAATTTATTGAATGATTACAATTTTTTAAGTTTAGCTAAAGAAAACAATCTGCAAATATGTTTTTATGTCCACCCAAAGCTTAATAAGTTTTTAAGTTGTTTTAATGATATTGATAAGAATATTATTTTTCTTAATTCCAAGAATGGCGACAGCGTGCAAAAACATTTGAAAGAGTCTGCAATAATGATTACTGATTTCTCAAGTGTATTCTTTGATTATGCATATATGAAAAAGCCGGCAATATATTATCAATTTGATGAAGAAGAATACTACAAATCACACTATGTTAAAGCCTATTTTGATTATCGGGAGAATGGTTTTGGTGCAGTTACAACCAATAGCAAAGATGTAATAAATTGTTTAAAGGATATCGTTGACAATAATCTAAAAATAAATGATGTTTATTTAAAAAGAGCGGAAGAGTTTTTCCCTTTAAATGATAAAAACAATTGTCAAAGGATCTATGAAAAAATTGTGGAGAAGCTTTAATAATGAATAATTTAATTACGGTCATAATAATGACATACAATCAAAAAGATTATATAGAAAAAGCAATAGATTCGGTTCTTGAGCAAGAAATAGACGTAGATTTCGATATATTAATTCACGATGATTGTTCAGATGATGGCACATATGAAATTCTTTTAAAGAAGCAAAAAGAAAACCTCAATAAGATAAGAATAATTAGACAAGATTCAAGAAAATTCTTAACCGATGGATTTAATATGATGATTTATAAATACGTTGTGCCAAATATTAATTCTAAATATATTGCATACTTAGATGGTGACGATTATTGGTGCAACAAAGAAAAACTAAAAAAACAATTCTTCTTTTTGGAGAATAATCAAGAATACTCAATGTGCTTTAATAATTCATATCAATTAAAACCTAATGGCGATATGACCAGTAAATGGTTTTTTCAAGAAGAGGGTGATGTTGATATGTCAGAAATAATAAATGATAAACCAGGTATTCATATCGCCACCTCATCAATTTTTTTAAGAAGCGAAATATTCAAAGATTTTAGTGATTGGCGAAAAGCTTTTCCCGTAGAAGATGTGCCAATGTATATGACCGCAGCTTTAAAAGGAAAGATTTATCGAATGTCTGAAATAATGTCTGTATATAGACAATTTGCCAATGGCTCATGGTCTAGCCAAAATAAGGAAAACAAAGATCGCATAGTCAAACACTTAAATGAACTTATAAATTCAACAAAAATGTTTGATGTAGCTACAAATGGTGCTTATCATGAATTGGTCAACAAACAAATTGAGAGTTGTGAATTTAGGATTGCCTATAATAATAAAGACTATAAGACCCTATTTTTAAAAAAGAATAGACGTTTTATCAATAGATTTAGTTTTAAAGAAAGATTAAGTTTGTATATAAAAAACTTATTGCATAAATAGAAGGATATCAATAATGAAAACAAAACTACCGTCAACTATTAAACAAAGTAAAGCATATTTGTGGGCGAGAAAAAAGTATTATTCTTATTTGCACAAAAAAGAGTATTATAAGATGAAGAATATGCCTGAATCTGAATATGAAAATTATCTTATAAAAAGATATTCTGAAATGATGAATCATTTTAAGCACTCAAAAGGATTAACAATGGATTTCGAAAATCCCGTTACTTATACACAAAAACAACAATGGTTAAAACTATATGGACAATCAGATAAGATTTCAGAGTATTCAGATAAATATGCCGTTAGGCAACATATCAAAGATACCATTGGAGAAGAATATCTAATACCTTTAATAACTATTGATGGAAAAGATCATTTCTATGATGCTAGAGAAATAGATTTTGAAAAATTGCCCAATCAATTTGTGATTAAGTGTAATCATGGCTCTCACTATAATATTATTGTTAAAGATAAATCAAAGCTTACTAAAAAAGATATTAGGAAATATAAAAAACAATTAAATGAATGGCTAAAAGAACATTATGCATTTTTAGTTGGTTTAGAATTAGTTTATGAAAAAATAAAACCATGCATAATCATTGAAGAGTATGTGGCTATAAATGATGACTTACCTGATTATAAATTTATGTGCTTCTCTGGCGAACCAAAATATGTATGGGTAGATCAAGGAAGATATAGCGACCACAGACGCTCTGTATTTGATTT
This sequence comes from Erysipelotrichaceae bacterium, assembly GCA_017404205.1. Classification (GTDB taxonomy): domain Bacteria; phylum Bacillota_I; class Bacilli_A; order Erysipelotrichales; family Erysipelotrichaceae; genus Colivicinus. Next base: position 70,031 of record JAFRCV010000014.1, read on the forward strand.
AGATTATAATAAAATGCCTTTTAACCTTCATGTTCATGAAGATATTTTAGATACTAGGAAACCAGAAAACTTTTCAAAGATGATTGAAATAGCAAAAAAACTATGCGGGGGGGGGTTTCCCTATATCAGAGTTGATTTATACAATGTGAATGGAAAAATATATTTTGGTGAATTAACATTTTCAAGTGGCGCCGGTTATCAAGCACCAATTCCAATCGAATATGATCGAATATTGGGAGACATGATTGTGATTGATAAAAGCGTTAGAGATAACGATAAAAGGTATAGATAGTTTATAGGGAAAAACAATATGAATTTAAAAGAAAAATGTCCGATTATTACATTTAATGATTTAGGAGATGATAGAGGAAAACTTGTTGTCATTGAAGGTAATCAAAGTATCCCTTTTGATATAAAGAGAGTTTTTTATATTTATGATTCAAACAATGATGTAATAAGAGGACAACACGCAAATAAGAATTCCGAATTTGTTTTAATAAATGTCGCTGGTAGAAGTAAAGTTAGAATTACTGATGGTGATGAAGAGATGGTTGTTGAATTAGACAAACCAATGATGGGCGTGTATATTCCAAGAATGATATGGAAAGATATGTATGATTTTTCAAGCGATTCAGTATTACTTGTTTTAGCTAGCACTCATTATGATGGCAGAGAATATATTAGAGATTATGATGAATATTTAAAAATTTTAAAATCGGAGAATGAAAATGATTAATGCTAAAACAATATTTATAACTGGTTCATCTGGTTTTATAGGGTCATATCTGTCTAAAAGGATTCTTGATGAAAATAATAATGTTCAAGTTATCGGGCTAGATAATATGAACGATTATTATGATGTGTCTTTAAAGGAAACAAGATTAAAGGAACTTCAAAAATATAAGAATTTTATTTTTATAAAAGGTGATTTAGCAAATAAAGAATTAATTAATAATATTTTTATTAATTATAAGCCAGAAATTGTTGTTAATCTTGCTGCGCAAGCTGGTGTTAGATATTCAATTACTAATCCAGATGCTTATATTCAAAGCAACATCATTGGTTTTTATAATATCTTAGAAGCTTGTAGAAATAATCCAGTTAAACATCTTGTATACGCATCTAGTTCATCTGTTTATGGCAACAACAAGAAAGTTCCATATTCTGTAGAAGATAAAGTTGACAATCCAGTTTCTTTATATGCAGCTACTAAAAAAGCTGATGAATTGTTGGCACATTCATACAGTAAGCTTTATAACATTCCTTGTACTGGCTTGAGGTTCTTTACAGTATATGGACCAAAGGGAAGGCCAGATATGGCGTATTTTAGTTTTACTAATAAGCTAGTAAAAGGCGAAACAATTAAAATTTTTAATTATGGAAATTGTAAAAGAGACTTTACTTATATAGATGATATTGTTGAAGGAATAATTAGAGTAATAAATAAAGCACCAGAAAAGAAAAACGGGGAAGATGGTTTGCCAATTGCTCCTTATGCAATATACAATATTGGAAACAATAATCCCGAAAATCTATTAGATTTTGTAAAAATATTATCTGAAGAATTGGTAAATGCAAAAGTATTACCTAAAGATTTTGATTTTGAAAAGCACAAAGAACTTGTTCCTATGCAAGCAGGTGATGTGCCTATTACATTTGCTGATACTTCATCATTAGAAAAAGATTTTGGATATAAACCACATACTTCTTTAAGAGATGGCTTAAGAGAATTTGCGAAGTGGTATAAAGGATTCTATAAATAAAAATGGATAACAATCAACAACAAATAAACAGCAAAACAATAACAAGTAATTTAATGTGGCGTTTTTTAGAACGCTTTGGTGTATATATCGTTTCCTTTATTATTTCGGTTGTTTTAGCAAGAATATTAGACCCATCTACATATGGTGTTGTTGCGCTAATGACTGTTGTAATAACTTTTTTAGATGTTTTTGTAACAGGTGGATTTTCGAATTCATTGATTCATGATAAAGATACAACAGAAAAAGATTTTAATACACTTCTTATATTCAATATATCGTTTTCAATCGTTTTATACGTATTGTTATTTATAATATCTCCTTTAATAGCCTCTTATTATGAAAAAGAAATATTGACTTGGTTAATAAGAGTATCTGGAATATCGTTATTAATTAGTGGTGTTAAAAGCCTTCAATATGCCTATGTTGCAAAAAGATTAGAATTTAAGAAATTTTTCTATGCAACAATTGGAGGAACTATATTTTCTGGTATTATTGGAATTGTTATGGCAGTAAATGGGCTTGGTGCCTGGGCATTGGTTGTTCAAGGAGTTGTTAACCATTTTATTGACAGTACAATATTATGGTTTGTTATTGATTGGAGACCAACGGTTGAATTTGATAAGAAACTATTAAAAAAACATTTTTCATTTGGCATTAAAATTCTTATTTATAAAATTATTTACAATATATCAAATAATGTGCGTCAGCTTGTAATTGGCAAAAAATATAGTGAATCTGATTTATCGTTTTATAACAGAGGTAAAACTTATCCAAATATGATTGGGCAAAACATTTATAATTCGGTAAATTCAGTAATGTTTCCAGTATTGGCTAAAACACAAGATGATAAAGATAGATTTAATGAAATTCTAGCAAAATCATTTAAAATAAATGTTTTTGTGATGTTACCAATCTGTATAGGATTATTTAGTGTATCGGAATCTTTTATTCATTTATTGATTGGTGAGAAGTGGCTTCCATGCGTACCTTATATAAAAGTATTTTGTATCGTTGTTTTTTTAAATTCTATAGAAGCTATATTTAGTAATGGGCCAATGGCGTTAGGCAAGAGCACTGCTAGTATGATTCTTGGAATAATGGAGTGTGTTTTTAATATTATTGCCTTGATTGTCGCAATTCCTCATGGCGTTATGGCTATAGGTTATAGCATGATCGTTTCATCAGCATTCAATTGCCTAATATATTTTATATATTTAAAAAAGATTTCTAACTTTAAGGTGTTTAAATGTATTTTGAATTCTTTTAAAACATATATTGCATCTATAATTATGGGAACAATCGTATTTTTTATTGGAACCATGAGTCTTCCTTACTATCTATTATTGTTTGTTCAAGTGTTGATAGGGGTTGCTTTATATTATTTATTGAGTAAACTATTCAGAAACGATGCATTGGAATACTGTTTAGGTCTTATCAAAAAATTAGTTAAAAAAGGATAATAATTTTGAAAAGCATTAGTGTAATCGGTTGTTGCGTTTGTAGAGATTTATTTGAAAGTGATACTGAGAATTTCAGCTTTCATACTGATATTCGTTTTTCTTCACCAATCTCAATGATTAGTGCGCCTGTAGATTTTATTAAAGCAGATTTTAGTGATTTTACTAAAGAAGTAAAAACAGTCAATGGTAAGTGGTATAAGAAAAATTTAATTAATGATATCAACAAAACAGCATTTAAAGCCTTACAAGAAAAACATGGTGAATATTTGGTTATGGATTTTGCTGAAGCAAGAATTTCATTAGCTAAAATTAGTTGGAAAAATAGATTAGGCAAATTATTAGTTTCGAATTCTGTTTCTTTCAAGGCACATTATAATGCTAGTTTAAAGTACAATATTTTCAAAGATACTAAATTAGAAATAATTAATCCACTAGAATATAGCGATGAATTTTGGAGAGAAACAATAAAGGAGTATTCTAGGGAAATTCTTAAGATATTTGATGAAGAAAAAATCATTTTAGTAAAAACAAAACAAGCAAATCATTATATAGATGCTAATGGATATCTACATCCATATTATTCAGATGCTCATTTTAACAGCATAATGTTAAGTGAAATCTTATTAGATAAGTTAAATGAATACTTTATAGAAATTTGTCCAAAGTGTAAAGTCATTGAAATACCAAAATATGCAATTGGCTTACAAACTCACAAGTGGGGCAATCACCCTTTACACTTTACGAATATCTTTTATGAATATCTTTTAGAATCTGTTAAAGCAATTACATTAGAAAACAATTATGATAAAGTTAATCAACTATACATCAAATACGAGAGACTATTCAAAAAAGAATATGATGAAGCGAAAATGAAAACAGCTTTAAAATCTACTAATAATGGTCAAGAATATAGTGTTTTTGACATATTAAATAATTATGAAGATTTCAATTCCTTAGGCAAGAAAAAGAAAATGCAAATACTATTTGCGTTAGATAGAAAAAACTTTTTTAAAAATGTCAAAAAGATAATTAAATAAACTAAAAACAGGAGAAAACTATGAAAGGTATCATTCTAGCTGGCGGAGCTGGCACACGTCTATATCCATTAACAAGAATCACATCTAAGCAGTTATTGCCTGTTTATGACAAGCCAATGATTTATTACCCATTATCTACATTAATGCTTGCAGGCATAAGAGATATATTAATAATAAGTACCCCTGAAGATACTCCTAGATTTGAAGCATTATTAGGAGATGGTTCACAATTTGGAATTAATCTATCATATAAAGTTCAACCATCGCCAGATGGTTTAGCACAAGCTTTCATTTTAGGCGAAGAATTTATCGGTAAGGATGCTTGCGCAATGATACTCGGTGATAATATTTTCTATGGAAATAATTTCACACAAATTTTAAAAGATGCTTTTAAGAATGCTCAAAAGAAAAAAAGAGCTACTGTCTTTGGCTATTATGTAAGTGATCCGGAAAGATTTGGCGTAGTTGCTTTTGATGAAAATGGCAAAGCTACAAGCATTGAGGAAAAACCAAAAGAGCCAAAGAGTAATTATGCTGTAACGGGGCTATATTTTTATCCAGCTGGTGTAAGTGAGAAGGCACATGAAGTTAAACCATCTAAACGTGGTGAACTAGAAATTACAAGTTTAAACGAAATGTATCTAAAAGAAGGGCTTTTAGATGTTGAACTTCTAGGCAGAGGGTTTGCATGGCTAGATACAGGTACTGTTGATTCTTTATTGGAAGCAGCTGATTTTGTTTCTTCGATAGAAAATAGACAAGGTGTATTAATTTCTGCACCAGAAGAAATTGCCTATTATAATAATTGGATTACTAAAGAAGAGTTAGTAGAAGCAACTAAACGTTATGGAAAGAGTTCTTATGGAACTAGACTAAAGACAGTTGTTTTAGGAAAGGACTAAAAATGAACATAGTTGTTACTGGTGGAGCAGGATTTATTGGCTCAAATTTTATTTTTCATTTATTAAAGAAATATCCTGAATATAGAGTTATATGTGTTGATAAATTAACTTATGCTGGTAATTTATCAACTTTGGCACCTATTATGAATAATCCTAATTTTAAATTTTATAAATTAGATATTTGTGATAGAGAAAATATATATAAGATGTTTGAAGAAGAACATCCAGATGTCGTTGTTAATTTTGCTGCTGAATCACATGTTGATAGATCAATTGAAGATCCTTCCATTTTTCTACAAACAAACATCATAGGTACATCGGTATTGATGGATGCTTGTCGTAAATATGGAAATATTAGGTATCACCAAGTGAGTACTGATGAAGTTTATGGTGACTTACCGCTTGATAGACCTGATTTATTTTTTACAGAAGAAACACCAATACATACTAGTTCTCCATATTCATCATCTAAAGCTGGAGCTGATTTATTAGTGCAAGCATATCATCGTACATTTAATCTTCCTACAACAATTAGTCGATGCAGTAACAATTATGGTCCATACCAATTTCCAGAGAAATTAATTCCATTAATGATTATTAATTGTTTAAATAATAAGCCATTGCCAGTATATGGAAAAGGTTTAAATGTTAGGGATTGGCTATATGTAGAAGACCATTGTAAAGCTATTGATTTAATTATTCATAAAGGAAAAATTGGCGAAATATATAATGTTGGTGGCCATAATGAAATGACCAATATTGATATAGTTAAATTAATTGTCAATAAATTAGGAAAAAGTGAAGATTTAATTACATATGTAACTGATCGAAAAGGTCATGATTTAAGATATGCTATTGATCCTACAAAAATATCTAATGAACTTGGCTGGTTACCAGAAACAAAATTCAAAGATGGAATCGAAAAGACAATTGATTGGTATTTAAATAATAAAGATTGGTGGGAACCAATTATTAGTGGTGAGTACATGAACTACTATGAAAAGATGTATTCTAATAGATAAGGAAGAATTATGAGTCAGATTAAAGTTGAATATAATGTTGGTGGAATTGAAGGGTTATGTATAATAGAGCCAACTGTACATGGAGATAATCGAGGCTACTTCATGGAGACATATAATGAAAACGATATGAAAGAAGCAGGCCTTGATTATAAATTTGTTCAAGACAATCAAAGCTCAAGTATTAAAGGCGTATTAAGGGGAGTTCATAGACAAAAAGATTTTCCCCAAACAAAACTTGTGCGAGTTATAAAAGGTGAAGTGTTTGATGTGGCGGTTGACTTAAGAAAGGGCTCAAAAACTTATGGCAAATACTTTGGCCTTATCTTAAGTGAAGAGAATAAAAAACAATTTTTAATTCCTAAAGGTTTTGCCCATGGCTTTTTAGTATTAAGCGATATAGCAGAATTTTGTTATAAATGTGATGATTTTTTTCATCCAAACGATGAATTAGGAATTGCTTGGAATGACCCTGATATAAATATAAAATGGCCAGGAGTAATTGGCGAATATAAAGGTAATGCATCTTGTGAAGGTTATAGTATAAATGGTTCTCCTTTAATCATGTCTGAAAAAGATCAATGTTTAAAAACATTAAGATTCATTAATGACGATAAGTAAATTAAGAATAATTCAGTTTATACCAGAATTTATTGTTTCCGGTGGCGAAACAATGTGTGCTAATTTATGCATAGGTTTAAAAGAAAAAGGGCATGAAGTGTTGGCTGTTAGTTTATTTAACTATCAAAGTTCATTAACAGAATTATTAAATAATAAGGGAATAGAAATAAAATATTTAAATAAAAAACCAGGATTTGATATATCAATATTTGGAAAGATTAAAAAAATAATCAAAGAATTTAAACCTGATGTTATTCATACGCACTTATATATTTTGAACTATGTTATGCCTATAGCCAATAACTTAGGTATAAAGGTAAAAATACATACGGTTCATAGTGTTGCCTCAAGAGAACAATCTTCAATAAGAAAAAAATATGCTTATTATGCATATCATTATAAAAATGTAAAGCCAATAGCTTTAAGCAAAGAGATTCAAAAGACAATTTGTGAAGAGTATAAATTAAAAGAAGAAAACGTTCCAATTGTTTTTAATGGTGAAGATACAAATCATATAAAGAAAAAAGAAGACTATTCATTTAAGACATTTAATATTTTACACATTGGAAGATTTGTTGAATTAAAGAATCAGTTAATGATTGTTGAGGTCATTGAAAGATTGATAAATGAAGGATTGAATATAAAAATGACTTTTACAGGAAATTATGAAAATGATTATGGACAAAAAGTCAGAGAATATGTTAAAGAAAGAAGGCTTGAATCTGCAGTTGTCTTTAAAGGAATAGTTAATGGTATTGAAAAAGTGTTTAGTGAAGCAGATATTTTTGTATTACCTTCAAAATTTGAAGGAATGCCAATGACAATTATTGAGGCAATGAGCGCAGCAATGCCAATAATTGCTTCAAATGTCGGTGGCATAAAAGATATGCTGACAAACGATTATAATGCTATTTTAATTAATCCTAATAAAGAAGAATTATATAAAGCCATTAAAGAATTATATTTCGATATTAAAAAAAGAGAATTCTTGGGCAACAACGCATATAAAGAAAAAGATAAATATAGTAGAGAAAATATGGCATCAGCTTATGAAAGTGAATATTTTAAGATATTAAAGAAAGGAGCGGAAAATGATTGATATACATACACATCTATTGCCTAACATTGATGATGGCAGCCAATCATGGGAAGAGTCGTTAGAGTTATTAAAAAACGCTCATGATGATGGAATAAGTGACATCATTGTTACACCCCATTATGATATTGGTGGTTACTATCATAAAAGTAGAGATGAAATTATTGAACTCATTAATTCATTAAAAGAAAAAGCAAACGATATTGATATCAATATATATCCAGGGAACGAAATATATATTGATAAAGGCGTTGTTGATGAATTAAAGGAAGGCAAAATTTCTTGTCTTGGTAATAGCAATTATGTATTAATTGAATTTCCTTTTACATATTATGAAGATTATTATGACGATATTCTTTATGATATAAAAAATGCTGGTTATCAAATTATAATTGCCCATCCAGAAAGATATTCATATGTCAAAGAAGATATTGAATTTGTGAATCGTTGGATTAAAGAAGGTTATAAACTACAATGTAATGGCTCAAGCTTAAAACATCACCAAAGGACAATGGACAAATTATTAAGCAAGAAACTTGTTAGTTATATTGCTAGTGATGGTCATAATATAAGAAGACCTATTCTTTTAAAAGAAGCTTATGACTTTGTAAGTAATAAATATGAAAAACAATATGCTGATGAATTGTTTGAGATAAACGCAAGAATAATATTAGATAATATGGTAAAATAAGGTGTACTATGAATAATGAAATAAAAAATAAAAGAACATATGATGATGAAATTGATTTATTAGATCTATTAAAATACATACTTAAAAGGTGGATAATCGTTGCTTTGTGTACTGTTTTAGGCATGGTTACTTTTGGGTTATACACAAAATATATGATTTCACCAGTATATTCTTCTTCTTCGCTAATCTATGTAAGAGGAAGTACATCATCAATTACTACTTTAACTGATATTCAAATTGGTTATTACTTGACTGATGATTGTGAAGTAATTTTAAAATCTAGACCAGTACTTGAAAAAGTAATCAAAGATTTAGATTTAGGCATAACTTATCAGCAACTAAGTTCGGTTATCACTGTTACAAATGATTCAGGAAGAAATGTACTAAGAATTACAGCGAAGTCACATAATCCAAATGTCGCAAGAGATATTGCAAATTTAGTTGTTAAATATGGTGTTGATGTTATCAAAGAGATTAACACAAGAGAACCATATATTATTGAAGAAGCAGTAGCTAATCCAAGTAGAGTATCACCATCAATGTCTAGAAATGTTGTTATAGGCGGCATCGCTGGTTTTGCAATATCTGCAGGTTTCTTTGCCATCTTGTATTTGATTAATGATCGTATCAGTGATGCAGAAACAATTGAAAATAAAATTGGCATTCCAGTAATTGGTTCAATTCCTGAATCAGCTTCATTATCATATGAAAAGAAAGATACAAGAAAAAAGAAGAAAAGATTTTTTAATAAAGATAAGGAGAAAAAATAATTATGGATGAGAATATTCATGAATTGACGATAACTCTTCCTGAGATTGATCGTAATGTTTCCGAAGCTTTAAGATCAATTCGTACTTCTTTACTTTATACTGGTGTAACAAAAGTAATAGCTGTTACAAGTTCAATCCCTGATGAAGGTAAGACGGTAGTTTCTGTTCAATTAGCATCTCAATTTGCATCTTTAGGCAAAAGAGTGTTATTGGTAGACTGTGACTTAAGAAAACCAAAAATAAAGAGAATGTTAGGTGTAAAAGGAAGCGTAACTGGTTTATCTGAATGCTTAAGTTCACAAGCAGATTTTTCAATTTATTCAACAAATGTAGATCATTTATATGTATTACTAAGTGGTAAAATTCCACCAAACTCTTCAGAGCTTCTTTCTAATGGAAAATTAGAGAAGATGTTGAAAGTTTTAAAAGAAAGATTTGACTACATTATTATTGATACTCCACCAGCAGTAGGTGCTGTTGATATTCAAATCATTGGTTCAATGGTTGATGGCATTTTGCTTGTTATTAGAAGCAATTATGTGAAGATGTCTGTTGTTAGGAATGTTGTTAAACAACTTGAAAGAAACAACATTAGAATTATTGGCGCTATTTTGAATGGTGTTAAGAAGACAGATAAAGATTATTACTACTACTATTATTACGAATATTAACTATGAATAAAACAATTAATAAAGTTGTAATCGCAATAATGGCCTTGCTTATAGTAGCTGGGCTATTTTTGTTCATTAATGGCAATCCTGAAGAAGTAGTAATAATAGATAATGATGATAATGATTACCATACGCTTGAATATAATGGTGAAACATACTATTACAACACAGATATTATTTCAATACTGTTGATGGGGATTGATACAAATGAAGGCGTTTATGGTCAAAGTGACCATATGTCCTTATTAATAATTGATAGAAGAAGCAAAGAAATAAAGTTACTAGCAATTCCAAGAGAAACAATAACCGAAATTGAAATGTATGGTGATGATGGAAGTTACCTAGGCTTATCTGACAACCACTTAGGTCTTGCTTATCCAAATGGCTATAAAGCAGGAAAAGCCGGTATTGTCACAATGGAAGCTACTAGCAAACTATTATTAAATATACCAATAATCTATTATGTAGCTACAAATATGAATGTTATGCCAATGCTAGCAGAAATTGTTGGTGATGTTGATATAGAACTTCCTGATGATTCTTTAGCATATCGAAATCCTGAATGGGTTAAAGGTTATATATTTAATGTAAATAAAGATACAATAGAAATTTATCTAAGATCAAGAAATATTTATGATGATTTTACAAATAAAAACAGAATGCTTCGTCAAAACTTGTATCTAAATTGGTTTTTTGATAACATTAATAGTATCAATGAAGAAGATGAGTCTTTTTTGTTGGCTAAACTAGAAGAGATTCTAGAAAATTGCGAAACTAATCTTTCATGGGATGAAGCAGAAACATTCTATGAATTGGCAATGGATTCAATGCGCAGTGATCCGTTCGCTTATTCAATTTCTGGAAGATACGCAATTGGACAATTCTATGAAGACTTCTATCCAAATGAGGAAGATTTATTATCATTGATAATTAAACTATTTTACGTAAAAGAGATTTAAGAGAGGATTTCAAAATGAGAAAGGTATTAAGTGTTTTACTTTCAGTATTGTGCTTAACATTAATTGTCTCAGCTACTATTTCTGCATTACCATCATTTACAGATAATGGTTATCATGTAGTTGCGGGTGATTGTACAAGCGTAGAAACAAGCTATGTTCCTACTGGCAATCCTGAAGTTGATGCTATTCTTGCTGATCCAACAGTATCTACATTGAGAACTCTTGTTGACGGAATTCCTAGTGATGCAGAATACTATATTAATTTGGCTGATGACTTCTTTGAAGTTGATCCAATTAGTGGCTGTACAATTCCAGGACAAGAAACTGGTGCTGTAACTTTTACTGTTGAACATTCAAAAATTATTCCTGGTTCAAAAGTTGGCGTTGTGCATTATTCAACTGTAAGAAATGTCTTTGAATATGTTGCTGCAGATAGCGTTGATACTAGCGCTCATGTTGCAACTATCACATTATCAGATGCTTCTCCAGTTATATTTGTTATCGCTAATCCATTTGGCGGAGGAACACCTCAACCAGTTGTAGATACAGCTACAAAATAGTTGTATAAACAATGAGTCGTTTTAAGAAAGGTAAGACTGATCATCTTACCTTTTTTATTATTTATTAATATAATATTTATATATTTAAATATGGCATTATTATTTACATATAAAAAAGGTTGGCAAGAATCAGCAATTGGAAAACTGAAAATAAAAACACTTGTTGAAGAAGCTAAAAAGAAAAATATTAATTATGACTTCTTTCTAAATAAAGAAGAATTTGATGATTGTTTAAAGAGATATAAAAATGAAGATAATTGCATTTTAATTTTAACAAATTTAGAAAATGAATTTGAATTTGTTTATGAATTATGTGGTGAGAAGATACCGATTATTAATGCGATGCTGCCTAATAATCAATTCTTAAATAAAGTTAGCAGTGTATACGAAAACGATGAAGAGGCCATTATTAATTCTTTAGAAGTGGTTAAAAAGATGGGCTGTAATAGCCTTGTGGCACTTGGACTTCTTTCAAAAGGGAGAAAGGATAATTTAAAAATACAATACTATAAAAAACATGATTATTCTAAAAACAAAGTAGTATTTGATACTAAAAGTGGGAGAATAATTGAGTCATTAAATAAATTATTTAAATATGATAAAAGAGTTGATGCAATTATATGTTCAAATGATTTTCAAGCAATTATTATTAGTAAAATATTTGAATTAATTGATCCGACATGGAACAAAAAAGTTTTATTAATGTCATGGAGCAATTCTAAACTATCAATGTTGACTTCTCCATCATTAACAACCTACGCAACCAACATTAAAGGCGCAGCTAAAGAAATAATACATATTTATAATCGAATTATTAAATATAAAAATATTTCGGCTATTCAAACATTTTTGAAAACTGAAATCATAGAAAGAGAATCGACATCGACTAAGAATCCTATTGGCATAAATTTTAGTGATGTTAAAATGCCGTCTAAGGAAAATATAAGAAAAATCATTAGTAATATGCGAACTATTGAAAAATTGGAATTATTATTGATAGAAGCCGATAAGACTGATTATCATATTATTTATGGATTAATGAAAAAACTTCCTAGAACAACAATATGCAATCATGCATACTGTTCATTAAGTACGATTAAATATCGTATTAATAATTATAAAAAAATTATAAATTGTGACAGCATTGATGAATTGAGTGAAGTTTTTAATAATTTTATAGACCCTAATAAACTAATAGATTTTTTATAGACTAAAAAATGAAATAAAAACATTGGAAAATTAGTCCTTTTTATCTTTTTAGATTTTTTAAAATTTAATTAGGAGAGTTTTTCTTATGAAGAAAATATTTAATTTATTGTTATGCCTTTTTTTGGTCTTAACAAATTTTAATGTTCTTGTTAAGGCTGAGGAAGAAACAATCGTTTATCTTGATCCTGCTGGTACAAGTGAGCACAGCGAAAATGTATATACAACATTGGCTAGTGCAGTAACCGCTTTACCAGATAGTGGTGGCACAATTGTAGTTTGTTCTGATGCCAATATTAATACAAGTGCATCTGTTGCATATAAAATGGATGCAAAGCCAATTAGAATCACAGGTGAGAATCCAAATATAAAATTGACTCAACTGAGAACTTTCTTTATTAATGATGATTTAACCATTGATAATATTACATGGGTAAATAAGGCAAGTGCAAGCTTTGCATTCTTTTATTGTCAAGGACATGATTTAACCGTTGGTGATAATGTTACATGTACACCAAATGGTTCGACATATTTATGTTTGTTTACTGGATCAACTAGCGCAATTAGTAATGGTAATTCGACAATAACTGTTAATTCAGGTACATTTAGAAATATCTTTGGTGGAAGTATTCAAACAACTTATTCAGGTACATCAAATATTATTATTAATGGTGGTACAATTGGAACTAACATTTTCTGTGCTGGTTCAGGTATTTCAAGCAAAAAAGCAAACAGCTCTGGAACAGTTAATATTACTATTAATGGTGGTAGCGTTGCATCTATGAAACTTAATTCTGATTATGGAACATTTAATGGAACTGCCAACGTTAATTTAAAAGGCGGTACTGTAAATGCGGTTGTAGATTTAACTCCAGTTGTTGATTTGTCGTTAGGTGGTACATTAAATCTTAATACTAATATTATTGCTTCTAATATTATTGGTGGAGGCACATTAAATTTAGGTGATGGCAATACTTTAACATCTAATGATTTAAATGGAACATTAAATTTAAGTATCGCTAATCCTGTTAAAGATAATACATATCTTGTTGTTAATAATGTAGAGGCAACAGGTGAAGTTAATTATTTACAAACAGCAGACGAAATATTAGTAAAAAATGTAAACAGCAACAATATTAGTTATACAGTTGGCGAAGCTACTGTTCCGATTGTTGTTGATACAGTGTATGTAGATTCTACAGGAACTATGGCTAATTCATATTCAACATTTGTGGATGCAGCTGATGCATTGCCTAGTAGTGGTGGAACAATAATCTTAGCTAGTGATGCAAGTATTGCTACTTCAACAGCACATTATCATATGCCAAATAAACCAATAAGAGTTGTTGGTGAAAATCCAAATATTAAATTAACATTAAATAGATCTTGGTTTATCAATGCTGAAACAACTATTGAGAATTTGACTTTAGTTAATAATTCAAATGCTAGTTATGCATTTATCTATCTACAAGGAAATGATTTCACAGTTGGTGAGGACGTTACTTGTGTTGCTAATGGCAGTACATATCTATGTATATTAGCTGGTTCTGCTAGTGTAGCAAATGCAAAAGGAACAATCACAAATGCTAATGCAACTATCACAATTAATTCTGGTACATTTAGAAGAATCTTTTGTGGTGGTTTGAGTGTTTCATATTCAGGTAACACTACAATAAATTTAAATGGTGGAACTATTGCCAGCAATATTTACTTTGCTGGCTCAGGTGCTGCAGGGTCAGTAAATGGAACAGTTAATTTAAATATCAATGGTGCTAATGTTGCTGATATTTCTAAGAATTCAGCAAGCGGTGTCTTTAATGGTGAATATGATATAGTTTTAAAAGCTGGATCTGTTGGTACATTTAATAATGCTGTTCCTTCAACAATTGATTTAAGTGATGGTGGAACTTTAACAATCAACAAATCTATTGAAGTAGAAAGTGTTATTGGTGGTGGCAAGATTGTTCTTGGTGGTGGCGCAAGCTTAATTACTAATACATTAACTGGTAACATTAATTTAGAAGTAAATGAAGTTAATGATGGTTTAACAGTTTTAACAATTAATGATGAAAATACTAATGGAGTTGTTAATTACATCGCTAAAACAAGCGAAAGCTTAGAAAGAGTTGTCGAAGATGGAAACATTAAATATATTATGTCTGGTGAAAAAGTTCATGTGAAAGTAACATATTACAATCCTAATGGACAAGATGAAATTCAACCAAATATTGTAATTTATAAAGGTTATTCAACTGATACTGATAAAGTTAAAATCACTGATTTAACTGAAGGAATAATTGATGGCTATAAGAATTATATCGAAGTTGATTTAAATCCTGGTCTATACTACTATTTAGTTTATTACAATTCTTCTAATGACTATTTAAGAAAATATTTCTATATTAGTGGAAATGAGACTTC
Organism: Erysipelotrichaceae bacterium; assembly: GCA_017404205.1. Taxonomy (GTDB): domain Bacteria; phylum Bacillota_I; class Bacilli_A; order Erysipelotrichales; family Erysipelotrichaceae; genus Colivicinus. The sequence goes on from JAFRCV010000014.1 coordinate 85,207, forward strand.
AACTGTTGAATTTGATATGCCTTTAGTTCCTACTTTTGTGAATAATTATGAAGAAAGAACAGTATCATATACAACTGATCAAGTATTAAATAGATTTTGGAATTGGGATAACTTAAATAATGTTGATGATATCGAGCTAGTAACACCTTCTTTCACAATGGAAAAATATTTAATCAATAATCGTAAATTTACAGAAAATGAAGATTTATGTAACTTTGTTGATTCTTTAGAAAGTCCATATTTACATGTTTATTATCCATTTGAATTAACACCAATGGGCAATAGAAATCCAGTTTTAGTTTTCACAAAAGATGAAGTAGATGCTAATATTTCACTTGCTGATTTAGCAAATGAAGTAAGAAGTGTTGGCACAAGAGAAATCTTCATGATTAATGGTGGTCAACATGGTAATGAACCAAGTGGTATGGAAGGTGCATTACAATTCGCTTATGAATTATGTGGAAATTATGAAGAATTATTAGATCATTTTGGCGCAATTGTTATTTTGCCAAATGTTTCTGCTGATAATATTCAAAGATTTAAGAGAGAATTTGAAAATGGTTTGAATTCAAATAGAGACTTACTATATTTATCTCGTGAAGGTTCACAACTTACCGCTTACATTTATTCATTATTCATGCCAACAGTATTTGCATCATGTCATGAAGATAATGAAAACAATAGGATTGATACAGCAGATAATAATGCAATAGATGATATTCATAATTTAGCATATTGTTGTTTAAGTACACCAAATAGTCCATTAGTAGATACAAACGGCATGATAAATAACACTTGGGATATCAAGACTTCTGATCAAGCATTGATGCTTCAAAGATTATTAGATAAAGCTAATGCTCAAGGCTTTAGAGCTGAACATTATCCAGTTCCTTCTTATGCTTCTGTTTCAGAAAGAACATACACTTATGTTCGTGGTGCTTATGCATTCTTAATTGAAGTACAAAGAATTTGGTCTGGTAAAGCCAATTATGAATTCTCTACAAAAGAAATGGTTGTTGCTCTTAAGAACTTAGCTGATGAAGTTATTTCAATGGATACAAATGATGAAAAGACAATTGCTCAAAAAGTATATGAAGCAAGACAAGCAGCTAAAGTAACTGAATATGATGAAAACAATTATTTTGCTTTAAAAGTTACTGCAAGTAATGGTGGAACTGACCCATTTGTAAAAGCATATGCTGATGGTACATATGAAAATACAACAAGAGTTTGGAAAGTGTATGACACTATCACAGAATATAGAAGCTTACCAGTATCATATGTAATACCTGCTGATTTAAGCCATATCAATGAAATATTACATTTATTAGATATGCATGGTATTTCATATACAAAACTTGATAATGGTACAACAAGAGTACTTAAGAGATATTCAATAGCTGATACAACAAACGATGCTAGTAAACCAGTTGTTACAATTGGTGAAAATAGTGAGGTTACATTTGAAAATGGTGCTTATGAAATATCACTTAATACATCAGATTCTTATTTAGTTGCATATTTATTTGAACCAGACTCATATGTAGGCTCAACATTCTATTATGCAAGTTTATATAATATGCAATATATTGGTATCAATGATGATTTATATCGTTATGAAACAGACATTATTCCAACTGGCGATCCTGTTGATATAACATTCATGGTTGATAATAATGTTTATGAAACATTACAAGATGTTTTATATAATTCATTAATTGATGAACCAGTTAATGCTCCAGAAAAAGAAGGATATGTATTTACTGGTTGGTATAAAGATGTAAATTGTACAAGTAAATGGAATTTTACAAAAGATAGAGTAACAGAAGATAAGATTTTATATGCTGGCTTTATGCAAGGACATAAAGTAACAGTTTTAAATGCTGGTTATGGTACAGCTCATAATGCTACTGAATCAAGTGTATGGGCGAGTACGACAAATGGTGAAGTTCATGAAAATTATGTGACAACTGTTGGTGACTTTTCTAATACAAGTGGCGCTGCATTAAGCATCTATACTGATTTATCAGATGTAACAGCTATTAAGTTTAAAGTTGGTAACAATGAAGAAGTTGTATTAGATTATGCAGGCAAAACAATGACTCGCTATCTAAAGGCTAACAATACTATTACATCATCTGGCAACACTAATACAGATATATTAAAAATTGCAGTTAATGCTTCTACAAGCACACTTACTTCTACACGTTTCTATAACATTACTGATGATATTACAATTACTTTTGTTCATAATACATATACTATGAATTATTTAGATGAAAATAATCTAACAAAATCATTTGAATATGATTCATTAGTAAATGGTTATGTTCCAAGTGGCTATAGCTATGAAGTTGCTCAAACAAGTTTATCATCAAAAACAGCTGGTGAGTATGCAAATATGCATATTGAAGTAGATAATGCAGTAAAAGGCTTATTAGTTTCAAATGGCACAAGTGAAATAACCTTCTTAAGTGATGATAGTCATATAGTTGATACAACGTTTGGCAATATTGAAATAACATATAGCAACGGAGCTTATGATGTTTCATTTATTAGTTTGAATTCTAATGTAACAGTTAGTCCCGTTACAAACGTTACAGGACATCACATTAGTGTAGTTAATGCTGGACAGGCAAATGGTGGTAATGCAATTGAATGTACTAATTGGGAAACAAAAACAGGTGGAACACTCAATTCAAGTGGCATTTTAACTACATTAGATGATTATTCAATCAATGAAGGATTACCAGTAAGAATTTATACATCTATTGGTAAATTAAAAGCAATCACTATTACCGAAGATGTATTCTCTCATACATTTAATACTAATAATTTACAAATTGATATAGATCAATATTTGAATAACAATAAATATCGTATTGTAAGAGAAAAAGATGATACATATTTTGATGTATACTTCTACGAAATTAAAGGAGATATTCAAATAAATATTGAATATGATGATGTAATAATTGATTTTGCGGATCCATATTCATCAGCTAAATCTTATAATCGAAATGAATATCCAAATAGTGCTGAAATAAGTGCTTATGATGATTCAATTATTGTCAATTCGTTAGATCTTAACAATACAAAAGCCGGTTCAGTTCAAATCGGTATCGTTCCAAATAATGATAAGATGTCTGGAATTATCATTACTGATGGTGATAAAGAAGTTGTCTATGAACAAGCAAACAATGGTAGCGGCCCTACCGATTATACATTTGGTAAGATGGTTCTTGCGAAAGCAAGTGGTTATTATTTTGTTAGATTCTATTACTTAAATACCGATGTTACAATTAAACCAAAGACCATTGATACAGTTAGCGCTTTCCAAAAAGCAACATTAAATGCCGACGGTACAACAAGTTTAAATCTAAGCTTAAAAGTTTCACCAAGTGTTAATGTAAGTGATGCCTTCTTAAGGCTTGATGGTCAAGATATCGCACTTACATCATTAAATAAAAATATTGATGGAACAGATAATATTACATATAGTTATAAATTTGACAACATTTCAGCTAAGAACATGGGTGATGAACATACAGTTCAATTCTTTAAAAATAATGAAGAAACATTCACAAGCGAAAATGTCATTTCAATAAGAAACTATTTAGGACAAATTGCAAATAGCGAATCATATTCAAATGAATTAAAAGAATTCTCTAATGCAATGGTTAATTATAGTAAATATGTACAAAACTATTTTGCCTATGATTCAGAAAATGTTGGTGAATTAGACGAAAGTGCAATTGAAAATATTGTTGTTGATGAAAACAATAATCATGCCATAACTGGAACAACAGAAGGCATAAGTGCTTATGGACAAGATCTAGTTCTTAAATACTATACTGATTTCCGCATATACTTCAAATTAGACGGAAGTCATACAATAAATGAATATGTATTTAAAGATGGCGATGAAACCCTTATTCCACAAAGAGTTAATAACAGCATGTATTATGTAAGAGTTTCAAGACTTGCTGCTCCTGATTTAGCGACTAAGCATAATATTTCAGTTAAATTAGGAAATGAAGGTGATTTAAATGTTGTTGTTTCAGCATTGTCATATGCTAATTTGATAATTAAAGATGCAAATGAAGATCCAAATTTAATCAAGGCTATGAAGGCAATGTATGGATATAATCAAAGTGCTGTGATCTTAAAAAACGAAGTAATAAATAAAGTTAGTTCTTTAGATGATATTACGCCTTATAATGGAGAAAAACTTAAAATAGCATTTATTGGCGATAGTATTACTTATGGTTATAAAGCGAGTGATCCAAGCATCAAGAGCTATCCAGCAGTATTTAATACATTATTTAATGAACGATATGAAGTTGGCAATTATGGTGTAAGTGCTGCTTATACAATTGCTGCTGATAGTCCTTACAATTATAGAGTATCTACACCAAAATTAAGCTATAAGAATACAAAGCGTTATATTCCTTCAAGAGATTTTAATCCGGATGTTGTATTAATTATGCTAGGAACAAATGATATTCGTAGCTTATTGAGCTATGGTGAAAATGGAGTTGAAGCATATAAGAATGCTCTAAAAGACTTAGTACAAGACTATCAAACTTTAGATAGTGTATCAAAAGTATATATTGTTTCTAGCGTTGTCATAAATAAAAATACTGATTTAGGATTATATTCAAAGGGTGATTTACAAGCAATTCAAAAAGCAGTAGCTGATGAATTAGGCATTGATTATATTGATGTTTATACACCTACAAAAGATGTATTCCTAAATAGTCCTTCTACATATTTCTATAGTGATAATATTCATTTTACAGATGTGGGATATGGATTAATTGCAGAAACATTATATAACTATTTTATAGATTAACATATATGGAGAACAATATGATAGACAAACCTTTAATTGAAATTATAGAAGTCGATGGTGATGATATAATTCTTACAAGTACAGAAGAGGATGTAACACCAATAAAACCATTCTAAATATAATGCAACAATAGCCTAGATACTCTAGGCTATTGTTTTTTGTTTATATTGAGTGATGATTTTTAAGACTTTATAATAAAACCATTTATATTAATTATGTTGTTTTTAAGTTCATTCATGAACAAGAATACATCATTAGCATTTAATTGCTTGTCATAATATTCGGTAATATCTTCTTCTGTCCTACAATCAATATAAATATAATTATCATGATAATATTTTTCAGCAAACAAATTCTTTATTAGATATGTCTTGCCAACTTGCCTAGCTCCCCATACAATCAGTGGTTTTCTTCTTGGACTTGTATTCCATTTTTCTAGATTTTCTATACATATTTAGCTACCTTTCAACTACATTATGTATATAATTGCACCTTTTGGCACATTAGAATTGCAATTAATTGCACCTTTTGGCACATTAGAAATCTAATAAATTGCACCTTTTGGCACATTTGAGTTGTTTTATTGGGTATATAAAGCTCTAATATAAAGAAAAAAAGCGACAATAACAAAGTAAATATAGTGATTAATTAAGCGTTCATCATTATGTTGAAATTTTTTGAAAATGTCACCACTAAACAATAAAGGAAAGATTATCTATTCTTTCCTTTTTTCGATATAGTCTGATATTCTACTAGTTAATTCTTTTTTATTATCGACAACATCTTTTAGTCTAGTTTCTCTTATG